>CAMLQS010000052.1 GCA_946482165.1 uncultured Verrucomicrobiota bacterium | reverse complement strand
TGGACAAGCGCATCCTCCGCATCATGGCCGAAAACTACCGCGGCGGCCCGGTGGGCCTCGGCACCGTCGCCATGGCCGTGAGCGAGGAAGCCGACACGCTCGAGGAGGTTCACGAACCCTTCCTCATCCAGGAAGGTTACCTCCAACGCACCCCGCAGGGCCGCATGCTCACTCCGAAGGGCTACCACGCCGTCGGCCTCAAGCCGCTCGGCGGCGCCGCGCAGGAGACGCTTCTTTGAGCCTCCGCCCGGGCCGCCATCAGTTGCCTGGCGCGGCGCCCCGGGCGCTCACCCAAGCGCGATTTCGGCGACGACCGGCCGGTGATCGCTGAGCCAGGATCGCACGATCTCGCAGCGCGCCACGCGCATCTCCGCCGGCACCAGCACAAAATCCAACAGGCGTGTCGGCAGCGGTGACGGGAAGGTCCGGCCGCCTTGCGGGTGCAGGCCGTAGGCCCCGAAATAGTCGAGCTCCGCCAAAAGTCCCGCGGTGGCGTCGCTCGCCTTGCCCGAGGTGTTGAAGTCGCCGCAGACGATCGGCGGGACGCTCCAATAGGGCGACCGCGCGTTGTGCCGCTGCGCGAGATATCGAAACACCTGGCCCACCTGATCCATCCGCGCCTGTCGCGAACGATAGTGCAGGTGCAGGTTTATCAACGGCACGCGCTTCCCCGCGATGGTGATCTCCGCGAACAAGAATCCTTTCTCGCCCAAGGTCTGTTTTCCGAAGGCCACCGCCTCGCCCTCCTCCAGCGCGTGACGCGACAAAAACGCGTTGCCGTAACACAGGTTGAAAATCCCCTCGCGCCTCGTCGTCACCCCATGCAGCGCATGGCCGTGGCCCGTGTGCTCCCTCAAATACGCGAGATGGTCGAAGTTGCCCGCCCAGCTCGAGTCTTGGTCGATCTCCTGCAACGCGACCACGTCCGCGTCCATCTTCACCAGCAGCGCCGCGATCCGTCGCAGGTGCGCCTGCATCGAGCGTTTGGTTTGAAAGCCCTGGATCGGCCGCAGCCCGCGTCCGTGCGCGATGTTCCAGGTAACGATCCGCAGGTGGCCGCTGCTCATTGCGACAGAAGTTCGCCCAAATCCGCCTGCCCCGCAAATCGCGCCCGCTTCGCGTCCGGATGCACGCGGCGTATCCACACGCCTTCGATCCGGCCGGGGAAACGCTCCTGCAGCTCGGCGTAGATCTCGGGGTCCTGCTCCCCATCGTCCCCGAAAAGAGCGAAGCGAACTTGGGGAAACGCCTCGAGTATCTCGCCGAGAATCCGCCGCTTGTAAGCGCGCTGATCGCCGGTCAGCGAATCCTCGCTCGCTTCGGAAAGCTCCTTCAGGCGCAGCACGCCGCGGGGAAAATCGTTTGCCCGCAGAAACGCCCGCAGGTTGTCGGTCAGCTGGCGCGGCGAGGCCGACACGTAGAATATCGCCGACGACTCGGGAGCGGGATTCTTCGCCAACTGCTTTCGGTAGAGCTCCGCCATGCCGGGCACCGGCACGCGCTCCTCCGGCGCCAAGGCCAGGCTGTTTTTCAGCAACACGCGTTTTTGCAGCACGTCGCTCACCACGATCGTGTCATCCATGTCGGAAATGAGCCCTAGTCGATTCCTCGGATCCACGACCAGCAGCCCGGCTTCGCTGCTCCGCTCCGGCTCGGTCTCGATCCTATGCCAGCCCGGTGGGAAGACCGGCGCGGGATTCATCGCCAGTGTCCAGTAGCCGTCGTCATCCGCCCGCGTGGTCCATTCGGTGCCCGCCGCGCGCCAGGTGACGAAGCCTTCTTCGCCACTCGTGAGCAGAAGCCGCGTGTTGTGGTAAAAACGTTTTCCGGCGCCGCGGGCCTCCTCACCCAATGCCCTCCGCTCAACCAGCCGACCCGAAAAATGGCACCCGCGCGCTCCGCTCCACGCGTCGTCGACAATCACCTGGCGGGGATCGGCTTCTTGCGCCGCACACGCGAGCGCGCCGCCCAGAAAGAACACCGCCATGCAAAATCGCGCTCCTAAGCCGTGCATGATGGAGCCCTCGTCAATGTTTGCGCAGCGTCGGTCCGTCCACCCACGCCGCCGGCACGGTCGTCGTCATCGGCAGGTCGGGCGCGCCGCACTCGTTGCGAAGCACTTGGCCGATCAGGAGCTCCATGCCGCGTGCGCCCAGCAACGCCGGCTGCAGGTCCAGCCCTGCGCAGGGATCGGTGCTGTTGAGGACGTTCAAACAACAAAAGCCGTGCGTCTCGGGCACCTTCGCCCCCGCGTTTTCCATCCATTTCTGAACCAAAGGAGTATGCGCCAACACCACATCGCAGTGCACGGTCCGGAACCATACGCCAAAGTCGGCCTCGTTAAGCGAAGTCATGATCAGCGGTGGCAACCGGGTCATCCCGTCGTGGTGGGTCTGGTAGGCATGGTAGGCCGATTCCCAGCGGTGCAAGATGCGCGCATCGTGCGCGGCCGACATGACCAAGCCCGGGCGCCGATAGCCCAGCGCCCGCAGCCGGTCCAGGGCCGTCATCATCCCGCGATAGTGATCCGGGCAGATCGCGTGCAGCCCCGGTCGCTCGATGACGTAGTCCGCATAGATACCCGAGAAATGAGTCCAATCCAATCGCGTCAGATCCGGGGTCTCGCGCACCGGCAGGAGGAAAATCCCGCCGATCCCTCGGGACTGGAGGATCGTATCAAGTCGCTCAAGGGAAAGTCCGCCCTGCGCGACCGTGAACGCGTCGGCCTTAAACCCGAGCTCCTCCGCGCGGGTCGTGGCTCCGCGGGTCAATTCGCGATGATAACGCACACCGCCGGGCGTCCGCCCCTCCGGCCCATCGAGATCCAACACCGACAACACTCCGCGGAACGTCCCGGCCCGGGAACGACGCATTTCCGACATCAATGCCCCCGCCAATGGGTTGCGCCGGTAGCCGAGCTCGCGCGCGACCTGCAGCACCTTGGCTCGCGTTGCGGGTTTGACCCTCGGACTCCCACGGAGCGCTTCCGACACCGTGGTGTGGGAAAGGCCAAGTTGCTGCGCGAGTTGACGAAGTGACGGGACGGACATGGCGGGGTAAAACTCTGACTGTCAGACCTGCGGTGCGTCGCCCCTTTGGACAAGCGGATTATCGCTTTTTTTTGCCCCATCCGGCCAAGGTCACCCCTTTTATCATGCCTTCCCTTTCTGGCACTCGTCTGCCCCGTGTCGCGCTTATCGGCGTGACCGGCTATGGCACCATTTATGTGCAACTCGTGCGCGAAGCGCTCGCTCGAAAAGCGATCCAACTCGTTGCCGCTGTCGTAATAAATGCAAGCGACGTTCCCGACCTTGTGACGGAGCTGAAGGGCTATGGCGCCACCATATATACGAACTCCGAAGACTTTTTTGCCCGAGAAGCCGGACGCGTCGACCTCTGCGGCATTCCCGTGGGTATTCAGTGGCATGCCCGTCTGACCATCGCCGCCCTTCGCGCAGGCATGAATGTCTTGGTGGAAAAGCCCCTGGCGGGTTCCGTGGCCGACGCCGAAGCCATCCGCAAGGCCGAGGCCGCCACGGGCCGCTTCGTTGCCATCGGATTCCAAGATCTCTACCCGCTTGAGGCGCGTTGGCTGAAAAACCAGCTTCTGAGCGGAGTGATCGGACGCATCGAGGACATCCGCATGATCGGTCTCTGGCCGCGCGCGCGTTCCTATTTCTCGCGCAATCACTGGGCCGGTCGCGCCGCCGCCGACGGGGCTTCCGTGCTCGACTCGCCGCTCAACAACGCCTTCGCGCACTTCGTCAATCTCTCGCTCTTTTTCGCCGGCCCCTCGGCCTGCGAGTCGGCGCAAGTCGCCATCGAGTCGGCCGAGCTTTTCCGCGCCCACGAGATCGAGATGTTCGACACCGCCGTCGTCCGCGGCAGCTCCGCCTCCGGCACCCGCTTCTGGTTCGGCGTAAGCCACGCCATCGAAGAAACCCGCCAGCCCGAGATTTCGATCCGAGGCTCCGCCGGCCGCGCGGAATGGTGGCACGAGCAACGCTGCGTCATCGTTGACAGCGCCGGCCACCGCCGCGTTTTTCCCCTGCCCTCGACCGAGGAATGCCGTCAGCTCATGTTCGCCGCCGTCCTCGCCCGGCTCGGCGACCCGTCGGCCTTCATCTGCACCACCGCGATCGCCGAAGCCCACACGCGCCTCGTTGAAGCCCTTCACCAAGCCGGCAAGGTCCAACACTTTCCCGCAGGCAGCATCGAGTGGAAAAACGACCCCGCCCTCCGCTCGGAAATCCCTTGCGTTCGCGATCTCGCCGCCAACCTCGGACGCTCCTTCAGCGAGGGCACCTCTCTCGCCTCCATTCCTCCTTTCGCCGCCAACCTCGCCGCCGCCCGATGATCCGCAAAGCCTTCGTGATGTCCGTCAACGCCGGACAGGAAAAGGAATACGCCCGTCGCCATCAGCCAATCTGGCAGGAGCTCGCCGACGTGCTCCGCGCCAACGGCGTGCACAACTACTCGATTCATCTCCATCCCGAGACCCGTCAGCTTTTCGCCTACGCCGAGATCGAGGATGAAGCCCGCTGGCAGGCCATCGCCAACACCGACGTCTGCAAGCGCTGGTGGAAACACATGGGCGACGTGATGCCGTCCAATCCGGACAACAGCCCCGTCGCGCACTCCCTCACCGAGGTTTTCCACCTCGCCTGAGCAGTTGCGGCTGAACCAAGCCTGGACCTGGCTCGCGCTCGTGTTTGAAACGCGCCTGCGCCGCCAGGCGTCTAGGAACCGCCCATTCCCCTTTGCCCGCGTCAAACGCGGAATAGCCCCACCATGCCGCTCACCCGCCGTTCCTTCGTCAAAAGCGGCACCCTCGCCGCCGCCGCGCTTCCGCTGGCCAACCTCCTCCGGGCCGACTTTGCGCCCGAGACCGGCGTCAAGGCCGCCGCAAACGCCGCCGCCCCCGGACGCGCCCAACTCCGCTGGCTGGAAAGCCGCCCCGAAGAACAGCCCGGCTCCACGCTCGGCGTCCCGTGGCCGCGCGGCGCCGTTCCCGCCGGTTCACCCTTCGGCCTTCGCGACTCCGCCGGTCGCGAGGTTCCCGTCCAATCCTGGCCCCTCGCCACCTGGCCCGACGGATCGCTCAAATGGAGCGCCCACGCCATCCCCGCCGACGCCGGCAAAACCGACACCCTCACCCTTCTCCCGGGGGCGAGTCCCGCGAGCCCCCTCGCCGCCGTATCCACCCGGGAGGCCCCGGACTCCGTCGAAATAGACAACGGTCTCGTCACCTGCGTCATCCCGCGCCGCGGTCCCCATCTGATCGCCGCCCTCCGCCGCGGCGGCCGTGACGTCGCGCGCCATGGCCGGCTCGTTTCCCTCCGCAAGGACCAGCCCGACCTCGTCTCGCCCGCCGAACTGTTCCAAGGACAAACCGAACGGGTGGTCGTCGAGCAAGCAGGCCCCGTGCGCGCGGTCGTCCGCATCGAGGGTCGTCACAAATCCACGACGCGCGACCGCGCCTGGCTGCCCTTTGTCGTGCGCCTATACCTCCACGCCGACGGCGACGCGCTGCGCGTGATGCACTCCTTCGTTTTCGATGGAGACGAGAACCGCGACTTTCTCCACGGCTTGGGCATCCGTTTTGATGTTCCTCTCGCCGACGCGCCGCACGACCGGCATGTGCGTTTCTCCGGTGAAAACGACGGCCTTTTCGCCGAGGCCGTCCGCGGCGTCACCGGCCTCCGGCGCGACCCCGGCGCCGCCGTCCGCGAAGCCCAGGTCGCCGGTCTCGCCACCCCGCCCGTCGAGAAATGGAATCGCGCGGTCGCCGGCTCCCTCGATCTCGTCCCCGCCTGGGGCGACTACACCCTCGCTCAGCTCTCCTCCGACGGCTTCGAGATCCGCAAACGCACCAAACCCGGCCACGGGTGGATCAAGGCCGCCGCCGGCCGCCGCGCCGCCGGCCTGGGCTACCTCGGTGGCCCTTCCGGCGGCCTGGTTTTCGGCGTTCGCGATTTCTGGGAAAAATATCCCGCCCAGCTCGACATCCGCTCGGCGCACACCGAGCTCGGCGAGGCGACCGTCTGGCTCTGGTCTCCCGAAGCGCCGCCCATGGATCTGCGCTTCTACCACGACGGCATGGGCATGGACTCGCACCCGGAGGAGATCCTCGGCCTCAACATCACCTACGAGGACTACGAAAAAGGCTTCGGGACCGCCCGCGGCATCGCGCGCTCGCACGAACTCGTGTTCCGCGCCGTCGCGTCCACTCCCGCCCGCGAGGATTTTCCCCGTTACTCCGCAGCCCTGCGCCGGCCGCCCCAGCTCGCCGCATCCCCGGAGCATTGCCTCGCCGCCGGGGTCTTCGGCACCTGGGGCCTGCCGGACCGCAGCCATCCGGCGAAGGCAAAGATCGAGGACCAGCTCGACTTCCTTCTCCGCGCCTATCTCGACCAGGTCGAGCAGCGCCGCTGGTATGGCTTTTGGGACTACGGCGACGTCATGCATAGCTACGACAACGACCGCCACGAGTGGCGCTACGACGTCGGCGGCTTCGCCTGGGCCAACTCCGAACTCTCCCCCGACCTCTGGCTCTGGTATTCCTACCTGCGCTCCGGCCGCGCCGATGTTTTCCGCCTCGCCGAGGCCATGACCCGCCACACCGGCGAGGTCGACGTCTACCACCTCGGCCGTTTCAAGGGTCTCGGCACCCGCCACAACGTCCAGCACTGGGGGTGTTCCTGCAAACAGCTCCGCATCAGCTCCGTCGGGTATCGACGTTTCTACTACTACCTCACCGCCGACGAACGGGTCGGCGACCTCATGCGCGAGCTCGTCGGCGCCGACGACGCCTTCCTCACCCTCGACCCCGCCCGCAAGATCCGCAAGGAACCCATCCCGCCTCCGCGCCGCGACGCCGCGGCCGTCGGTTTCGGAACCGACTGGGGCTCCCTCGCCTTCGCCTGGCTCACCGAATGGGAGCGCACCGGCGACGCCGCGCTCCGCGACAAACTCCTCGCCGGTATGCGCTCCATCGGCGCCCAGCCCCACGGCTTTGTCTCCGACGCCGCCACCTTCAACCTGGACACCGGCGAATTCGCCCCCGTCCCGGAGGACAAGAAAAGCGTTTCGCACCTCAGCGCCGTCTTTGGCCTGCCCGAGCTCTGCGCCGAACTCGACACCCTCTTCGACGTCCCCGCCTTCAGGGCCGCCTGGCTGCAATACTGCGTCCTCTACAACGCACCCGAGTCCGAGCAAATCGCCGCCGTCGGATCCACCCTCGGCAAGCTCTCCGTCAACGGAAAGCTCAACCTCGAGGAGTCCCACGCCCGCCTCACCGCCTACGCCGCGTTCCGGAAAAACGATCCCGCCCTCGCCACCCGCGCGTGGCGCGAATTCTATACCGGCAAGGCGGGCTACGGCATGAAAAAGGAGCTCAAGGCGACCCGCGTCACCGGCCCCGCCTCGCTCAACCCCGTCGACGAAAGCTTCGCCCTCAACACCAACGCCTCCTCCCAGTGGGGCCTGACCGCGATCCAGATGCTCGCCCTTGTCGGCGACCGCATCCCTCAAAGCCGGCCCTGATCCGCTTTCCTTATCCCCCTCCCCTATGCGTTCGCTTCTCCCCTCCCTCGCGCTCGCCCTCGGCGTCGTTTCGCCGCTGCTCGCCGCGCCCGCCTTTCCTCTGCGCTTCGATTTCGGCGCCGCGGTTGACGAACCTGGCGCCACGCTCGTCGACGCATCGACGTCCTACTCGGCGCAGCGCGGCTACGGCCTGCTCGGTTCCACCGAACTCTCGGTCCGGTCCGGATCAGGCGAAGGCTTCGCCAAGGACTCGCTCGTCGCCACGAAGCCCTTCTCGTTCATCGTCGACCTCCCCGAGGGCAACTACGACGTCGTCGTCCACCTCGGAGATCCCGCCGCCGCATCCGACACCACCGTCAAGGCGGAAACCCGTCGCCTCATGCTGGAAGGCGTTCGCGCCGCCAAAGGCGCCGTCGAAACCCGCACCTTCACCGTCAACGTCCGCACCCCCGCCATCGCAGGCGGAGGTCATGTGAAACTCAAGGAGCGCGAACGCGGCGTCTGGCACTGGGACGACAAACTCATCCTCGAGTTCAACGGCTCGCACCCCGCCGTGGCCGGCTTGGAAATCCGCCCCAATCCCGACGCCCTCACGATTTACCTCGCCGGCGACTCGACCGTCACCGACCAGCCCGGCGAACCTTGGTGCGCCTGGGGCCAGATGTTGCCCCGCTTCTTCCCCGCCGGCGTCGCTGTCGCCAACCACGCCGAATCCGGCCTCTCGCTCGCCAGCTTCCGCGGCTCCAATCGCCTCGACAAAATCCTGGGCACGCTCCGCCCCGGCGACTACGTTTTCATCCAGTTCGGCCACAACGATCAGAAGGAGAAGGGCGAAGGCGTCGGCGCGTTCACCACCTACGCCAAGTCCCTCCGCGGCTACGTCGACGCCGTCCGAGCCAAGGACGGCCGCCCCGTCCTCGTCACGCCGATGTATCGCCGCCGCTTCAACGAGCAGGGACTCTTCGACACGCTCGGCGACCACCCCGCCGCCGTCCGCCAGGTCGCCCAGGAAACCGGCGCGCCCCTTGTCGATCTCCACGCCATGAGCGCCCAGGTCATTTCCGCCCTCGGCAAAGACAAATCCAAGCTCGCCTTCGTCCACTTCCCCGCCGGCGCCTACGGCTCCGAAAAAGCCGTCGCCGACGACACCCACTTCAGCCCCTACGGCGGCTACGAGCTCGCCCGCTGCATCGTCGAAGGCATCCGCAAAAACATTCCCGAACTCGCGGCCCGCCTCGCTCCCGACGCCGGCGCCTACGATCCCGCCAAACCCGGCGCCCCCGAATCCTTTGCCGTTCCCGCGAGCCTCCCGCGCGAGGAAGTTCGCATCCCCGACGGCGACGGCCGCTGACGCCCGCGTTCCGCCTCGGACTGTCTGATCCTCGCCCGGTCGTAGGCGCGGAAACTCCGTCCATGCGCGTCGCGTCCCTCTCACGATGCCCCGCTTTCTTGTCCCCCGGATCCTGCGCCAGCACCGCCTCCTCGCGCTTTTTTCCGCCGCCGCCCTCACGACCCAGGCCGCCCCCGTCCCCGCCTTTCCGGGCGCCGAGGGCTACGGCGCCTACGCCACCGGCGGCCGCGGCGGCGACGTATACACCGTAACCAACCTCTCGCCCGAAGCCGCCGTCGAGGGCTCGCTCGCCCACGGCCTCGCCACCGCGCCCGACCGGGGCCGCACCATCGTCTTTGCCGTCTCCGGCTACATCCCCGCTCCGCCGAAAAACCTCCGCGTCACCAAACCGCGCGTCACCATCGCCGGCCAGACCGCCCCGGGCGACGGCGTCGGCCTGCGCGGCGGCACGCTCCTCGTCTCCGCTCCCGATGTAGTTATCCGGCACCTACGCCTCCGCCACGGGCGCGACGGACGCGGCGGCGACTGCCTCAACCTCGACGCAAACGGCGACCACGTCATCGTCGACCACGTCTCGATGCAGTTCTCCACCGACGAGAACATGTCCAGTTTCAATCGCCCGCCCGAGAACCTCACGCTTCAGTATTCGGTCAACGCCTGGGGTCTCGAAACCCACTCCTGCGGCGGCCTCTGGGACCAGAAACACGCCACCGCCCACCACAACCTCTGGGCCCACAACCACACCCGCAACCCGAAGGCCCGACCCGACGGCCTGCTCGAGTGGATCAACAACGTCACCTTCGACTGGGACATCGGATTCATCATGGGCGACTCGCACACGCCCATGAATTGGAAGGCCAACGTCATCGGCAACACCTTCATCTCCCCTCCCGGCAATCTCCGCGCACACGCCCTCGAAAAGGCCTGGCTCGACAGCGCCACCCCGCGCCGGCCCAACTTCAGTCTCCATCTCGCCGACAACCTGATCGACAACGACGGCGACGGAAAATTCAACGGCGTCGACCGCGGCTACGCGATCGCGGAAGGCGAACCATTCGATCCCTCCGAGACCGTCCCCGCCCACGCCGAAAAGCCAAAAATCTCCCGCTACGTGAAGAGCGAAGCCGCCTTTCCCGGCTCCCCCGCCGGCGTGAAGGCCGACTCCGCCCGCCTGGCCTACAAGAAGATCGTCTCCAACGCCGGCGCCCTTCGCCTCGACGCCCTCCACGCGCGTCCGCTGCGCGACGAGGTCGACTCGATTCTCTTCGAAAAGCTCGTCACGCAGACGCGCTTCCATGTCAAAAACGAGAAGGACACCGGCGCGGCGGGCGACGGCTTCGGCGTGCTCCACTCCGCCCCCGCCCCGCTCGACACCGACCGCGACGGCATGCCCGACGCCTACGAGGCCGCCCTCGGCTGGGCCGCAAAGACGCAGGACCACAACGCGCCTCTCGCCGCCTCCGCCTCCGACCGTATCCCGGATGGCACTACGTTCCTCCCCGCCGGCTCTCCCGCAGGCTACGCGCGCCTCGACGAATACCTCCACTTCCTCGCCTCCCCCCACGCCGTCGCCCTTTTGGATGCCGCGGGCGAACCCGCCCCGCTTCGCGTCGACCTCAGCCGCTACACCTTGGGGTTCAATTCCCTCTCGCCCGCCTTCGTGCTGACCGACCTCGCCGGCGGCACCGCCGTCCAGTCCGGCGAAGGAGGCCGCCTCGTCGCCTTCACTCCGGCGCCTGGCCGCGCCGGCCGCGCCCGCTTCGAGTTCACGGTCTCCGACGCCCAAGGCGACTCGTGGACCCAATCCTTCCTCATCCTCCTCCCGGCCCGCGCAGGCCGTTGATCCCGGAATCCGCGAAAATCGCGGATTCCGGGGCAGGAAACGACGCGGGTTCGCCCCGCTGCTTCGCCCCCGCGTGCGCAACAATGCGCATTCAGGAAAATGGCGCTTCCCGCGTGTGTTGGGCCACACTGTTCGCGGCATTTCCGCCGCCTCGTATCCTTAGCTCATGCCCTTGCTTTCCCGCCCCCTGTCCGCGGTCTCGCGCCTGCGCCGTTCGTTGATCGTCCTCGGTCTTCTCGGCGCGCCTGCGGCCGTTCACGCCCAGGTCCCCGCCTTCCCCGGCGCCGAGGGCTACGGCGCCTATGCCACCGGCGGTCGCGGCGGCGACGTCTACTACGTCACCAATCTCTCCAGCAGCGCCACCGACGCCGGTTCCCTCTCCTACGGCCTCGCCAATGCCCCCTCCGCCGGCCGCACCATCGTCTTCGCCGTCAGCGGCTACATCCACATCAACGGACTCCGCCTCACCAAGCCGAAGGTCACCATCGCCGGCCAGACCGCCCCCGGCGACGGCGTCGGCCTGAAGGACGGCACCTTCCGGATCTCGTCCTCCGACGTCGTCGTCCGCCACCTCCGCCTCCGCCACGGCAAATACGGCTCCGGCGGCGACTGCCTCAACCTCGACAGCGCCAGCACCAACACCGTTCTCGACCACATCTCCATGCAGTTCTCGACCGACGAGAACATGTCGAGCTACAGCACCCCGCCGGAAAATCTCACCCTTCAATATTCCCTCAACGCCTGGGGCCTCGAAACCCACTCCTGCGGCGGTCTCTGGGACCAGAACCACGCCACCGCCCACCACACGCTCTGGGCCCACAACCACACCCGCAATCCCAAGGCCCGCCCCAACGGCCTTCTCGAATGGGTCAACAACGTCACCTACGACTGGGACATCGGCTTCATCATGGGCGACTCCTACACGCCCTCGTCGTGGAAGGCCAATGTCCGGAGCAACTACTTCATCTGCCCTCCCGGCAACATCCGCACCTACATCCTGGAGAAGGGCTGGCTCGACCGTAACGCCTCCCGCAAACCGACCTTCAGCATCTACCTCGACAACAATTTCATGGACCGCGACGGCGACGGCATCCTCAACGGATCCCTCGTCGGCTACGAGCGCGTCCAAGGCGGCGAGTTCGACCCCGCCGAGGTCGTCCCCGACTACGCCACCCAGGCCGACGTTCCCCGCTACTACAAAAACGCCACCCCCTTCGCCGGCTCCGCCGCCGGCGTCGCCATCGATTCCGCCCGCCTCGCCTACAAGAAAATCGTCTCCAACGCCGGCGCCCTTCGCCTCGACGCCACCTACGGCGGCGCGCTGCGCGACGAGGTCGATTCCATCCTCATCGACAAGCTCGTCACCCAGACCCCCTTCCACGTCACCCGCGAGTCCGACACCGGCGCCTCCAACGCCGGCTTCGGCACGCTCAACTCCACCGCCGCCCCGCTCGACACCGACCGCGACGGCATGCCCGACGCCTGGGAGACCGCCCTCGGCTGGACCGTCGCCACGCAAGATCACAACACCGCCCTCGCCTCCTCCGGCGGTATCCTAACCGGCACTACATTCTTCCCCGCCGGCGCTCCCGCCGGCTACACCCGCCTCGAGGAATACCTCCACTTCAAGGCCAGCCCGCACGCCACCGTCGCCCGCAACACCGCCGAGACGCCCTCCGCGATCACCGTCGACCTCTCCCGCTACACCCTCGGCTTCAACACCCTCGCGCCGACCTTCGCCCTCGCCAACGTCGTCGGCGGTTCCGCCGTCCAGTCCGCCCCCGGCTCCGCCACCGTCACGTTCACTCCGACCCTGGGCTACGCCGGCCGCGCCCGCTTCGAGTTCACCGTCGCCGATTCCCAAGGCGACGCCTGGACCCAGCCGTTCCTCCTTCTCGTCTCAAACTCCGGCGTCCCCCGCGACCTCGTCTGGATCGGCGACGGCGCGACCAACGCCTGGAACACCACTTCCGCCAACTGGTCGCGCAACGGCGGCCCCGTCGTTTTCGCCTCCGGCGATCACGCCCTCTTCGACGACCGAGGCTCCGCCAGCCCCGCCCTCTCCCTCGCCGAAAACCTCGCCGTCGGCACCTTGGCTTTCGACTCCTCCAAGAACTACACCCTCACCGGCGCGGACTCCGTTTCCGCCGCCGGCACCCTCACCAAGCGCGGCTCCGGCACCCTCACTCTCTCCAACACCACCGCCAACAGCTTCGCCTCCGTCATCCACGAGGCCGGCTCCCTCGTCCTCGGCTCCAGCACCGCCGCCGGCTCCGCCAAGCTCAGCCTCCAGGGCGGCGCCCTCACCCTCTCCGCCGCGTCCAACTCCTCCGTCTCGAATCCCTTCGAGTTCGTCGCCCCCACCACCGTCAACGTCACCACCCAGCACAACGCCACCGGCTCCTGGACCGGCTCCGGCGACGTCACCATCAACACCTCCGCGCTCTGGACCATCGGCGGCTCCTGGAGCGGCTACTCCGGCCGCATCCTCTTCGGCTCCGGCAACCCCCGCGTCCGCCTCAACACCACCAGCAACGTCAACTTCGGCTCCGCCTCCCTCGCCATCGACCTCGGCGCCGGCACCGGCCAGCTCATGAACCGCAACGGCGGCGCCACCGCCTACGCCCTCGGCACCCTCACCGGCGGCCCCGGCACCCAGCTTTTCGGCACCCAGACCGGCACCAACGCCTCCACCTACTCCATCGGCGCCCGAGGCGAAAACGCCCTCTTCCAGGGCTCCATCCGCAACGGCGGCAACGCCACCGCCCCCGCCCTCACCCACATCACGAAGGTCGGCACCGGCGCCTGGACCCTCTCCGGCGACAGCACCCACACCGGCAACACCACCGTATCCGCCGGCACCCTACGCCTCAACGGCGCCTTCTCCGCCTCGCCCGTCATCGTCGCCTCCGGCGCCACCCTCTCCGGCGCGGGCTCGACCGGCGGCCTCGTCACCGTCCAGTCCGGCGGAAAACTCGAACCCGGCGCGACCGACAACGCCGCCGGCGTCTTCACCGCCGCCGCCGGATTTACTCCCGCCTCCGGGTCCACCCTGGTCTTCGATCTCGGCGCCACCCCCGCCGCCGCCAGCGACAAGATCCAGGTCTCCGCCGGCACCCTCGCCCTCGCCGGCACGATCAACTTCCAACTCAACTTCCTCGACCTCGCCCAAGGCGTCTCCGCCGGCACCTACCCCCTCATCACCGGCGCCTCCACCCTCTCCGCCAGCGGCCCCGTCCTCACGCCCGTCCTGCCCGCCGCCGCCGGCACCACCCGCCAGACCTTCGCCTTCTCCCGCCCCGCCTCCGGCTCCACCCCCGCCTACGTCAACCTCGTCGTCTCCGGCGACGCCGCCTCCCTCGTCTGGTCCGGCCCCTCCGGCGGTATCTGGGACCTGAATACGACCTCCGGCAACTTCTCCGGCGGCCCCACCTCCACGTTCTACAACCTCGACCGCGTCGCCTTCGACGACACCGGCGCCGGCGGCTCGGTCGTCCTCTCCGGCACCCTTCAGCCTTCGCTGCTCACCGTCGCCAACTCAGTGAATGCCTACTCCTTCGACGGCTCCGGCGTCCTTGGCGGCGCCATGAAGCTCGTCAAAAACGGCTCCGGCGCCCTCACCCTCGCCAACACCGCCGCCAACACGTTCACCGGGGGCGTCGAGCTCAACGCCGGCATCCTCGCCCTCTCATCCACCCTCGCCCCCCTCGGCACCGGTTCCGTCCGCCTCAACGGCGGCACCCTCCAGCTGCCCTCCTCCGGCGGCA
The DNA here is from genome assembly GCA_946482165.1 of uncultured Verrucomicrobiota bacterium. The sequence continues at coordinate 5,635 of CAMLQS010000052.1, read as the reverse complement.
TCTTCCTCAACAACTCCTTCGTCTTCTCCGGCAACTCCACCATCGCCCTCGGCACCAGCGGCAACTCCAACCTGCCAAACTCCACGGCCAACACCTTCACCAGCGTCGGCGACGCCACCCTCCGCCTGTCCGGCGCGAACGGCATCCTCAGCGTCAACTCCCCGATGGACGGCTTCTCCGGCAAGATCGACTGGGGCTCCTCCTCCGTGATGCTCCGTCTCAACGCCAACTCCTCCGCCTCCGCCGACGTCAACCGAGGCTCCGCCTCCGCCCATTTCGCCCTCGGCACCGGCGGCGGCCGCCTCGTCAACCGCAACGGCGACATCACGATCGACCTCGGCGCCGTCTCCGGCGGGCCATCCACCCTCCTCTCCGGCCGCCAGTCCGGCTCCGGCAACACCGCCACCACCTACCGCGTCGGCGCCCTCGGCATCGACACCACCTTCGCCGGCTCCATCCAGACCGGCGGCGACCTCGCCGGCCTCCAGATCGTCAAGACCGGCTTCGGAGCCTGGACGCTCTCCGGCTCCTCCGATTACGCCGGCTCCCTCGATCTCGAGTCCGGCCGCATCGTCCTCTCCGGCTCCCTCGCCTGCACCGGCAACGTCGACGTTCAAGCCCTCGGCACGCTCGAGTTCTCCGGCGGCACCCTCCGCACCCCCGCCCTCGACGTCGACGCCTCCGGCATCGTCACGGGCCTCGGCACCATCGATGGCGACCTCAACAACCGCGGCACCGTCGCCGCCGCGGGCCCCGGCGCCTTCGTCGTCACCGGCGACGTCGTCAACGACGGCACGATTCGCCTCACCGGCGGCGCCTCGCTCTCCTCCACCGACTCCTTCGTCAACAACGGCGTCCTCGACCTCCTCACCGCCGGCGGCTCGCTTCCGCCCAATCTCGTCAACAACGGCGTCGTGATCGACTCCTCCGCCGCCCGCCTCTCCACCTGGTCCCGCGACGGAAACGCGTTCACCCTTCGCATCGCGTCGTATCCAGGGCATACCTACACGTTGCAGACGACGCAGGATCTCTCCGCCGGCTGGAGCGATGTCGAGACCAAGCCCGGCGCGACCGACACCGAACTCGTCTTCACCCACGACGGCGGCCCGTCTCCGCGTCGCTTCTATCGCATCGCCATCGGCCCCTGATCGCGCCGCCGGCGCATCCCGACGGGACGACTTGCGGTTTTCGCCGGCAAAGGCCTCGCGCCGAGGGGATCGTGCCCGCCCCATATCTTCGCCTCTCTGAGCCGAGGCCGCTCGGCCGGCCAGATACCGGGGAGATATTTCGCCTGCAGAAAGCCACCGAAAGGTGCCGCCAGCCCCCACCTCGCCGCAACCCGATCTCCTGCACGATTCCGGCCAGGCGGCTTTCCGCTTCATCGATCTCCGGTGAGTCTGACCGCCTTTTGGTTCGATCACGTATACGTATGTCGGGGTAACCTACCAGGGCCCTTTCGTATCTACTGTTGGCGCTATGCTCCGAGCCGTTTCGCGCCTCGTCGTGGACGCATGAACCTGTCTTTGCGTGCCCAATTACCGTTTTATTAGCCGCTTGCATGGATCCTGACAAGAAAACGGACAGTCCGCTAGCCGCTTATTTACAACAACCTATGCAACGATGAGCGCATATGTGCGGTTGCTAGCTACGCAATTACCCTGATCTCTCCGCCCGTGGGCTACCCCGCCCGCCTACCCCTTTCCCGGCCGCAATCACGCGTCCGTGAACAAAAACCCAAAAACACCCCAAATATGACAACTCGCTGTCATCGCGCCCTCGCGGCGCTCTCGGCCCTCGTCGGCCTCGTCCTCATCAATGTGGCTTCCGCCGCCACCATCACGTTCACGAGCACCTACGTGATTCCGGCCGGCGTCACCTACAACGGCAACGGCAACACCATCAAGGCGGTCGGCATGGGCGACGGCGGTCAAGGCGAGGGCCAGAAGGCTTTCTTCCGCCTCAACGCCAACTCCAAGCTCCTGAATGTGAAGCTCTCCGCCCCCGGCGTGGATGGCTGCCATTTCTATGGCAACGGCACCATGCAGGACGTCACTTGGCAGGACGTCGGCGAGGACCAGTTCACCGTCAAATCCGGAGGCAACTGCTGGGTCTCCGGCGGCTCCGCGGTCAACGCCTCCGACAAGTTCGGCCAGGCCAACGCCGCCACCTCCGTGACGCTCTACTACCACACGCAGACCTACGGCCTGAAGAACATCCGCCAGCTCGGCGGCTCCACCTTCACCTGTAATTTCTACTACGACAACAGCACCCATAACCAGACGCGGGAGGCAGTCGGTCGCACCGACGCTTCCACCACGCGCTTCGGCCAGCGCAACATCCACGTCAACAGCTTCTCCGGCCCCAATGGCTGGTGGTATGGCCGCTCTTCGCAGGCCTTCACCTACTAAGCGCCCACCCCGCATACCCCGACATGAACACGCTTAAACTCCGCGCCTTCTCCGCGCTCACGGCCCTCGTCGGCCTCGCCATCGCCTCGGTATCCCAAGCCGCCACGGTCTACTTCACGAGCACCTATGTGATCCCGGCCGGCGCCACCTACAACGGCAACGGCAACACCATCGTCGCCCAAGGCATGGGCGATGGCAGCCAGAACGAGGGCCAGAAGGCCTTCTTCCGCCTCGGCGCCAACTCTTGGCTCCGCAACGTGAAACTCGCCGCCCCCGGCGTGGACGGCTGCCACTTCTACGGCAACGGCACCATGAACGAGGTCACTTGGCAGGACGTCGGCGAAGACCAGTTCACGGTCAAATCCGGTGGCAACTGCTGGGTCTCCGGCGGCTCCGCGGTCAACGCCTCCGACAAGTTCGGCCAGGCCAACGCCGCCACCTCCGTGACGCTCTACTACCATACGCAGACCAATGGACTGAAGAACATCCGGCAGAACGGTGGCACGACCTACACGTGCAACTTCTACTACGATAACAGCACCCACAATCAGACCAGGGAAGCCGTCGGCCGCACCGACTCCTCGTCCACGCGCTTCGGTCAGCGCAACATCCGCGTCTATAGCTTCTCCGGCCCCAACGGCTGGTGGTATGGCCGCTCCTCGCAGGCCTTCACCTACTGATCAAAGCATGGGACTCCAGGTGGACGGGCGGGTCCCTCCGCCCGTGGTTTGGCCAACCAAGCCGAGACCGCGCGCGGTGACACGCAACCCACCTGTATAGTCTAGTTTGACCTCCCCCCTTCGGGGCGACGCGTTCCACCCCTGCGCGCCGCCCCGTTTTCTTTCACGTTCCCCCCCGCTTCCCCTCCCGTCCGATGACGTCGCCCCGCGTCCTCTCGGCCCGCCGATCCTCCGTGACCGTCGCGGGCTACTGCTTCCTCGCCTCCCTGATCGGTGCCGGCTTCGGCTGGTTTACCGCGCCCGTCCCGCCCGATTTTCGGTCGGCCGACTTCTCTCTCACGCGCACCTCCGCCAACTCCGGCGGGTTCGCGCCTCTTTCGTCTTCGTCTCCCGCCGCAGCGGAAAATTCCGCGTCCGAGGAAAACACCGCGCCGTGGGCGAAGCGCTGGGAAACCACCCTCGCTCAGGCCAGCAACCCCGCCCGCACCCGCGCCCTCGCCGCCCTGCTGGAGGAGCTCGCCCGCACCGATCCGTCCCGCGCGCTCGGTCTAGCCCGGTCCCAGCCCGACTGGCGCCTGCGCGATCTCCTTCGCGACGCCTCTCTGCGCGGCTGGGCCGCCACCGCCCCCGATGCCGCCGGCGACTGGGCGCTCACCGCCCGCCTCGAGGATCGTCGCGCCATCGTCGGCGCCGTCCTTCAAGGCGCCGCCGAAAACCCCGCGACCGCTGTCGATCTCGCCCTCCGCCTCTGCGCCGCCGATCCCGAGCCGGCCGGCGACTACGGCCACGCCGCCATCGCCGCGCTCGTCGACGCCGGCGCCTTCGCCGAGGCCGCCCGCTTCGGCGCCGAGGTCGGCCCGGGAAAATTTCCGTTTCTGCTCCAGTCCGCCTACTTCGAGTGGGCCCGCCACGATCCCGCCTCCGCACTCGCCGCCGCCGCCAAAATCGAGGACCCCGTCCTCGCCGGCCAGGCCAGGAGCCAGGCCATCACCGGCTGGTCCTGGGCCGACGCCGCCGGCCTCGCCAAGCACGCGCTCAAGCTCCCTCCCGGCGCCGAGCGCAGCCAAGCCCTCGCCGAGGCCCTCCCGCTTTGGCTCGAGCGCTACCCCGACGAGGCCGCCACTTGGATCCAGAGAAACGACACCGGCCCCGAGTTCGACGCCGGCCTTGCCGCGCTCGCCAACCAGCAGTCCTTCCTCACCTCGCGCCCCTCCGCCGCCCTCGCCCTCGCCTCGGACATCGCCGACCCCGCCAAACGCGCCGAGACCCTGCGCAATGTCTTCCAACAATGGGCCGCCCGCGATCCGCGTTCCGCCCGCGCCTACATCAACACCGCCGCCGGCGCCGACCGCGCCACGCTCACCGCCGTGCTCGCCGACGTCTTCCCCGACGGCGCGCATTGAGCCATCGGCTCTCCGCCCGCTGTCGGTCCTGCTCCCCGCTCCCATCTCCCTGCTTCCCACTCCCCGTGCCCACCGCCTCTCCCGCCCCCTCCGGTTGGTCCGCGCCCGCCTCACTCTGCTTCGCGCTCGCCGCCGCGCTTCTCGGCTTCGCCCTCAGTCGCGCCCTCGCCACCCGCCCGCAGGCCCCGGCCCCCGTCGCCACCGCGACCACTTCCCCTGTCGCCAAAACGATCGTTTCCGGCGCCGCGTCCGTCGGCTCCGACTTTGACGCCCGCTGGCGCGAACTCGCCGGCCAGCCCGACAGCGCCGCCCGCGCCCGCGCCCGCCAGGCCCTGCTCGAAGAGCTCGCCCGCACCGACCCGAAACGCGCCCTCGCTCTCGCCGAGACCGAGGCCAACTGGCTTGCCCGCGATGGACTCCGCGAGGCCGCCCTCCGCGGCTGGGCCTCCGTCGAGCCCGACGCCGCCGCCGACTGGGCCATGGAACAACCCGTCCTCGGCGAGCGCATGAAATGCGTCTCCGCCGTCCTCGCCGGCGCCACCGCCCAACCCGCCGAGGCACTTCGCGTCGGCCTCCGCCTCTGCGCCGCCGACCCCGAGCCCGCCGGCTTCTACGGCCACATGCTCATCAACGCCCTCGTCGAACGCGCCGGCGACTTCGACGCCGCCATGCGCTTCGCCACTTCAGCCACCATGGTGGACCGGCAGTCCTTCCTCCTCGACTCCGCCTTCTACCAGTGGGCCCGGCACGACCCCGACCGCGCCTTCGCCCAGCTCTCCTCCATCGCCGATCCCGCCATCCGCGAGTCCGCGCTCAAGGGCCTCATCGCCGGCCGCTCCGACTTCGATCCCCGGAACTTCGCCGACTTCGCCACCAAACTCCCTGCCGGCGCCGACCGCACCCAGTCCCTCGCCATCTCGCTCCAACGCTGGGCCGACAAGGACCCTCAGGCCGCCCTCCAATGGATCAACCGCGCCGACCCCGATCCCGATTTCGATCCCGGCATCGCCGCCCTCGCCCAGTCCCCCACCCTCATCGCCGCCCAACCCGAGATCGCCTTGGAGCTGACCGACAGCATCTGCGCCACCACCCAGCGCATCCTCGCCAAGAGCCGCGTCTTCTTCGCATGGGCCCTGCGCGACCC
>CAMLQS010000051.1 GCA_946482165.1 uncultured Verrucomicrobiota bacterium | reverse complement strand
TCGCGAAACCACTCCGGCGCCTGCTGGTATTGGGTGAGCGAATCCCAGTCCGGCTTGAACGGACCGTCGGCGATCGGCGGGAGATTCAGCGCAGGCGATTGCGCCAAAGCGGTTGCGAGCGACGCGCCAAGCAGGAACAGACTTTTTTGAACAGTGGTCATGGGGTCAGAGGGTCGGAGGGAGGGAATGGTCAGGGTGTCACCTTGATCACCAAATGGCTTTGGTTTCGTGACAGGACTATCTCCACGGCCGCAGCCGCGGCGGGAGTCTGGCGTTTCAGGGACGCCGTATCCGGCGTTTTTTCGCCGTTTATGGAGAGGATGACATCGTTTTTCCTTACTCCGGACTTGGCCAGGGCGGACGACGCCGGAAGGTCCAGGACGAGCACACCCGTGACGCCAGGCAGGCCGAAGGCGGACATTTCGCCTTGGTCGAGAACGTTGCGCACGCCGGCTCCGAACCACGTCGTCGGCGCGGCGTCGCGCGCGGCGGGAGCGGGCGCGGCCTTCGACGCGCCGGGGAACTGCGGCGTGCGCGCGATGGCCTTGAACTCGGGTTTTCGCACGCCGAAGCGATCCATCGGGAAGTTTTCAAAACCGAGGGCGAGCGCGGGCGAGCCGTCCTTGACGCGGTAGTCGCCTCGCGCGGGATCGACGAAGCGGGCGTCGGCGACGAGGGAGTGCTTGTCGCGTCCGCCTTGCTCCTGCAGGCGGGTCGCGGGCCGGCTCTCGGTCGCGTTCGCGGCATGCGCGAGATTATAGTCCAGGTCCTCGCCCCAGGGCGGCGGGGGCATGTGGGCGGGACGGTAGTCGGTCCAGACGATGTTGCGGCGGAAGATGTCTCCGCTGTTTGAATACCAGACGTGCGGATCGTAGCCGCCATCCACGAAGATGTTGTTCTCGACGACGCGCTTGAAACCTTCGCGGACCTTGATGCCGCCGCGCAGGGAAAGGTTGTTTTTGATGACGTAGTTCGAGGAGCCGTCGTCGAGGTCGATGTCCCAGCCGTGATCGCAGCGCCAGCGGTTGTCGAGGAGCTGGATGGGCTCGACCACGTCGAGCAGCGGCAGGTCCGGGGCCTGGGCGACCCAGGCGTTCACCTCGTCGATGTTCGGCCGCCAGAAACGGTCCCGGCCCCAGGAGTTGAAGGAGCCGTGGTCGCCGGTTTCCTTCACGGTGTCGAAGATGTCACAATGCTCGACGACGTGCCCGCCCCAGCAGCCGCTGCTTATGTTTATGCCGGCCCGGGGCATGTCGTAGATCGAGCAGTGGCGCACGGTGATGCGCCGGGAGAGCTCGATCTGGACGCCGGCGGTCTGTTTCTCGACGCGACCGGTGAGGGTGATGAGGCAGTCCTCGACGAGGCAGTCCGCCGGGTAGTTGTGGGTCTTGGGGCCCGGCGCGCGGTCGATCCGAGCGAGGTCCTGGGTGTGGTAGTAGTTGAACAGGGGGCTGCGCGCCGCCTGCGGGTCGCCGACGAAACAGACGCCGCTCGCGCCGGCCTTGGCGATGCGGGTGCCGCGGACGGCGACGCGGCGGTTGTAGTTGTTCACGAATACGGCGTTTCCGCCGACCTGGTCGATGAAGGCGTCCTCGAGCGCGCAATCCTCCGCGCCGTTGAAGAAGACCGCGCCGCCGCGGTGGATGGTCCAGTCGGAGCGCAGGAGCGGCTCGCGATTGTCCATCACGGTGCGAGCCGCATGGCGGAAGACCAGTCCGCGGAGCGCGATCCAGCGCGCCGGCTGCGCGGCGTCGCCGCGAAACTCGACGAGCGTGCGCAGGCGGGTGGCCTCGACGACGGCCTTTTTCAGGTCGAGGCCGGAGGGCGGGTAAAAGTAGAGCGTGCGGGTGGCCGCGTTGAGAAACCATTCGCCGGGGGCGTCGAGCTCCTCGAAGAGATTCTCCACGAAGCGCACCTTGTCGTGCGCCGCGGCGCCGCGGTTGTTTTGCCAGCCGCCCTCGAGGGTGGGCTCGCCTTTGGCGTCCTTGCCGGTGATGCGCCAGGTGAAATCGCCCCAGAAGGCCGGATGCATGGCGTGGTAATACCCGCCGACGGGGTCCGCCCAACGCGCGGCGCGCTGCGCGGAAACGGCGTCGGCCGCGAAGCCGTCGAAGTATTGCGCGCTCGCGTCGAAGTTCGGGTAGCGCGCCAGAATCTGGCGCTCGCCGTTGATGAATATCTCCTCGGTCCGAAGATCCGCCGGGACGGCGGCTTGGTAGATGCCGGTGGCGGGCGCGTGGGCGTGGGGAGCCGGGCTGGGTTGCCAGCTTAGGTTTTCAAGCCGCACGCCGCCGCTTATGACGGCCTGCTCGTTCCGGTAGTTCTGGAAAACGAGCGGCGCGTCTTTGGTGCCGGAGTCCTCGGCGGTGAACACGAGCGGCTCGGCCAAGTAGTGGATGCCGCCGCGCAGGAAGACGTCGCCGCGCTTCTGCCGCGCCGCAGTCTGCGCGCGTTGCAGGGTGGCGAAGGGCTTTTCCAGGGTGCCGGGATTCGCGTCGTCGCCGGTGGGCGAGACGAAATAGGGCTGCGCGGAGCAGAGGCACGCGGAAAGGAGCGCCAAGGCGGCGGCGATGTTGGGCTTCATGGTCATTGCACGACCGGGACGGACGGGAGCGCGGGCACGGCCCGGACCTTGATCATGGTTTCGGCCGGCTTGAGGCCGACGGACGTGGCGCGCAGAACGAGATCGCCCGAGCCGTCGCGCCGGCTCTGGAGGATGACCTGGGCGAGACCGTTGTAGATTTTGACCTTGTCGCCCTTCTCGGGCTCGTGGCCGGCGGGTTCGCCGTTGCCGACGCCGATGTTTTCACCGGGGCCGCTGAGCGCGAGCTCGACCGCGAGGTTGGCGGTGGGGACGTGCCGGCCCTGTGCGTCTACTGCCTCGATGGTCACCGGGATCGCGTCGCGGCCGTCGCCGGCCAGCGCCGCGCGGTCCGGCGTGAGGCGCAGGGCCACGGGCGCGCCGGCGGTTTCCACGGCGAAACGCGCGACCTCGCGGCCCTCTTTTTTGGCGATCGCTTCGAGTCGACCGGGAGCGTAGGGCACCTGCCACTCCGCCATCTGGAAGGGATGGACCTTCTTTTCTTCGATCCACTTGCCGTTGAGGGAGAGCGTGACGGTGTCGGCGTTCGTGAGCGCCATCACCTTGATGTTTTGGCCTTCCCGGCCGGACCAGTTCCAGTGCGGCACGAGGGTCAGCACGGGCTTGTCTTTAACGAAGAGAGCTTGGCGAACGTAGAACTCGGTCTTCGGGAAACCGCAGAGATCGAGCGCGCCAAAGTGGGAGCTGGCGGACGGCCAGCCGTAAGGCGTGGGTTCGCCCCGGTAGGCGAAGCCGGTCCAGGAAAAGCCGCCGGCAAAGGAGGGCTGAGCGCAAATCGCCTCCCACGAGTTGCGGGCGTTGCTGGTCGCCGCCCAGCCCGGGTAAACTTCGTCGTAGGAGCCGACGACGGTGGACCAGTTGGTGGTGTATTCCCCACGCGTCATGATCTGGGAAGTATCCTCCGTGCTGACCATGGGCTTGTCGGGATACGCGGCGCGGATCTTGGCGTATTCGTCGGTTTGGTAATTGATGCCGACCACATCGAGGACGTGTGCGGCGTTCTTGGGGTTGGCTTTGCCGTCCCAGCCCAGATGGCCCTTGTTTTGTCCTCCGGTGGTGGGCCGGGTGGTGTCGAGCTGCTTGACCACTGCCTTCATCACGCGAGCCATCTCCATGCCCTCCTCCTGGCCCTGGAGGCCTTCCTCGTTGAAGAGGCTCCACATGATCACGCTTGGGCGGTTGCGGTCGCGGCGAACCAGCCAGCGAAGTTGCTGAAGGTATTCGGGCGAGGCGTTGAAGTGCCGGGTCTCGTCCATCACGAGCATGCCCTGGCGGTCGCAGGCATCGAGCAGCTCCTTCGCCGGGGGATTGTGCGCGGTGCGCAGGGCGTTGGAGCCCATCTCCTTCAGCTTACGGACGCGGAATTCCCAGATCGAATCCGGCACGGCGACCCCGACGCCCGCGTGGTCCTGGTGGTTGCTGGTGCCCTTCAGTTTGAGCGGCTGATCGTTGAGAAAAAAGCCCTTCTCGACGTCGAAGCGGATGGTGCGGAAGCCGCAGGTGGTGTCCGCCGAGTCGACGGGCTTGTCGTCGCGGAGCACGGTCGTGCGCACGGTGTAGAGCGTCGGTGTATCCACGGACCAAAGACGCGGCGACGCGACCGGGACCGGGACTTTCGCAACGGCGTCGCCCTGCGCGACGATGCTCAACGGCGCGGAGCGGGCGCCCGCGATCCGTTTTCCGGCGGCGTCGAGGACGGCGATGTCCACCGAGGCCGAGGCGGTTTCGAAGCCGGTGTTGGCAAGCGTGACCTCGGCGGGGATCGTCCATGCGCCGTTCGCGGTCTTCACGGGGTTGGCATAGACGCCGTCGGTGGCGATGTGGACGGGGCCGCGCTTGACTAGCCAGGTGTGGCGATAGATGCCGCCACCCTCATACCACCAGCCCTCGGTGTGATCGGCGTCCACCCGCACCGCGATGGTGTTGATGTCGTCGCCGTAGCGCACCATGGGGGTGACGTTGACTTGGAACGAGGAGTAGCCGCTGAAGTTGTGCTGAACCTCGCTGCCGTTGAAATACACCGTGCAACGCGACGCCACGCCGTCGAACTGCAGCTCCAGGTTTTTGCCGCGATCCGCGGGATCGAGCTTGAAGGTCCGCCGATACCAGCCGATGCCGCGCCGGCGGTAGCCCTGCTGCTTCAGCGCCTTTTCGTCAAAAGGCTGCTCGACCACCCAGTCGTGGGGCAGTGTCACCCGCTTCCAGCTCGAGTCGTCGTAGCCTCGCGCGGCCGCTCCCCACACGCACCCGGCCTTGGCGCCGTGGTAGGTGATGTCGGGGCCGTAGAGGTTGACGCCCTGGCCGCCGGGGAAGGAGTCGGGCGCGATGTCGCCGAGATGGAAGCGCCAGCCCTCGTTTAGCGACAGGGTCTCCCGCGGAGGCGCGGGAGCAGCCGGGGGCGCCGGAGGCGGCGCCGAGGTGGCGGATTGGGCGTGGGCCGCAGGGGGCAGCACGGCCAGGCAAAGGGTGGTGAAACCGAGGATAAGGGAGCGGGCCATCACGGTCGAGGGAGGGGGGTTATTGGGAGTAATGGGCGTAACGCACGCGGGACGTGGTTTGGTGGTCCGGGGTGCGCACGCGTCCCGCCGTCACCCTCCGAGCGCCGGGCGTCTCGCCCGGCGCGGCGCCCGGGACGGGTGCGCTCCCCGGACCGGACGAGCATCCCTTCGGGTGGTTCATCATCAGTCAGGCGCGGAGCGCTAGGGCTGGGCCGTCACGGTGAGGGTCGCGGGCGCGAGGCCGTCGCCGCTCGCGGTCAGGCGAATATCGCCGGCCTCGCGGGTGGACTGGACGATGATCTGGGCGAGGCCGTTGAACAGGCTGCGCGACCAGAGGGCGGGGGTCGGGCGGCCGACGATGTCCACGCTCACGTCCGGGTTCAGGCCGCCTTCCCCGCCGCCATTGTCGCAGTGGACGGCGACCATGTTTTCGCCCTCGCGGAGATATTTCGAGAGGTCGTAGGCCGGGGCGTCGTCCCAGTTTTTGGTTTCGCCGATACGGTATCCGTTCAGGAAATACGCGCCTTGATCGTCGCAGCCGCTGAAATGAATCTGGGCGCCGGGCTTGGCCGCCTCGTCCGCGGTCAAGGTGAAGCGGGCGCGGTAGACGGCGGAGACGTCGTCGCCGTGGATGGTGCGCGGCCAGGTTGCTTTTTTGCCGTTCAGGACCCGCCAGCCCGAGTCGTCGAAATCGACGGCGTATTCGGGACGGGACGCGCCGCCGGATTTCCCGTCAACCTCGGCCCAGCGCCATTGGTCGAGGGCGACGGTGCGCACGGGGATGCCGGAGACATATTTGTCCGGCTCGTGACTGCTCGGGTCGCCATTGCCCACGCCGATGATCTTGCCGGAGCCCTCGATGGCGAAGCGGATGTTGTTTTGCGCGATCGGCACGACGCGGCCCTTTGCGTCGAGGGCGGTAACGGTGAAGATGCTGAGATCCTTCCCGTCGGCGGAGATCGTGGTGCGGTCGGCGGAGAGCTGGAGACGGGTCGCTTCGCCGGTAGTTTCGACCTTGGTCTCGGCGATGAGCTTGCCGGCGGCGTCGTAGCCTTTCGCGCTCAAGGTGCCCGGCGCGTAGGCGACCTTCCACGTGAGCTTGGAGTTCGGTTTCATGACCTTGCGGCCGAGGGAGACGCCGTTGAGGAAGAGCTCGACCTCCTTGCAGTTGCTCAGAGCGTCCACGCGGAGCTCCTGGCCTTCGCGGCCGGACCAGTTCCAATGCGGCAGGAGGTGCAGCACGACCTCCTTGGTCCACCAGGACTTGTAGTAGTAGAAATTGTCCTTGGGGAAACCGCACATATCGAGGATGCCGAAGTGCGAGTTGATGGTCGGCCACTGGTTGGGCGTGGGTTCCCCGCGATAATCGAAACCGGTCCACACGAAGCCGCCGGAAAGCCACGGGCGCTCGGCGAACCAGCTCCACCACGTCTCGGCGCTTTGCACCCACTGGTGGGGCGCCTCGTCGTAGGCGGCGACATGGCCGCGGTCCGCGTTGCTTTCGTAGACCCCGCGCGTGGTGGTCGTGCTGCCCTGCTCGGTGCCGATGTGCGGCTGATGAGGATGCTTCGCGTGATAGGCGTCCATCCAGGGGCCGGGGTTGTAGTTCCATCCGCGCACATCGATGACGCCGTTGATGCCCCAGAAGCTGTCTTGCTCGGCCGCGGCGTAGGTCGCCAAGCGGGTGGGATCGAGGCGACGGAGGACGTTCTGCATCTTGGTCGCGATCTTGCCCGCCTGCTTGGAGCTCTGCACATGGCCCTCTTCGTTGGCTATGCCCCAGATGATGATGCTGGGGTGATTACGGTCACGACGGATCATCGTCTCCCACTTGCGAAGGTTGTCGGAATCGCTGCCGAGCAGACGATTCTCGTTCATGAACAACATGCCGAGCCGGTCGCAGGCCTCGAGCAGCTCCGGGGTGGGCGGATTATGGGCGGAGCGGATGGCGTTGGAGCCGAATTTTTTGAGCTGATTGATGCGGAACGCGTGCAGGGCGTCGGGCATGGCCGAGCCGACGCCGGCGTGGTCCTGATGATTGCAGGTGCCGTAGATCGGATAAGGTTCTCCGTTGAGCAAAAATCCCCGATTGGGATCGAAGGCCACGGTGCGAATGCCGAAGGCTGTTTCTTTCCGGTCCACGACTTCGTCGCCGATCAGGACGGTGGTGACGAGTGTGTGGAGCCGGGGCGATTCAGGCGACCAGAGAACGGGCGAGGAGAGCGTGCCCTGCAACTTGACGGTGCCCTGCGCCTCGGCAGGAACCTGGCTTGCGGCGTCGAAGCGAAGCAGCGAGCGGCCCTCGGGCGAAAGGATCTCGCAGCGAACGACGGCCGAGGTGTCGTGGGTGAAGGTGTTGAGCAGCTCGGCCTCCACATGGATCGCGGCCTGATCGGACGGCACGTTGCCATCGAAGCGGGAATAAACAAAAATCCCGTCCGGGGCGACGGCCAGCGGGGCGGTCTTGTCGAGCCAGACATGGCGATAGATGCCGGCGCCTTCGTAATACCAGCCCTCGAACTGCCTCGCGTCCACGCGCACGGTTATGAGGTTTTCGCCGCCGAAGTTCACCACGTCGGTGATGTCCTCGCTGAAGGGATAGTAGCCGCTCTCGTGGCGCCGCACGAGCCAGCCGTTGACCCAGACCGTCGCGTCGCGAAACACCCCGTCAAAGCTTAGGCGGATGCGTTTGCCGGAGTCGCTGGCCGGGATCTCGAGCGTGCGCCGATACCAGCCGATGCTGGTGGCCTCGAAGCCCGGCCCCACCGGCTTGTAGCCGTGGGAGCGGTCGCTGTTGCGATCGAAAGGCAGTTCCACGGCCCAGTCGTGCGGCAAATCGAGGGTGCGCCAGGTGGAATCGCTGAAGTGGGCGATGCCGGCCGGGCCGCTGCTGGTGCCCGCCTTGTCCAAGCGCAACGCATTCGGCCACTTGTCGCCCAGATGGAATTTCCAGTCCGCGTCGAGCGAGACGCGCTCACGCGGCGAGACATGGGCGCTCGCAGGAGGACAAATACCTGCAAATGAAACGATGGAGGAAACGACCGCGACGATGACGCCTTGCGGAGAAACTTTTGAAGGGGACATGGGGAAACCCTTGCTGAATTTATCCTTAAATCGACACAGGCAAGTCCATATTTCTGGAGGGCTTCGGTGTTCGATTAATTTTATGATGTTATCTTTTCTGAATCAGCACGATGAGGAACATGCTGCTCTCACCACAGTGGAATTTATACTCGAAATTTCCAATCGAACCGGCGCCGATAAGGTCCGCCCATTTCGAGCTCCATGAAGCGCGTCATGCATATCTCGTGCAGAAAACCGAAAAGCTCGTTCACGTATTACAACTAAAAATTGTATTCCGGCCGTCAGTCCACCTCGCGGCAGACCCAACTATCTATTGCAGACCGGAGGAGACAGTTCGTGTGAACTCAGCGGAGCGGCAATGCGATCACGGCATGAATGACGAGATTCGCAGGGCCCTCGTTTGGCGCGCGACCAACCCTCGGGCACGAAACCAAGGGTGACGGAGGATATACAGCAGGGATCAAAAAACAATGCCGAGGCCGCTCCAAAAGCGACCCCGGCACGAAACCGCGATTCCCGAGAGGCCTTTAATACCGGGGATCAAACAGGCTGTGCCTAAGGTCCTGCCGCTTGACGATTGCGACGTGCCCGTCTATAAAACCCAGCTTTGCCTGCCCCGGGTCGCGCTGCAGGTCAATCTGCCCGCCGCCCGAACCGTAATTGGTATCCGTGGGGGTTTGCTTGCCTTTGGCAGTGCTAGGAAACGCATCCCAAGTGGTGCCCACGTTGTTAATCCACGGCATTACGCCGCCGTAACCCTCGGAAACGTCTTTGTTAGCCCAATTATCAGCAAACAAAACCGCCCGCGAAGGATTCTTTACATTATTCAGATTATTATAGGGGGCGAAATTGTTCGAGTATATCCAATTGCTCTTGGGGAAATAGATCAACAGCGCGGCAAAATGCATATCGCCGCCGGTGTAATTGAGGATGGGATCCTGCCATATAATAGGCCGCTGATCAGCCTTCCCACTCGACTTAAAAGCATACTTTGAAAGGATTTCCACATAAAAACTATCTGGAACATCGGCATTCCCCACTTCCTCAAACCACCGTCCTCGATTTTCTTGAGCGTAGGCCAAACTCGCCACCATGATCTGACGCAGGTTGCTTAAACCCTGCGTGCGCCTGGCGGTGGAGCGGACTTTGCCGACCACAGGGATGAGGATCGCCGCCAAGACGCCGACGATGGCGATCACGGTGAGCAGCTCGATCAGGGTAAAACCGGCGCGGCGCGGCCGGGGTCCGACGGGAAGGGCGATGGAGGGGGTCATGGTGATAAAGATGGAAGGGAAATTGCCCCGCCTCTCGCGGTGCTGGCTTCGCCAACGAGGGGCTCCGGGCGGGTTGATTATTGGGGCGGATACGGCGATGGCCTTGACGAAGCTCATCGTGGCCTCGCACCGAAGCGGCGGTCAATCCCGGCTCAAACAACGAACTCGGTTTCACGGTCGATCATTGCATCAATTATCTTCCCACTACGCGATATCTCCTCTAAGACGCGTCCGTTCCTCCAAAACAGATTATAGATTTAACGAACAATCTCCCCCGCACATCTTGCCCCATACCGCCATGATCCCCCCGCCCCCGCGAAGCAGCCCCGTGGAGCTTGCGCTCCGACACTACGAGAAACTGCTCGGCAAGGCCTCCGCCTCGCCGCGCGACCGCCTGCCCTCGGAGCGGGAACTGGCGGCCGAGTGGGGCCTGAGCCAAGCCTCGGTCAACCGCGCGGCCCAACGTCTTCTCGCCGCCGGCCGCCTGCGTCGGGAAGGCTATCGCCTTTTCCCCGTGCCCGAGGGGGACGCCCTGCCTCTGGGAGCAAAAATCCTGGTCCTTACTCCGCGCGACTTGCGGTTCCCGGGCCTTCCCGCCGAAGCGGCCCGGCTCGGTTTTCATGTCGACGAACGCTTTTTCGTCGGCCGCGACGAGCTCAGACAAAACTTGCAAGGCGCCGCCGAGGGCCGGGTGGAGGGCGTCATCATGAGCCTGGGAGACAGCGGCTGGGAATGGGATGCCGAGCACGAGGAACTGGAACGAAAGCATGTCGCCTGCGTGGTTTGCGACGAGGCCCCCGCCGGAGTATCCCTTGCCACCGCGGACTGGCGCCAGGCGGGCCGGCTGCTCGTCTCGCACCTCGCCGCCCAGGGACACTCGGAACTTGTGATGCTCGGCTCCATGAAACGAGCCCACCGCACCACGGTCGTGCGCGAAGGCTATGAGGAGGCCTGCCTTCGCCTGCGTCTCGGCGACTCGGCGGAGCGTTGCGTGGAGGTGGCCGCGCACACGCCCGACGCGGTCGAGATGGCCGTGGTCAGGATTCGCCGCCAATGGCCGCAGGTCACGGCGATCTTGGTCCACGCACCCGACCTCCTGACCCACCTCCTCGCCGCCGCCCGCCGACAGTCGCTGCATGTGCCCGACGACATCTCCATCGTCTGCGTGGATGATTCCGCGGGGGCTCGCGCCTCCCATGCCCCGATCACCTGCGCCGCCTTCGACCGCCGGGCCCACGGACAACTCGCGCTGGATATGCTGACGCGCGACATGCGTCTCCTGCGTCGTCTGGCGCTTTTGCCCTCGCGCCAGCGCATTCGTCTGGAGCCGGCTCTGGTGGAGCGCCAATCCGTGCGGGTCCTGGGTCGCGCACCCGTCGCGACGCGCCCCCTCAGCGCGGGTCGCGCCTGGTCGCGGGATCGATCCACGCGCCTGCACGAGGCGGAGGACCTGCGGCTGCGTCCGCACCGGGTGGCCGCCGAGACGCGGGAGAAAAACTTCCAACCCCTCGATCTGCGGGCCTCCGCCAATCGTTCGCTCACCCGCCAGAACGGCTGGCTCGGCAACCAGCCGCTGCTCCATTTGCCGCCCGGCCGTCTGGTCGCCCATGGCGTGCCCTTCGAAATCATCGACGAACGCGCCAACCGGGGGGCGGCGGCGCTCGTGCTTCGCTCCCAGCGTCCGCTCACGCGGGAGGAGAAGCCCCTGCCCGTGACGCTGAACGTGCCCGTCGGGAAGGCGGTGCGGGCGGTCTACTTCCTCCATGGCTGCGGTTACGCCGCCGAGTGCCAAGCCTTCGCCTGGTATGACTTTATCCTGGAGGGACGCCGCCCGATTTCGGTGCCCATCGTGGCACGCGGCCTGTCGACCCCGTCCCGAGACGCGCTGCCGCCCAATATTCAGGACTGGTTAAGCGATCTCCCCCAGTTCGAGACGCCAAACGCGAAACATTTCACCGTCACGGCCGGGGGCGACCCCTTCGAATACGAACGCTACCTCTACACCTTGGAGTGGGAAAACCCCCGCCCCCGCGACGTGCTGCGCGAGATCCGCCTCTCATCCAATCCCGCGCTGGCCACGACCCTCGGCGTTCTCGGCATCACTTTCGTGCTGGCCTGAGCGGAGCCGCCACCGAGGCCCGCATGACCGGCTCCGTCGGAAAGATCTCCACCGCACGCGGGACGGCGGCGCCGCGAGTCAAATCGAGCAAAATCTCGACTGCGCGTTCGCCCATGCGCCTCAGCGGCTGTCGCACGGAGCTAAGCTGCGGCACGCAGGCTCGCGTCAGCAGCGTATCGTCGAAGCCGGCCACCGAAACATCGTCCGGAACATGCAATCCCGCGCCGGACAAGGTCTCCATGCAGCCAAAGGCGACGCCGTCGTTGGCGCAAAAAATCGCGGTCGCCCGATCCTCCGCCGACGTGGAGCGCAACCAGAGCCGGGTCGCCTCGCGCCCCTCCGGAATACTGAACCCGGCCACCTGCACCAGCGCCGGATCGAAAGGCAGGCCCGCCTGCTCCAAGGCACGCCGATAGCCCGCCACCCGCCGCTCCGCGCCCCGCTGCCCGGGAGGGCCCGCCAGATGCAAGATGCGCCGATGCCCCAGTTCGACGAGGCGCGAGACCAGGGCGCAACTGCCGCCCTCCTCGTCCGACTCCAAGTCGATGATTCCCTCGAGAGGATGGTTCGCGTGGATCGCGACCATCGGCGTATGCGTGGGCAACGCCGCCACCGCGTCCGCGTCGAGCAGGGGCGCGATCATCACGAGCCCATCGATGCGGCCGTCGCAGAACCCGCCGAGGCGACGCCCGTCGCGCTCCCAGTCGTGCAGCGTGAAGACGGTGGTGCTTTGCCCGTGTCTCGCCGCAGCCGAGAGAACGCCGTTGAACACCTCGAGAAAGTAGTGGTTCAACTCGCCGCCTTCGACGACGGCGACGACACCGATCGTGTTCATTCGGCGCCTCACCAACGCCCGGGCTGCGGCGTTCGGCCGGTAGTCCAAACGAGCAGCCGCGTCGAGGATCCTCGCCCTTGTATCGGGCGATATGCGAGACGAGGTGCGCGCCCCGTTCAGCACCGCCGAGACCGCCATGGCCGACACTCCGGCCTCGCGTCCTACGTCGCTGAGCGTCGCAGCCCGCCCGGGTTTCCTATTTTTCGATAAACCAGACATGGAGCATGAAATGCAAGGCCGGCGGGGCTTTGCCAAGCCTGACGATTCCCCCAATCTGCGGAAGGCGGAACGGACGCTCCCTAAAACGGGCCCTATTGTTGCATCATAAGGCCGTGTTTCACCCGCACTCGAAATCAAATCACTTTCCTTCGCCCGCGCAGGGTTCCATCTTGCGATCCGCTTCACCCCGCCCCGCCACTTCGTCTAACGTGGAACTAAATATTCGATATTGATTTATCGCGAAATCTCCTTTGCCCCATGAAACTATTGCCATTAGGATTGCTAGCTCTCGGTCTTCTGACCGCTCCCTTCGCCGCGTTTGCGGACGTTCAAATAACCTCGTTCGAGGAGCTTGCCGACCCGATCGACCCTCTTAACATCTCCCCGTGGGTTCCGGGCCCCGGAACCAATAGCGTCGGCGCGGAGGTCATCTACCAGATCACCAGCAGCGCCGCCACGCACGGCACATCCAGCCTTGAGGTCGCCTACCCGATGGAAGGCACCACCGGAGTGTGGGACCAACTCGTCTCCGTCCCGACCGAGACCTACGCCAGCACGGTGGCCCAAGGCACCGGCATCCAAGCGGACGTCTACTTCGAATGGCCGGATCGCCCCGCCAACACCACCGGCGGCCCGTGGTATGGGATAAGAATGATTTTGAACTCCACGGCGACGGGCTGGGTGGAAATCAACCCCGCCAACGGCGGCGGTATCGCCGAAGGGCAGTGGCGCACCCTCTTTTTTCCGATGACTGCCGAACAGGTGACCCAGCTCACCACCACCGGCCAGACCTCTTCCTTCGGGTTTCACTTCGGCGGCGGCACTTGGGGCGGGGCTCCAATGGGCGGCAACATCAAGCTCCGTTTCGATAACATCGTCGTCGTCGGCGCTTCCGCCAGCGGCCCCGCCGCCCCCACCGATCTGGCCGGCACACCCGTGCTCGGCGGTGCAAATCTAACCTGGACCGCCAGCCCGGACGCCCTCACCTACACGCTGAAGCGCCGCGCCTCGCTCTCCGATACCTACGCAACGGTCGCCACCGACCTGACCACCACCAGCTACAGCGATAGCGGTCTCGAAGGCAACACGACCTACTACTACGTCGTCACCGCCAGCAACGCCGATGGCGAAAGCAGCTTCTCCGCCGCTGCCACCGTGACCACGCCAAGCGACGAGGTGCTTCTCTCCTCCTTCGAATCCGGCCTGGCCCCTTGGACCCAAGGCCCGGCCACCGGCGGCGGCGACGGCACCATCACCTATTCCGTCAACGCGACCAGCGCCAGCGAGGGCACCAGCAGCGTGGAGGCATCGATCCCGATGCTCGCCGGGCAATACTTGACCGTCTACTCCACTGCGGTCTCCAACTACCGCACGACCATCGCGCAATCCACCGGTATCAAGGCCGATGTTTACGTCGATTGGATCGACCGTCCCGCCGGCTCGGGCACCGGTGGCACTTGGTTCAACGTCCTGCTGAATCAGAATTACCCCGGGGTATTCAGCGATACCGGCACCACAAGCGGCACCACTGCCATCGGCGAATGGCGCACCCTTACTTGGAACCTCACCCCCGAGCAAATCGCGGCCCTCACCGCCAACTCGAACGGCTTCGGTAGCATCGGCATCACCATGCAGGCCGGCACCTGGGGCGAAGGCGTGACGATGGCCGGCACCTTCGTGATCCGCATCGACAACGTCCGCGTCAAAGGCTTCCGCGAGGTAGCCGTTCCCGCCGCCCCCACCGGCCTCGTCGCCACCGGCGGCGCCGGCCAGATCGGCCTTGCTTGGAACTCCAGCGCCACCGCCCTCGGCTACACCGTCCAGCGCTCCCTTGTCGCCGGCGGCCCCTACTCCACCGTCGCCAACGTGGGCAACGTCACCAGCCATACCGACACCGGCCTCGATGGCGCGACCACCTACTACTACGTCGTCCTCCCCGTGAACGCCGGCGGCAACGGCCTCGCCTCCGCCGAGGCCTCCGCCACCACCGACACCGTCGTCCTCACTGGCATCGCCTCTTGGCGCCAGACCCACTTCGGCACCTCCGAAGCCACCGGAAACGCCGCCAACGACGCCGACCCCGACGCCGACGGCGTCGCCAACCTCCTCGAATACGCCCTCGCCGGCGACCCGATGGTGGGCGAGCAGGATCTCCTGCCCGTGCAGAGCGTGGTAACCGGCCAGCTCACCCTCGCATTCGACCGCATTCCCGACGCCACGCTCATCTACGAGGTCCAGGCCTCCGATGATTTGGCGACATGGAGCAACATCTGGAGCAGCACCGGAGCTGAGAACACCGCCGGCCTCGTCACCGTGACCGATCCCGAACTCCTCTCCGCCCACGCCCGTCGCTTCCTCCGCCTGCGCGTCACCGCGCCCTGATCCGGCGTCCGCGCCTATCCGACACCGGTCAGGCCCGCGTTCGCACGCGGACTTGACCGGTGTTTTTGCAATCAACCACGCTCGCCTGCTTCCCCGCCCGGCCGACAAACGGGGAAGCGGGACAGCAGGAACTTATCCCCCTCGATCACAGGCGTGGAAAACCTAGCCTCTCAAGTATCGGCGGTCGGGCGGCGGAGTATCGCGCAAGATGCCGAGTCGATCGTCGCTCGCGGAATCCCGACGAGCCCCCGGCGGGTGCATGATGCGGGTGACGCGGGCGGCGGGCGGCCAACAGCTGGAGCGCGACGACCCGATCCAACTGCCGTCGCTAACGGCTGAGCTGAGCAACAGAACTCGGCCGCCTGCTCGGAGGATCGAACCACCGGTCTGGCTAAATCTGCTCGTTGAACCCGTAGCCGACGGTTCCGGCAGGCATAACCACAAAACGAAATAGCTTAGGATAAATTTAGTTATACTGATTTATCGAGAAATCTACGCCTGCCTGCCTGACCCCAAACGCGAACCTCTTCCGGGTGAATTCCCCTCACCTAACCTTTGGCCGGGGCGAACAAGCCCGGTCATTCGCAACAAACAACACCCCAAAAGACAGATCATGAAATCCCAACTAAAACGCTGCTTCGCGCTAATCTTGGCGGTCGGAGCACTCTTGTCGCTCGGGCTCCAATCCGCGCGAGCGCAGATCAAAGTGGCCTGCGTCGGCGACAGCATCACGGCCGGATACGGGCTGACCAACCCCTGGGCCGACAGCTACCCCTCCCAACTGGCGACCCTCTTGGGTAGCGGATACACCGTCGGCAACTTCGGCCTCTCCGGGGCGACCGTGCTGAAGCGTTCCGACTACACCTACTGGAACACCTCCCAGTATCGGGCCAGCCTCAAGTTCAAGCCCAACCACGTGGTCATCATGCTCGGCACCAACGATTCCAAATCCTGGAATTGGAATGCGGCCAAGTTCAACGCCGACTACAAGGCGCTCATCGCCCAGTATCAGGGCCTGACAAGCCGACCCACGGTCTACATCTGCCTGGCGCCGCCGGTTTATACGCCCAACCCGTTCGGCAACACCTTCGACCCGGCATTCGTTCAAAACGTCCTCGTTCCCGCGATCCGAACCGTCGCGACGGAAGCCGGCGTTGCCTTGATCGATAACAACACGCCCCTGATGAACCCCGCCTACTTTAGCGACGGCGTGCATCCCACGCCGCAAGGCGCCGGCATCATCGCCGACACGGTTGCGCTGACCCTGCCCTAAGCGCACGCCACGACAATGGCATGCGGGGACGCGCATCATGCGCGTCCCGGCATGCCCGCTCAACCACAGGCGCGATCACGGCAACCACGCGGCGCAACACCACCTCGACAACTCGTTTTCCCCCTCTTCGGCCCGTGCCCATGCCCTCGTTCCGCACCTCCTTGGTCGCCCTCCTTCTCTCCATCGTGCTTCCCGTTCTGGCATTCTCGGCCGGCGACCCCTCCGCGAGCGAACGCCTCTACCTCTCCGGCACCGACAAGGACCACACCGTCCCCTGGGATTTTCGCGTCTCGGCCGGTCGCCGCGCCGGCGAATGGGCCACCGTCCCCGTCCCCGGCTGCTGGGAAATGCACGGCTTCGGCGACTACGGCTACGGCAACGGCAACGGCGGACCCGACGAGGAGCATGGCGAGTATCGCAAAACTTTCGAGGTGC
The DNA here is from genome assembly GCA_946482165.1 of uncultured Verrucomicrobiota bacterium. Next base: position 3,456 of record CAMLQS010000051.1, on the reverse strand, counting down.
CCGCCACGTGGCGGGGCCGCCGTGTGTTCCTCGTTTTCGAAGGCGCGATGACCGAGGCCGAGACTCTCGTCAACGGCCAGCCCGCCGGCGGAGTCCCCGGCGCCAACGTCCACCGCGGCGGCTTCTACGAGTTCAGCCACGAGATCACCGACCAGCTGAAATTCGGCGCAAGCAACCTCCTCGAGGTCGCCGTTCGCAAATCCTCCGCCGACGCCGCGCTCAACGCCGCCGAGCGGCAGGGCGACTACTGGAATTTCGGCGGCCTCTTCCGCCCCGTCTACCTCGAATCGCGCCCCGCCGTCCACATCGAGCGCATCGCCGTCGACGCCCGCCACGACGGCGCGTTCACCGTGGACATCTTTCCCTCCGGCGCCGACCGGCCCTCCCTCGCCGCCTCCGCATGGATCACCACGCCGGCCGGGGCCTCGGTCGGCCCGGAGTTCAAAACCGCCCTCTCCCCCGGCGCCGCTCCGACCCGCCTCTCCGGCAAGGTGTCCGGCGTCGCCCCCTGGTCCCACGAATCCCCCGCCCTCTACCGCCTCCACGTCGCCCTCCGCGATTCTGTATCCGGCCAAACGATACACACGCTCTCCCGGACCGTCGGCTTCCGCACCGTCCGGTTCGTAGAAGGCGAGGGTTTTTACCTCAACGGCCGGCGCCTGCTCCTCCGCGGCACCTCCCACCACGAGTTCTGGCCCGCCACCGGCCGCACCAGCAGCCGCGCCCAGCACGCCGCCGACCTCGAGCTCATGAAGGCGATGAACATGAACGTCGTCCGCCGCGCCCACTACCCCGCCTCGCGCGAGTTCTACGAGGAGGCCGACCGCATCGGCATTCTCGTCCTCGACGAACTCGGCGGCTGGCAAAAAAAATACGGCGACGCCGACGCCCTTCGCCTCTGCCGCGAACTCGTCGTCCGCGACGTCAACCATCCCTCCGTCATCGCCTGGGGCAATGGCAACGAGGGCGGCTGGAACACGATCGCCGACCCCGAGTTCGCCCGTCACGACCCGCAGGGCCGCGTCGTCCTCCACCCCGCCAACTGGCTCCACGTCATGAGCGGGCTCAACACCCACCACTATTCCGACTACGCGACCGTCCTGTCCTACCTCGGCACCGGCAAACCCGCCTTCATGCCGACCGAAAACCTCCACGCCCTCTACGACGGCGGCGGCGGCGCCGGCCTCGACGACTACTGGACCGCCATCCGCAACGCGCCCAACGGCGCCGGTCTCCTCATCTGGGCCTTCATCGACGAGGCCCTCGTGCGCGACGACCTCGGCGGCGTCCTCGACGCCAAGGGCGACGCCGCGCCCGACGGCCTCCTCGGCCCGTATCGCGAAAAGGAGGCCAGCTTCGCCACCCTCCGCGCCCTCTGGTGCCCCGTGCGCATCAACGCCCCCGGACTCGCTCGGGGCGACGCCACCCTGCGCCTCGACAACGACCTCGTATTCACGGACCTCTCGCGCTGCACCCTCCGCTGGTCGCTCGGCCGCTTCCCCGATCCCGGCGCCGCCACCGACGCGGCGCCCGCCGACGCTTGGACATCCGTCGCCGACTCCGGCCCCTTCCCCGGCCCCGCCATCGCCCCCGGCGCATCCGGCTCGCTCCCGCTGGACCTGCCCGCCGGCTGGCGCGAACAGGACGCCCTCCGCCTCACCGTCACCGATCCGCAGGGCCGCGAGCTCCGCACCTGGACCTGGCCCCTTCGCGACGAAACCGCCATCCGCGAGCGCATCGTCGGCTCCGCGCCCGCCGGACTCCCGCCTCCCGCCGCCGAAATTGCCGATGGCGTCCTCACCGTCCGCGCCGCCGACCGAACCTTCCGTTTCGACCTCGCCGACGCCCGCCTTCTCGACGCCACCGTCGGCGGCGCCGCCACGCCGCTCGCCAAGGGCCCCCGCCCCGTCGTCGGCGAATGGAAGATTGAAACCGTCGCCCACGGCCCCGAAGGCCGCGACTACGTCGTCTCGCTCAACCCCTCTCCCGACGCGCCCGACGGCTTCCGCTGGCGCATCCGCCCCGACGGCTGGCTGCACCTCGACTACCGCTACACGCTCCAAGGCGGGCAGCCCTGGCTCGGCGTCACCTTCGACTACCCCGAGGACCGACTCCGCGCCTTCCGTTGGCTCGGCCGCGGTCCCGAGCGCGTCTGGAAAAACCGCCTCGCCGGCCCCGAACTTGGCGTGCATCGCAAAACCGCCAACAACACCGCCACCGGCCAGCAATGGGACTACCCCGAGTTTCGCGGTTACCACGCCGGCCTGCGCTGGGCGTCGTTCGAAAACGACGGCCCGTCCGTCCTCCTCGTGACCGGCACGCCCGATCTTTTCCTGCGCGTCCTCACTTGGCCCGAGGCCAGCGCGACGCGCCCCGGCGTGAACGTCGCCCCGCCCCCCGGCGACCTCTCCCTCCTCCACGGCATCAACGCCATCGGCCACAAGTTTGGCGACGCCGCCTCCCTCGGGCCCCAAGGCCTGCCCAACCTCGCCGCCGGCCGCTACACCGGCTCGGTCGACTTCTTCTTCGGCAACCCGCCGGACGCGTCTCCCGCCGCTTCAAACTGAGATCACGTCCCCCGCTTCCTCATCATCTCCGGCCACCGCCCCCCCCCTTACCGCTCCCTCTCTCATGCATCCCCTCCGCATCCTGCTCGCCCGGCTTCCGGCCATCTCGCCCCTGCTCCTCGCGCTCCCCGCCCACGCGGCGATCCAGCTCGCGAGCCCCTTCGCCGACCACATGGTCCTGCAACGCGAACGCCCCGTGCCCGTCTGGGGCACCTCCGCCCCCGGCGACAACATCTTCGTCGTCTTCGACGCCCAGATAAAATCCACCCGCGCCGACTCGTCCGGACGTTGGCGCGTGGACCTCGATCCGCTGTCGGCCAGCGCCGAGCCGCGCTCCCTGATGGTGACCAGCCCGAGCGCCTCCGAAACCATCCGCATCGAGGACGTTCTCGTCGGCGAAGTCTGGCTCTGCGGCGGCCAGTCCAACATGGAGCGCCAGCTCGGCCCGCGCTGGGGCCAGAAGCCCATCGTCGGCGTCGAAGCCGCCGCCGCCGCCGCGCGTTATCCGGAGATCCGCCAGCTCTACGTCGACCAGAAGACCGCCAGCTCGCCGCAAAGCACCGCCTCCATGCATTGGACCGTCTGCTCGCCCGAGACCGCGCTGGATTTCAGCGCCGTCGGCTTCTTCTTTGCCCGCGACCTCCACCAGAAACTCAAGGTGCCCGTAGGCATCATCCACAGCTCTTGGGGCGGCACTCCGGCCCAATCCTGGACCAGCGCCGCGGGCTTGGAGGCGTTCCCGGACTTTCACTCCCAGATCAAGGCCCTCGCCGACGCCGTCGCCCATCCCGAAAAAGCCCGCGCCGCGCAAAACGCCCGAGTGGACGGATGGTTTTTCCAACACGACACCGGAACCAACGGCGCCACCTCCTGGGCCGACCCCGTGCTC
>CAMLQS010000050.1 GCA_946482165.1 uncultured Verrucomicrobiota bacterium | reverse complement strand
TTCTGTCGGGTGCTTTCGGCCGGGGCCGTCGTTGTCAAAAAAGGGCATGTGCCTCTGGCACACCTCCCTTTTCGCCGCCTTGGCCGCAGCCAAAATCACTCCGCCATTTTATCGCTTACCTCCGCAATCAAGCACTAGAACCTAAAAATTCAGCACCCAGCATTTGCCAGAGCTGACGGCCTCGACGGCGGCGGCGGGCAGCCAGCGTTCCGCGAAGTCGGGTCCCCAGGAGTCGCTGAAAGCGAGCTCGCCGGTGGCGCGGTTGTAGCCGACGAGCAGGCAGACATGGGCGGCGCCGGCTTCGGGCCGGAGGCCGGCGGAGAGGATGCGTTTGTCGGCGGCCAGACTCTTGAGGGAGACGAGATCGGAGAGCGTGGCGCGTCTCGCCGAATAGGCGGAGGCGAGGGCGTTGAAGGTGGTGGTCGACGAAAGCGACCAGAGCACGGGGCGGCCTTCGTCGATGTAGCGGGCGAGACCGGCGGCCGTGATTTTCAACTCCACCGCCTCGAGGCGCCGATCATTCTGGCGGACGGTGCGTTCGAGCGAGTCGACGAGCTTGGTGACGTTGGTGCCGCCGCCGTAGCCGGTGCCGCCGAGCGCCGCGAGGTCATACATGTCGGCCGGGATGCCGGAGTAGCGGAGCAGGCGTTCGAAAGTGGCGGGCACGCAGTAGCCCTTCGGGCCCTGGTCGACCATCGGAATGCGGTCGAGGACGACGTCGCCGGTTTCGCGGCGGGTGACGCGCGAGCGAAGGCGCTGACGGAGCCGCTCGTCGCTGAGTCGCGCCGGCGCGAGGCGTTCCGCGGGCTGGACGCGGATGGCGAGGTGCCACTCGGGCAACTGTTGAACGATGAACTGATGGTCGCCCGCGACGAACACCGCGAGTTCGCCGGGGAAGGCGCGCCGCAAGGCGGGCGTGGGGACGATTTCGGACTTGGGCAAAACGGAGGCGAGGCGGGCGCGGATTTTTTCAAAGTCGGCGGACAGCCGGGCGCGAAACTCCTGTAACGTGGCGGCGGGGATGATGGAAAATGACTCGCGCCCCATGAAGGCGGGATAGTCCCCGCGGTTGATGAAAAGAAGGGAAAGCTCGGCGACGCGGTTCTCCTCGGCGCGCAGGGAGATCGTGTAGGCTTGGGCGTCGAGGAGGGGGCGGCCCCGGGGAAGGAAGCGGCGCCAGGATTCGTAGCCGGGGGTGGTGCTTTCGGGGCGAAGCCCGAGACGGTCCGCCAACTCCGCAGGCGGGTCGTCCCAGACCGAGGCGTCGGCGAAGAGCGGAAGATCGATGGCGTGGTTGAGCGACTCGATCCAGGCTGGCGGCGGGGGAGGCTCGGCGGCTTTGGCGTTCGTTTCGGCGAGAAACGCGACGTCGGCCGCGGAGAGCCTGTCGAGCGGGAGGGAAAACTCGCGCCCGTCGGAGACGCGGCGGATGACGACGGAGCCGGCCTCGACGCGGACAAGCTCGGCCTCGACGGTGCGGCCGTCCTGGCCGGTCCAGGTGCGCGGGGCGGCGGCGAGCGGGTGGGAGGAGAACGCGAGGAGGGCGAGCGCGAGGGCGAGCGGCGAACGGGAAGCGAATGTTGTCATTTTCTGGCGGATACGCGGAGAACGCCCGAGTCGGGCGCGCCGAACTTGTAGGCGACGGGCTGGCCGGGGACGATCTCGTAACGGGAGCGGAGGATAAAGCCGCCGTCGGGGGTGGGCTCGCGGAGGAAGGGCTGTTGTTTGTCGGACGAGGGACCGACGGACCAGGGGTCGGTCACGGGCTTCGCGGATGTTTCGCCCAGCTGAGCCAGCCGTTGCTGGATGGCCGCCTGAAACATGTCGGCTTGCGTGATGGATCCGTTAAATCTCCGCAGCGTGGTTTCCACAGGGAAGCGGGCGAACTCCAGAATGGGATCGTCGTCCGGCTCCGGCGCGGAGGGCGTGGCGGCGGGGGTTCCGGCGGCGGCGAACCCGGCTTGAAAGCGGCGCTCGTTTTCGACGATGAGATCGTCGAGGTAGCCGTCGATGCCGCCGGGGTGCGCGGCGACTTTTTTCAACCAGGCGTCGCGTTGGAACTTCTTGTTTTGCGCTAACCACGCGTCGACTTCCTTGGCCGGGTCCTTCACGGGAGCGAAGGCCCGCTCGGTGATTTTTTTTGATTCGAGGTGGATGACGGCCTCGCGACGGCCGCGGCGGATGATAGCTTCGCGGCGGTCGAAATCGATCCGGAGCAGGGAAATGTCGTGCGCGGGCCGTTTCGCGGAGAGGGTGAAATGTTCGCCGGTGGCGGTGTTTTCCAATCCGATGAGCTGCTCGCCGCCGCCGAGGTCGATGAGTCCGCTCAGGCGGAGGTTTCGCGTGAAGGAGATGGTGGCCGGGCTATCCGGGCCGGAGTTGTCGTCGCCGAGCCATTGGAGAAGTGCGGGTCGCACGATCGCTTCGAGGAGGAAGGGGAGCCACCTGTCCCGTTCGTTTTCCAGCGAGCGGCGCGGATCGGTGAGGGGCGCGAGGCGTTGCCAGGAGTCGGCGAGGGCCCGGAGCCCGGCGGCGTCGAGTTCGCCGAGGCGGCGTGAGGCCGCGGCCATGGCTTCGTTCTCCGATCTGATTCCGCCGAACTGCTGGATGACGAGCAGGCCGTTGCGCTGCTGGCGCGCGAGTTGGCCGACCGCGGCGTAGGTCTCGATGGCCTGCGAGGCGGGCAGGGCGTCGGCGGTGCGGGTGGCGATCTTGGCCAGGAGGGTGACCGAGGAGATCTCCGGGAGGACACTTGCGATGAGATTGTCCGGTTCCTCCTCGCTCGGCTGCATGGGCCAGTCGGCGGAGGTGGTGGGTGGCGCGGAGGCGGCGCGGGTGAGGGCTTCGGTCAGTTCGCGGGCGAGCTTCTGTTGGGACTCGGTGAGCGGCGTGGCGGGAGTTCCGCCCGGGCGGGCGTCGATCAATTCCCGCAGCGCCTTCCGATCTTCGGCCGGAGCGCGGTGGTAATGCTCCAGGATGGAGCGGTAGGGATTGGTTTCCGGGAGGTGCCGGAAGAAATATTCAGGGGGAGGAATGACGGGCGGCGCGGGATCTCCGGCGAAGGAGAGCAAGGGCGCGACGCCGAGGAAAAGCAGCAGGGCGAGGAGGCGTGCGCGAATCATGGTCGGGCGAGGTGGGCGGTGCCGGCGTCGGGCGCGGCGAATTTGTAGATGATGCGATGGCCGGGGGCCGTCTCGTAGAGGGAGGTCATCTCGAAGCCTTTTCCGTCGGGAGCGGGGACGATACCGAACGTGCCACGGCCGCCGTCCCACGGGTCTGGCGGCATGGAGTCGGGGGCGGCGGCGCCGAGTTGGACGCGGCGGTGCTGGATGGCGGCCTGAAGCATCGCCGTCCGGGTTTCGCCGCCGTGGAAGCGGCGCGCGAACGTGCCGATGTCCGGAATGATCATCCGGGCAATGGGATCGTCGGACATCGGGTCGGACGCGGGGGGCGCGGACGCGACCGGATTTTCGGCGAGCCGGCGCTGCTCGTTCATCCGCGCGCGGTAGGTGGCGAGGAGGTCCCGGCCGTAGCCGTCGACGCCGCCCGGGTGGCGGCCGACGCGTTCAATCATCGCGTTGAAGTCGTCCTCGTCGAGCGAGGCTCCGTTCGAGGCGCCGACGATGCGGAACATCTGGAGAACGTGGGCCGCGGGCGACGCGCGCGCGACGATCCGCCTCGCCTCGATGTGGACCAGCGCCTCGCGGCCGCGATGTCGGATGACGGCGATCCGCTTCGTGTAGTCGAGGGAAACGAGTGTGATGTCGCGTTCGGTGGCGCCGAGTTTGATCGCGATGGACTCGCCGCTCTTCGTGTCCTCGAGGACGATTTTGTGCAGGCCCTCGCCAAGATCGATGAGGCCGCTCAGGCGAAGATTTCCGGGAAAGTCGGCGTCTCCCTCGCTCGGTTCGGATCCGTCGTGCGGCGCGAGCGAATCCGCGAGCAGCTCGCGGAGGCCGGGGAGGATGATGTTGTCGAGCATCGGCTGGAAGAAGTCGTCGCGGGCGAGCGCTTCCTCGATTTCGGGGTGGGGCTTGAGCCGGGACCACGCGGCGGAGAGGCGGTCCAGCTCGTCGGCGGAAAATTCGCCGAGCCGTTTCGCGGCGGCGGCTTGGCCGATGCTTTCGGTGGCGAGGCCCAGAAGCTGTCCAAAGAGGGACGAGGCGGAGCGCTGCTGGCGTCCGAGCTGGGCGATGGCGGCGTAGGTGGCGATGGCGTCGCCGGGCGGCTGGGTCGTCGCGTTTTTTGCGGCGAGCCGGGCGAGGAGGCGCAGGCTTCCGGCTCCGGGGATGGAGGACAGGGCCGGATTGTCCGGGGCGTCGGGGTCGGGGAGGGAGGGCCAGTCGTCGGCCGTGGTGGGCGCGGCCGAGGCGGTCGCCACGAGGGCGGAGCTCAGTTCGCGGACAAGGGCTTGTTGGTCGGCGCCGAGGGTGGGCGGGGTCGAGCCGTCGCCTGCGGTCAACCATTCGGAGAGTGCGGCGCGGTCGGCCGCGGGCAGGGTCTGGTGGCGGAGCAACAAAGCGCGGTAGGGATTCGTTTCCGGGAGATTGAGGACGTAGGCGAGCATGTCGTCCCGGCGGGCGGAGGGGGCGGGGTCGCCTCCGCTCAGGGAGGCCTGCGCGAGCGCGGGAAACACGACGGCGAGGGCGAGCGCGACGAAGGGGAGGCGGAGGAAGCGGAGCGTCATGAGGTGCGTGCGGGGATCCGTGCGGCGGCGAGGAGCGGCGGCCGGAGTTTCGCTCAGTTGCTTGGACAAGGGAGGCGGCGAAACGGCATGCGCGTCGTGCGCCGTGCGTTGCCCGCGAACGCGCGGGCGCTTCGGATCGCGCGGGGGGACTACGGGCCGGCGGGGAGGCGAACGAAGCCGGCGTCGGGCGCGGCGAATTTGTAGGCCACGGGCTGGCCGGGGCCGGCCTCGTAACGGGAAGTGAGGAGGAAGCCCACGCCGTTCTCGGCTGGCTTGAAGACGAAGCCCGCCTCGTCCTTCGACCACGGATCGGGAACGGGCGCGGGAGCCGCGCCGGGATTCAATTGGAGCAGGCGGTGCCGGATGGCGGCCTGGAACATGAGGGTTTGCGTGGCGGAGCTGTTGATCGTGCGGGCGACCTTGCCGATGGCCGGCATGCTCATCGCGAGAAACGGATCGTCCGGGAGAGGGGGCGCGTCGTCGGCCTGCGGTGCCTGGGCGGACTCGGCGAGTTTGAGCCGGTGATCGAGGTGGGCTTGATAGGCGACGAAGAGATCTTTGCCATAGCCCTCGGCGCCGCCCGGATGCGCGCGGGCGATTTCGATGAGTTTTTCGAGGGTGACCTTCCCGGATTCCGTGTCGGAGAAGAGTTCGAGCGCCTCGAACATCTTGCGGAGGGCGATCGCAGGGCTTTTGCGAGGCACGATACGTTTGGATTCGAGATGGACGAGGGCTTCGTGGCCGTTGCGGCGGATCACGGCGACGCGTTTTTCGTAATCGAGCGAGACGAGTTCCAGACCGTCCACCGGGCGACCAAGATCGAGCGGGACGAATTCGCCGGTGCGGGTGTTCTCGAATACGATCCGGTGCCGGCCTTCGCCGAGGTCCATCAGTCCGCTCAGGCGGAGATCTCGGGTGAAGTCGGGGTCGGTGGCAGATCCGTTTTGTTCCAGCCCCGCGTTCGGGTTTTCGAGCAGGGCCTTGAGGCCGGGAACGAGGACGTTCTCGACCCAGGGGCGGAAAAAGACCTCCCGTTCCCCGGCGAGCGCGTCGGCGTTGGATGGACGGGGCATGAGCTGGTCCCAAGTGGAGGAAAGGCGGAGGAGCTCCTCCGCGGAAAATTCGTTCAGCCGTGTCGCGGCTTCGGCCTGGGCCACGCCTTCGATGGCGAGTCCGACTAGCTGCTCGATAAGGGTTTCGCCCGAACGTTGCTGACGAGCGAGCTGGGCGACGGCCGCGTAAATGTCGATGGCTTCGCCCGGTGGAAGGGAGGAGGCGTTTTTGACTGCGATTTTAGCGAGCTCGCGAAGGTTGCCGACGTTGGGGAAGGAGATGGCGGCGGGATTATCCGGGTCTTCGGGGTTGGGCAGCAGCGGCCAATCGTCGTGCGAGGTGGACGGCTGGTTTCGGGCGGCGACGATGGCGGCGGTGAGTTCGCGTGCGAGGTCGGTTTGACTGTCGTTCAGCGTGGGAGGAGGCGCGCCTTCCTCCGCACGGCCGTTGGCCCAGTCCCGCAGCGCGGCGCGCTCCTCCTTGGGCAGGCTTTGGTAGCGAAGCATCACGGAGCGATAGGGATTCGATTCCGGAAGGTTCTCCAGATAGGCGAGGTCCTTGTCGCGGGGAGCAGGGGACGAAGCGGTCCCGTCCGCCGATGTCGGGCGGACGGCCGCCAGCAGGAACAAGGCGACGAGGAGCGGAATGAACGGACGGCGAGGAGGAAACACGGGAAACGGGAATTCAGGGTTTGGATACGCGGAAGAAACCCGCGTCGGAGGAGGCGAACTTGTAGGCGAGGGGCTCGCCGGGGCTCCCCTCGTAGCGGGAGCGGAGGAGGAAGCCGCCGTCGGGGGTGGGCTCGCGCGTGAAGGGGGAGCGCTCGGTGTCGCCCCAAGGGTCGACCGGCGGAGCGGGGGCTTCGGATGGGTTGAATTGATCGAGCCGGATCCGGAGCGCGGACTGCAACATCGCGGCCTGCGTGGCGTGGCGGTTGAGCGTTCGCAGGTTTGACCCGAAACTCGGGTTTGCGACGAGGAAGAAGCCGTCCGCGTAGGTCGGCACGGGCTCGGGGGACGGACACTGCTGGAGCTCGGCGAGCTCCGCTTGTCGGCGGAGGTGGTTTTCGTTGGCGACGATGACTTCCCGGATGAAGCCATCGAGGCCGCCGGGGTGGGCGCGGATGCGGTCGAGCAGCTTTCGGTCCTGCCGTGAGAGGGATTTGTCGCGCCGGTCGTCGTCGTCGGAGGCGCGTTCGACGATGCGTTTGGATTCGAGATGCACGAGGGCCTCGCGCTTGCCGCGGCGGATCACGGCGAGGCGGTTTTCGTAGTCGATGGAGAGGAGCTCGATGTTGTGGACGGTCTGGCCGGAGCGGAGGGTGAAGCTCTCGTGGCGGCGGATGTCCTCGAGCACGATGTGGTGTTCGTTCTCGGCCACGCGGAGCAGGGCGCTTAGGCGGAGGTCGCGCGTGAAGCCGGCGTCGGGGTCGGCGGGAGCTTGCTCGGCGTCGGCGGCTTCGGCTTGGGCGAGCAGCGCGCGCAGTCCCGGCGCGAGATGCAGGGCGACCGTCGGGCGGAGAACCAGGCGGAGTTCCCGGTCGAGAAGGTCTCGGGTGGAAGGCGGGGTTTGGAGGTTCGTCCAGGCGAGGGAGAGGCGGGAGAGGTCGTCGGGGGAAAACTCGGAGAGTCGGCGCGCGACCTCGGTCTGCGCGAGCGCCTCGATGCCGGCGCCGGCGGCTTGTTCGCCGAGTGTCACGCCGCAGCGCTGCCGACGGCCAAGCTGCGCGACGGCGGCGTAGACCGGCGCGGCCTCCGAAGGTGGAAGGGAGGCGGCGCTTGTCGTGACGAGCCGGGCGAGGCTCCGGACCGTCGAGACGCCGGGAATGGTCATTGAGGCCGGGTCCTCGGGTGCCGCCGGGTTGAGCAGCGGGGGCCAGTCGGACGCCGTGGTGTCGGGTTGGCCGGCGGCGGCGAGGAGCGCGGAGGAAAGTTCGCGGGCGAGTTGTTGCTGTCGGGGGTCAAGCGTGCGGGGCGGCTCGCCCTCGGGCGTCTCGTAGAGCGACCAGGCGGTGAGGTATTCGCGGTCGGCGGACGGAAGGGTTTGATAACGCAGCAGGATCGTCCGGTAGGGGTTCGAGGCGGGGAGGCTTTCGATGTGGGCGAGGGCGTCGTCGCGGGGAGGTGGCTTCTGCGCGTCGCCTCCAACCGTCGCCGGGACGGCGTCGGGCAGGAGGAGAATCGCGAGCTGGAGCGCGAAGAACAGCCGGCGAAGGGAACGCACGGGAGAAGGAGCCCGAAGGCGTCAGGGTTTGGTCACGCGGATGAAGCCGGCGTCGGGAGCGGCGAATTTGTAGGTGACGGGCTGGCCGGGGCGGACTTGGTAGCGGGAGGCAAGGATGAAACCGGCGCCGTCGGAGGCGGGTTGAAGGTCGAAGCCCTTGCCGTCGTCGGACCAGGGGTCGGCGGGCGCGGACGCCGAGTCGGCGGCGCCGAGTTGAACGAGCCGATGGTGAATGGCGGCGTCCAGCATGGCGGACTGGGTATGCGCCCCTTGAAACGTGCGGGCGATGGCGCCCAAGGTGGAGGTGGTCGTCTGCAGAATGGAATCTTCCGCGGTGTCGTCTGCTTTGTCAGGCGGGATGGGGCGAGACGCGTGCGCGATTTGCCGCGCGAGCTCCCGGTCGTAGCTGGCGACAAGGTCTTCGATGCACCCGTCGATGCCTCGGGGATGGGATCGCACGCGCTCGAGCCAGCGCGCCTCGATTACGGTTTCGTCGTAGCTGCTCGAAACCATCCCGAGGCCGCCGAGGCGTCGGCGCAGTTCTTCGGGATCGGGGCGGCGTTCGACGATTTCCTTGGACTCGAGGTTGATGACGGCCTCGCGATGGCCGCGACGGATGAGCGCCTGTCGTTTTTCGAAGTCGAGGGAAAGCAATTCGATGCCGTCGACCATCTGGCCCTCTTTGAGCGAGAAGTGGGTCTGTTCGGCGACGTTTTCGAGCGAGATACGACGTTCCCCACCTCCGAGATCGAGGAGACCGGCGAGCCGGAGGTCCCGGGTAAACGTGGGCGAATCGGATTCGGCGTCTTCGTGGAGGGCGAGCAAGGCGTGCAACGCGGGGCGAAGAAACCTGTCCAGCATCGGGCGGAACATGCCGTCGCGCTCCACGTTTAGCACCGCTTCAAGGGAGGGCGGCGGGGGAAGCGCACGCCAAACCTCGCCGAGCTGGCGAAGCTCTTCGGGCGAGTATTCGTTCAGCCGCCGGGTGGCGGCGGCCATCGCGATGCCTTCCAACGCGACGCCGGTGAGTTGGTGGACGATCGTGTCCGCTCCGCGGTGGCCACGGCCGAAGCGGGCGACCGCGGCGTAGACTTCAAGCGATTCTCCGGAAGGCAGATCTTCCGCCGCTTTCACCGCGAGTCGTCCGAGATTTCGGAGCGGTGCGACAGCTGGGATATTTATACTGAAGAAGTCCTCTTTTGTTTCGGGGGCCGGCACGGGCTTCCACGCGTCCGCCGGAAGGGGCTCCTTGGCGGCCGCCACCAGCGCGGAGGCTAGCTCGTCGACCAAGGCTTGGTCGGCCTGGTCCAGGGCTTTCGACGCGGCTGCGTTTTCGGAGGGCGAGCTCCACTCCGATACGCGATTCCTGACGTCCTCGGGCAGCGCGGCGTAGCGTTCGAGGACGGCGCGATAGGGGTTCGATTCGGGCAGCTGGCGGATCTCGTCGAGGTGAGGGTTTTCGGCGCCGAGGGAGAGGGGAGCGAGGGAAAGGACCGAAAGAACGAGAAGCGGGAGGAGCCGGCGCATGGTGGGCGAAGCGGAGAGCGGAACGGGCGGGGCGGCAAGGGCGCGGGGGGCGCGGCGGACGACGTTCACGGGCGGGCGCGCGGGGCGATGCGGTGCGCGAACACGTCCGGGACGGGCGCGGCTACACGTCAGAGCTTCGGGAACTTCACCCACTTGGCGCCGAGGCGGGCGCTTTTGACGACGGTCTCGATGAAGGCCATTCCCTCGATGCCGTCGTCGATGGTCGGGAAGTCCAGGTCGGCGGGTAGTTTTTTACCGGATACTTCGGCGCGGATGGCCCGGAAGGTGTCGCGGTAGAGGTTGCCGAAGGCCTCGAGGTAGCCCTCGGGGTGGCCGGCGGGGATGCGCGCGGCGGACTTGGCGGCGGAACTCGTGAGATAGCCGCTGCCGCGGCTCCAGATCTCGGTGGGGCGGTCGGGGTATTTGACGAGGAGCTGGTTCGGCTGTTCCTGACGCCATTCGAGTCCGGCCTTTTCGCCGTAGACGCGGATGTTGAGCGCGTTTTCCTCGCCGACGCTGATCTGCGAGGCGTGCAGCACGCCCTTCGCGCCGCCTTTGAAGCGGAGGAGGACGTTGCCGTCGTCGTCCAAGGCCCGGCCTTTCACGAAGGCGGTGAGGTCGGCGCAGAGCTCGTCGATGTGGAGTCCGGTGATGTATCGGGCGAGGTTTTCGGCGTGCGTTCCGATGTCGCCCATGCAGCCGGCGGCGCCGGAGCGCTTGGGGTCGGTGCGCCAGGCGGCCTGTTTTTGGTCGGACTTTTCAAGAGCGGTGGAGAGCCAGCCTTGCGGATACTCGACCACGACTTTGCGAAGCGCTCCCAGTTTTCCGGAGCGCACGAGATCGCGCGCCTGCTTCACCATGGCGTTGCCGGTGTAGTTGTGGGTGAGGGCAAAAATCTTGCGGGATTTCGCGACGATTCTCCTGAGGGCGAGGGCCTCCTTGAGGTCGAAGGTGACCGGTTTGTCGCACACGACGTTGAAGCCTTTTTCGAGAAAGAGCTTTGCGGGCGGAAAATGCCGGTGGTTGGGCGTGACGATGACGACGAAGTCGAGGCGTTGTCCGGCTGGTTTTTGCGCCTCGGCGCCGGCCATCTCCTGGAAGGAGCCGTAGACGCGGTCGGGAGCGAGGCCGAGGTCTTCGCCGGAGGCGCGGGACCGGTCGGGATCGGAGGAGAAGGCGCCGGCGACGAGCTCGGCCTGGCCGTCCATCTGCGCGGCGATGCGGTGGACTGCTCCGATGAAGGCGCCACGGCCGCCGCCGATCATTCCGAAGCGAAGTTTGCGGTGAGAGGACGAGGACATGGTCGGGAGGAATTTGGGACGTCGGGTTTAGCCACGGAGGGCACGGAGCTCGGACACGGAGATTTGCAGAGGATGGGCGCGGGACGGTGGCGGGTAGGCGCGTGGCGGCCACCCGGGCTAAAGAGCGCGAAAAATGACTTGGAGCAAGGGCTTGCGGGCCGCGCGTGGCGGGGGCAGCATTCGGGGCACCCAACCCCCACACCCCATGATGTTGCACACGTTTTCGACCTTGGGCTGCCCCGAGATGGACCTGGATGGAGCAATCGGCCTGGCCGCGCGCCATGGCTTGCATTCCTTGGAGCTGCGGACGCTCAACAACACCACCGACCTGCCCGCCTGGTTCCAGGCGCACTACGGGAGCCCGGCCGGGTTGGCGGCGCACCTGAAGCAGCGTCATGTGAAAGTTTGCGCGCTGGGGACATCCTTTAAGCTCGTCGGGCATGACGACATCGACCGCGCGCAGCTGGAGATGTTCGTCCGCTGGGCGGACGAGGCGGATGTGCCTTGGCTGCGGGTTTTCGACGGAGGCAAGCATGGCGACGCCGCCGAGGTGGCGGAGGCGGTATCCACCCTCAAATGGTGGCGCGAGCAGCGGATCAAAAACAATTGGGCGGTGGAGCTGATGGTCGAAACGCACGACGGCTTCGTGACCTCCCGGGCGCTGCACGATCTGATTTCCCATGGTTCGCAAATCAGCATTCTTTGGGACGCTCATCACACGTGGAAGAAAGGCGGAGAGGCTCCGGCCCACACGTGGAAAACCGTGCGCAACCATGTGGTTCATATCCATGTGAAGGACAGCGTGAGCACACCGAGCCCCACCGGCAGCCATCCCTACACCTACGTGATGCCGGGAGACGGGGAGTTTCCGATGGACGAGTTGCGCAACGCGATCAAGGAGGACAAATATAACGGGGTCCTTTCGCTCGAGTGGGAGCGCATGTGGCACCCCTATTTGCCGGAGTTGGACAAGGCCCTGCATCACGCGCAGCAGAAGCACTGGTGGTAGGGTGCGTCCGCCCGCAATGGCGGGCGGGAATGACGAATGACCAATGTCCAATGACCAATGGCGGAGCCGGCTACCGAGCGGCCCGTGCGGCGCTTGGGCGTTGGTAAGGTCCTGGAGCCGTGACGTGCCGATTGGACACGTGGGTCGCTGCTTACTGGTAAAGCCAGTGGCGGCGCGTGAGTTGCTGGTAGATCGCGCAGCGACGAGCCCAGTCGGCCTCGAAGGAGTCGAGGTTGACCTTGGCCCCGTCGCGCACGAGGGCCTGCCACCAGGCGGTGCTGCCCACGTGGATGTTGAAGGACCGCGTCTCTTTTAGGCTGAGCTTGGCGTAGGGATTGGGCGGGTCGTAGACGCAGGCGAGACGCATGAGCTCGAAGCTGAGCTGGGTGGGGCGCCATGCGTTCCAGTCGGCGACTTCGATGTAGAGTGAGGTGGCGGGCTTGCCGGCCGCGTCCTTGACGGTGACCAGCTGATAGGCGAGGCCGGGGATGGCGAGGCGTTCCAGGTCGGCCTTGAGCTGGGCGGGCGTCTTGCCCTTGAAGCTGATGGCTCGGAAGGGATGTTCGCGGCCGGCGCCGTGCTTGAAGCCGCTGTATTCGCAGCCGAGGCCGGTCATGGCGTAGCCGACCACGGCGGGGAAGTCCTGCACGAGGGGCGACGTGGGCACGTATTTGAGGCCGGTCTCGGGCCAGCGCATGGAGCGACGCCAGCCGCGCATGGGGATGACGGTGAGCTTGCCCTTCATGCGCACGCTTTCGGGCACGTCCAGAACGCCGGGAGCGGAGGCGGCGATGCGCGCGAGCTCGCCGATCGTCAGGCCGTGGACGTAGGGTATCCGAAAAGCTCCTACGCCGCTCATCCATTCGCGGTCGAGGTGCGGTCCGTCGACCTTGAGCCCGCCGAGAGGGTTGGGGCGGTCGAGAACGATCACCTCGACGCCGTAGGTGAAGCACGAATCCATCGCGTAACGCATCGCGACGTTGAACGTGTAGCTGCGGACGCCGATGTCCTGCAGGTCGATGACGAGGGCGTCGATGTCCTTGAGCTGCGTCTTGGTGGGCTTCCGATTGGCTCCGTGCAGCGAGTAAACGGGCAGCCCGGTGGGGGTATGCACCTCGTCGCCGAAGTTGACGCTCGCCTTGACCTGGCCGCTGAGCGCGTGCTCGGGGGCGAAGAGGGCGACGAGTTTCACGCCCGGGGCCTTGTGGAGGATGTCGATGGTGCCGCGTCCGGCGCGGTCTACCCCGGCGGGATGGGTGAGGAGGGCGATGCGTTTACCTCGGACGGCGGCGAAGTTGTCCGCGGCGAGCACGTCGATGCCGAGCATCACCGGAAACACCGAAACCGGGCGGACAGGCGTGGCGGAAGCGGGCGGGGCGGGTTTGGCGGGGGAGGCGGGAACAGCCGGCTTGACCGGCGACGGCGCCATGGCCTTCGGCGAGGCGGACCGGCTGCTGCAGCCGAAGAGGCCGACGAAGATGAGTCCGAGGAGGAGAAGGGGGCGGGAGGCGCGGAGCATTTGGAGCCGGGACGGGGGTAGTCAGGAAGCGGAGTCGGGGTCGGGCGGCGTGGTCGGGGTGTTGTCGTGTGGAGTGACGACGGCGGTGACCGGATGTTTCTTCGCGGCGTGGTGCCGGGCGGCGGGGACCACGAGAGAACGCCAGAGCAGGTCGAGCGCCGCGCCGAAGGCGAGCCCGGCGAGGATGGCGCCGATGAGCAGCGCGCCGAAAAGGTGTCCGAGCAGGCTAATCCAATTGCCCACGGTCATGGGCTGGCCGCGGGGCGGAAGTTTGTCTCCGAAAACTTCGTAGATGCGGTCGGTCCATGATTTTTTCGTTCGTTGCCCGGCGGGCCCGCCTTCCTCGGAAGCCGAGTCGGGGCCGGAGTCGGCCGCGGGTGCCTCCGCCGCCGGCAGCGGGAGGGATTCCGAGAAATCGAGGTGGGTCGCGGCCACCGGCGCCGGGGCGTGGGCGGTGATGCCGGTGACATCCAGCACCAGGGAGCCGAGCTTGTAGGTCCCAATGACTAGAGGGAGGGAGGTGGCGGGATTGCTTACGAACTGGAGCCCGCCCATGAGCATGAAGTTTGCTCGAAAAACCAGGCAAAGGACGAAGGCGATGGGAAGCTGGCCCGGAATTGGGATCAGCGTGAGAACGCTGCCCAGATAAAGGGAGGGGCGGATCTGCGGGTAGCGGAAGGACCAGAGGTAGTTGCGCTTGCGGGCAAAGTCGGCGAAACGGCCGACGAAAGGGTAGGTGTGAAAACGCGCGCGCCGGGGCATGAAACGCAGCCAGAACTTCACCCGGCGGATGCGGGCAAAGCGAAGCAGACGCTGATGATGGTGTTCCTCGGTCATCGGGGCGGACGGGGGGGCGAACGTCGGGCAAGCGACGCCGGAGGTAAAGCGCGGGCTCGCGAAATTCCGCTGCGGCGCGACGCGGACCGTCAGGAAGTGGAAACGGGTGCGAAGCGCGGGGCGACGCGGCCCTGGTGCTCCACCGGCTCGCTCCACATCCGGTGCGGTCGCACCCAGAGCTGTTCGTCGATCTTGCGCCCTTGTTCGTCGAGACAGCGGTAGAGAACGTAAGGCGCGAGCTCCTCCGAATGGCGCACCACGCCGACGACCTCGTAGAGGTGGCCCTTGTAGTGGCGGTAGACGCCGGGGACGGGAGTGGAGGGGAGGGGATCGAGCGGGTCGCCGCGTGACATGGACCCGGCTATGCCGGGTTCGGTTTAAGTTGGAAGTTTAAGTTTATGGGATTGGCATGCGGAACATGGGCCCGAAGCCGCGCGCCAACGCCGTTCCCGAGACCCCGCCGGGGCTCATCGAGCCGGCGGCGGCGGAGGCGCGGCGCTTTTTCCGACCGGCGGGACGGAGGGGCGCCGGGGGCGGGCGCGGCTGGCGGGTGGTCGCGGGCGGCCGGGAGTCGCTGGCCGCGGGCAGCTACTCCCAGCGAAGGGATTTTCCGTATTGGGAGATAGAATACATAGTCGGCGGTCGCGGGCAGGCGGAGGTGGCCGGGCGGCGCGAAGCGCTCGCCTCCGGGGCCGTCTACGCGATCGGTCCCGAGACGAGACGCAGCCGCCGTTGCGACGTCCGGCGCCCGCTGCGACGCTATTACCTCTGGATCGAGGGCGCGGGCGCGGAGGCCGCCCTTCGGGAAATCGGATTGGCCGACGGCCGCGTGCGGATGGTCGAGGCGCCGGGAGAGGCGCGCGAGGCGTTCGAGTGGATATTGCGCGAGGGGCCTCGGCCGGGGGCGGCGGCGGAAACGGCGCTCGGGCACCTGGCGAGGGTCCTGTTGTTAAAGCTGTCCGTGGCGAGCGGGGCGGCGCCGGTCGCCGGGCCGGGAGGGGCGGACGCGGGCGACGACTCGGCGCGGACGAGTTTCGAGCGCTGCCGGGCCTTGATCGACGCGGAGGCGGCGCGACTCAAGAGCACGGCGGAAGTGGCTGCGGCGGCGGGTCTGCGCAGCGAAACGGTGTGCCGGCTTTTCAAACGCTTCCTTGGTGCCACGCCGGGAGATTACCTGCGCGGCCGCCGGGTGCGGCTTGCGGCGGAGCGGCTGCGCGAGCCGGGGGCACGGGTGAAGGAGGTGGCGGCGGCGCTGGGTTTTGCGGACGCGTTTCACTTTTCCCGGGTTTTTCGAGGCGAGATGGGGATGACGCCTCGCGCCTGGCGCGCGGCGGGCGGCGAGTGAGGCTTGCGCCCGGAAAACCACGTCGTTTCGAGGCGCGGGCGCGGCGGCGTGTTCGTCGCGAATCAGCGGCTTCTGGCAAAAGCCGCGGCGCGGCCGAGGCGATGTTGCACGGGCCGACGTTGCTCCGGGGTGAGCGGCGGCAGATCGGGAAGCTCGGTGGTTCGGGCGTCGCCCAGCAGGCGCGTGGCGAGCGCGCGGGCCTCGTTCCAGCGGGCAAGCAGCGAGGCGGTGGCGAAGGGCAGTCGCTCGGACAGGGGCTCGGCGGCGGCGAGGCTGCGGAGAAAACTGCGCCATTCGGTGAGCAGCCGATCAATGTCGCCGCGACCGGCCTGCGCCATCTCGTCGGAAAGGGTGTGCGCCAGCGAGCCCCGCGAAGCGGTGCCTTCGACCACCGCTTGGACGATCTCGCTCGCACCGTAGCCGTAGGCGGGGGGAAGGCCCTCTTCGAGGTAACCCTCGATGGTGAGGCGCCGATAAGTTTTCTCGCAAACGGCGGCGAGGCGGCCGAGGCGGCGGGGGTTGGTGCCGGCGAAGCGGTCGCCGGCGAAGAGATTGGCGCAGTCGAAGAGCAGGTGATCGACCGGATAGCGACGGTCCTCGAGACCGGCGGCGAGGGAGAGGCCCTCGGGGCCGAGAAAGACGGAGACGATGGCGCCGCGCGCGGTGAGGCGCAGCGATTTGTCGAGAACGCCCACGCGGTTCCACTCCCAAAGCGGCGTCGGCTCGGGGGAGAGCGCGAGGCATTCCGTTTGGAGGAAGCAGGCGCGGCAGCCGGGAAACGGCTCGCGCTTGCGACGGATGAGGCGAGCCCGGCCGGTGTCGGTCAGAAGACCGCAGGGCAGGGCGGAGGGCGCGTGCAACGAGGTCAGCTCGGCCCCGAGCCGAAGCGGGCCCTCGGTGAAGAATCGCGAGGCGGCATCGTGGGCGAAGGCGAGCGCGGATTCGCCGGGAGCGAGGCGGCGCAACAGGGCGGCCCAGGGGAGCGGAGCGGCGCGCTTCAGGCGGAGGGGAGCGGCCCGGCGCAGGCGCGGCGTGCGGCCGGAGACCAGCATGTAGCCGGTTTCGTCGAGACCGCGGCGGCCGGCGCGGCCGATCATCTGAAGGAGCTCGTGCGGGGCGATGTCGCGTTCGAGGGCGCCGACCCGGTAGCTCGCCGCCGTGAGCATGACCGAGCGCAGCGAGAAATTGATGCCCGCGGCGAGGCCCAGGGTCGCGACCACGGCGCGGAGTTGCCCGGCTTTGGCGAGCGGCTCGACGAGGCCGGCCCGCTGTGCGTAGCTAAGTCCGCTGTGGTGATACGCGATGCGCCGCTGGAGCAGCTTGGCGAGCGTCGGCCCCGCCATCGATTCCTGTTCGGGCGTGAGCGGAAGCGGGTCGGCGAGCGGGAGTTCTCGGGCAAACTGGCGGGCGAGGCGCTCGGCGTCGGCGCGGTGCGGCGCGAAGACGAGCACCGGCGCGAGGCCCTCGCGGAGCGCGCCCGCGACGCGGCGCGACCAGAAACCCTCGATCTCGCGAGGCAGCCCCTGGACAAGATCGTCGATCTCCACCTCCTCGAGCGGCACGGGGCGGGTGGCGGTGCGCACGACCTCGACCCGGCGGCCGAGGCGGGCGAGCCAGGCTGCGACATCGTCGGGATTGGCGACGGAGCCGGAGAGGAGGAGCAACTGGACCGAGGCGGGAAGCGTGGCGAGGACGCCTTCGTAGTGGTTGCCGCGCGCGGGGTCGCCGAGCCACTGATACTCGTCGATGACGAGGAGGTCGGGCAGATCGCCCCGGCCGGTCCCTCGCTCCGACGGGGGCTCGGCCGCCTCGTCCCCTGTGGATCTCCGAAAGGTCGGGGAGGGGGAATTCGAGGGCGGGGGCCGGAGCGGAGGGGGCGGCGCCGACGGCGTATGCGATCCGTTGATACACAGGGCGGAGGTTCGAAGGAGCGCGCCTTGGGCCGCCTCCAGGGTGGCGACTACGACGGGGGCGCGGGGCGAGACGGAGAGGTCGCCGGTGGTGATGCCGACGCGCCAGCCGCGCGCGCGCCACTCGGCGTATTTGTCGTTGGCGAGGGCGCGGGTGGGGACGGTGAAGACGGCGCGACGGGCGAAGTTGCCCTGCTCGACGAAACGCTCGAAGACATGGGTTTTTCCGGCGCCGGTGGGCGCGTCGACGATGACGTCGCGACCGGCTTGAAGCGCATGCACGGCGTCTCGCTGCCAGGCGTCCGGCAGCATGAGCGTTTGCAGACCTTGGAGATCGCCGAGACGCATGGGCCGCGCACGCTAGGACGGCGGGCGGGCGGGTCAAATGCGGCCGGCGGGCGACGAGCGCCCGTTTGGCCGGGGCATAAAGGGAGGTGCTAGAATCCTCGGCCGGCCGACACGTGCTTACTTCGCGATTTTCTTGGTCTTGGCCGCCACCGGGGCTGGAGCGGACGCGGGAGTTGGCGCGGTGTCGTAGCGGCTGCGGGTTTCGGCGACGGCCTGCACATAGTCGCGCACCGGTTGCACGCTGACGGGGAAGGCGAACCAGCCGTTCTCCTGGTAGAACTGAAGTCCCGCCTCGACCAAGCCGCGGATAAAGTCCGGCGGGGGGATGCGATGCTTCTCCTCGATGGAGCGGAGAGTTTCCCTCCATTCGGGGGAAATGCGCACGCTGACTTGGTCACTGAGCTTTGCCACGCAGCAGAAATGCGGCGCCCGGCGGGCGATGAAAGCTCGGAGATTGACTGTTTGGTATGTAAAGACACCTATGCATGCAAAGAAACCTTATACGACTAACGACAGGTGGTTCGGGGGAGGCTTATCTAACAATGAAAACACGGGTATTGCTGGTGGATGATGACTTGCATGTGAGGGCGCTCATGGACGAGGCCCTGCACTTTCTCGGCTACGAAGTGGTCGTGGCGGATGGAGCGGCGGCGGCGCTGACGTGTTTGGCGAAGGCGGGTTTTGACGTGGTGATAACCGATCACCGCATGCCGGAGATGGAGGGGATGGACTTCGTGCGCGCGGCGAGGGAGCTGGGCTTTGATGGACGCGTTTACGTCGTGTCGGGTGTGTTGTCGGCGCGCGAACGCCTCGCCTACGAGGTGCTGAGGGTCGATGGCATCGCGACGAAACCCCTCACCTTGTCGGAGCTTAACCTTTTGCTGCGCACGCGGAGCACGCCTCGGCCGGAACCGCGTTGGGAGGCGGGCGCGGGCGTATTCGGAGGCGAGCGGCCTACGGACGGACGGGCTTGAGGGAGAGCGGCAGGAGGATGATCAGCCCGATGAGGAAGAAGACGGCGTTGGCGAGGATGGCAGCGCGGAAGCCGAGCCATGCGGCGAAGAGGCCGAAGACAGGCTGGCCGACCACGCCGGCGAGCTTGCTGAAGAAGCCCCAATAACCGAAAAACTCGCCGCTTTTTCCGGATGGCGTGAAGAGAGCGACGACGGCGCGTCCGCCTGATTGGAGCGAGCCCATGGCGATGCCCGCGCCGACGCCGATGAGGTAGAAGAGTCCCTTGCTGTTGCAAAAATACCCGCCCACGCAGACCCCGATCCAGAGCAGGAGGGAAAGGGTGAGCGCGGGCTTGGGGCCGGCGCGGTCCTGGAGCAGACCAAAGCCCGCCGCGCCGGCCACGCCCGCCAGTTGAAGCACGATGAAAAGCGAGATTGTTTCCTTCTGGGAGAGGTGAAGTTCGCGATCGGCGAAGAGAGACGCGAAGGCGACGACGGCGGTTAATCCGGCCGTGGCGAAGAACAGCGAAACGAAGAAAATCCCGAGCGTGCGGTAGGATTTGAGGGCGCGGAGCGAGCGCAGGTTTTCGCCCCAGCTGGCGGCGAGCAGGTTTTTGCCTGGCGGAAGCGGGCGGGGCACGGCGCGTTCCCGGAGCAGGAGGAGAGTGGGCAAGGCGGCGAGAGCGAAGAAAACGCCGGTCATTAGAAAAACGCTGGGGACCGGCCAGCCCAAGGTGTCGATCATGACCAGGGCGAGCACGAGGCTGAGCAGGCCGCCGAAGTAACCGAAGCTCCAGCCGTAGCCCGAAATGCGCCCGGCGTTTTCCGGCGTGCTGATCTCGGGGAGAAACCCCGCGCAAATGTTCTCGCTGAGATAGAAGGCGAGGGTGCCGAGCGCGACGAGTCCCAGGGCGAGTCCGATCTCGCCGGGACCGACGAACCAGAGGGCGGCGGTCGAGAGGGCGCAGAGCGTGGCGGTGCCGGCGAGGAGGCTTTTCTTGTTGGCCCGGATGTCGCACATCGCGCCGATCAGGGGTGAGACGAGAAGAACGACGAGTTGGGCGAGGGCGAGGGTGAGCCCCCACCACGCCGCGGCGGCGGGGTGTTTGGCCGCGACCACGTTGGAGAAATACACCGAGTAGACGACCGTGATGATGATCGTGGTGTAGGAGGAGTTGGCGAAGTCGAAGCAGCACCAGCCGAAGATCTCCCGGCGGGTGACAGGCGGGTAAGCGGGCGTCGTTTCCAAGGTTGTGGAGGAAGGTTCGGCGGGGGCGCTCATGGTGGCCGAGCGGAGAGCGCGCGCAGATGGCTGGCAAATGTTCTTCCAAGCGCAGGAAGGAGCGGCGGGAAAGAAGGTCGGAAAATCGCCCTTGATTCGCGCGGGGGCGGCCGACAAGTTCCGCGCTCCCCGATAGCCGGACGCCTAGCTCAGTTGGTTAGAGCACATCCTTCACACGGATGGGGTCACAGGTTCGAGTCCTGTGGCGTCCACCATCGGCAGTAACCGCTCGCGACGATCGCCGCC
>CAMLQS010000049.1 GCA_946482165.1 uncultured Verrucomicrobiota bacterium | reverse complement strand
TGCGCGGGGCGCGCTGCAACGCCGCGCGCATCTGCGCGCGGAATGACCAATGACCCGGTCTCCGGCTTCGGCGGGGAGACTCGCTGGGTTGCGTCACACGCCGCCGTCGCGGGGCCAGCGGAGGTCGGCGACGAGGGGGAAGTGGTCGGACGCCACGCTCGTAAGGTGGGTGCGGGGCGAGTCGACGCCGAGGACCGAGAAGTGCGGCGAGAGAAACATGTGGTCGAGCCGGGCGACGGCGCAGACGGTGGAGAACGTTTTCAACACGGGACCGCGCGAGTGGGCGAGTTGCACGTCGCGGAAGCGTGCGGCGAGGCGGCGGTAGTTTCGCCCTGGCGGGGTGAAGTTGAAATCACCGCAGAGGATGACCGGCGTGTCCGGCGGCAAGCCGCCGAGCCAGTGGGGGCCGAGGAGGGCGTCGACTTGCGCGCTTCGGTCGGCGCGGCCCAGCGCGAGGTGGGTCGAGACGATGTGGAGCGAGCGGAGTCCCATTTGGATCCGCACCCAGATGGCGCCGCGCGGTTCCTTGTAGGAGGCCTCGCGCACGAGCGGGAGGAGGCCGACCGCGTTGACCGTGAATGGATACCGGCTGAGGAGGCCATGGCCGTAGGCCTCGGCTCCGTGGAGCGTGGGGCAGAAAACGGAATACATGCCGAGCTCGGAGGCGATTTGCTCGGCCTGGTTGAAGCCGACCGCGGAGACCTCCTGGACGGCGATGATGTCGGCATCGATCTCCGCAAGCACCCGGAGGACTCGGCGCAGGGATTGCCGGCCGTCCATGCCGATGCAGCGGTGGACGTTGTAGGTGGCCAGGCGGAAGGTGTCGGGGTTCAGGACGGGCGCGGGCACGTCGTGCCGGAGACGCTCGCGGCCGAGAGCGTGGCGGGCGGCGCCGTAGATCTGGCCGGCGCGCAGCCAGTCGCCGCGGCTGGCGCCGATGCGAGCTCGGCGTGGCAGAAGGGCCACGCCCGCGCGTTGCCAGGAATCGGGCGGGCCACGCAGGGCTATCCATGTGCCGGCGTCGGGATGGTCGAGGATGGCGTCGCCGTCGCGTTCGATAAGGTAAGGCAGCCACGCCTCGAGCGAGAGGCCGGGAGGAGGGTGGAGCGTATCGTTGTCGGAGACGGCGCCTTCGCGTTGCCAGCGCGGAGTTCCGTCCGCCTCGCGCCAGAGGACGGCGCCGACGTCGGCGCCGGTTTGGAGAATGAGCCGGGCAACCTTCATTTTTTCCGCGTCGGTCACGGAGCCCTCGGCATAGAGGTGGGCGACGTCGTCGCGAGTAAGGAGACGGATCTCGCGGCCGGAGGGCGCCTCGCGCTGACGGGGCGCATCGGCGGCGCGGACGTCCCACTCGGCGCCCAGGGCGGCTTGCAGGCGTTGCCCGTAGTCTTCGGGAAAGGCCTGCTCCCGGGGCGGCACCGGAGTGAGCAGGAACCAAACTTCGTAGTCGCGCCGGCGCGACAGGCGGGCGCGGTGATAGAGGCGCGCCATGATGCGATCCTGCCGGCGCCACCAGTCGACGAGCTCGGAGCCGGCGGTCTCGAGGGGAGGCGTGCAATCGTGTCGCAGGTGAACGGCGGACACGCCGCGACGCAGATCGAGCGCGGCGCCATAGCGGTTGCGCAGCCATTCCACCCAGCCCTCGGCGCGATCTCCGAGCGGACCGTGGAACTCGTGCGGGGAAGCGCCGCCCGGCAGCAAGGTGCCCCAGGCCGCCCCCTCCCGGAGCAGGCCTTCGCGCTGGCGGTGGAGTTTCTCGTCCGCCTCGAGCGCGTCCGGACGGAGGGAGAGATCCACGGGCTCGTCGGCGCCGAGCGGAAGGTAGACCTCCCCCGGGAGCGCGGAGGGCACTCCGTAGAGCAGCTCCGTTTCGCGCCCGATGCGGCACCATGGGTTGCCGGCGTGGTAGTCGACGGTGCGATAGTTTTGACGCGCGGTGAGCGACTCAAGAAACGGCAGCGCGTCGCGAGCGAGGGCCCACTCCCACGCGGCGCGGTCGCAGCCGGCGAGTTCGACGAGAAAAAGCCCGGGCCGGAAACCCTCCTGGGGCGGGGGTGGCAGGCGAAGGAGGCGGGGCATCCATTCGCCCAGCGTCACCCACTCGCGAAACGTGCGCCAGCGTCCGCCGAGTCGTGTCAGCATGGGAGCGCGGACCCGTCGCGCGGCCCCGCAAAGACGCCGCGAAAGCGGCTGGTCGGCGAGGACGCTGCGGGATGAACTTTGTTCCACGCGTGGACGAGTTCGCGACAGAGCCGGTTGGCGGCGCCGCTTTCGCGCAGAGGGCCGCGGGAGAGACGTTTGGCCCGGGCCTCCTCGTATATCTCGACGAGGCGCCGTGCGCGGACTTCGGGGGAATGGACCGCGGCGACGACGTGGATGGGGCGCGTGACGCCGCCCTCGAACAGACGCACGGCGGTGGCGGCATCGGGTGCGATGACGACATCGCAGCGATTGGCGAAGCAGACGCCCAGCTTCTCTATGAAGGCCCGGAGATGCGCGGCCTCGGGGGCGGGCAGAGGAAACGGGTTTTCGTAGCGAAGAGTGGCGGTGAACACGAGCGGCACGTCGTGCAACGTGGCGATGCGAAGCGCCTCTTCGCCGACAAGGAAGGGGTGATGAACATGAACGAGCTCGGGAGCGGGCGTGGACGGCGGGGGATCGGGCGCGGCCGAAACGGAGGCCAGAATCGGACGTAGGGCGGCCCCGACGAAACGAGGCAGGCGGTCCGCGAGCGAAGCCGGGGCCTCGGCCGGGGTTATGAGGGTGATGTGATGACCCGCCTCGGTGAGGGCGCGGGCGTCGGAGACGATGGGGCAAACTTCCGCGTCGGTGCCGGAGGCGCGGGTGTTCGTGAGCTGAAGGATGATCATGAGCGCGAAAGGAATTTGAAAAGGCGCGGGCGCCGCGCGGGAGGCGGCGCCCGCGAGGGAGGCTGGGTCAGGCGATGGCGGCGTCGTCGTGTTCGCGACGAGCGCGGGCGCCGGAGGCGCCTCCCATGGACGCGGCGATGGCGCCGATGATGAACGCGATGAAGGTCCAGACCGCGGCGTGAGTGGCGTAATCGGAGGCCTTCTCCCCGACTTCGCGGGCCTTGGTCTCGGCGCGCTCCGCCATCTGTTTGAGGTCGGCCTGCACCCGGTCATAGGAGGCGATCATCTGATCGATGCGCTCGTTGGCCTGGGCCTGGTCCATTTCGGTGTGCTCGTCCACCGCACGGACGAGCTCGGCGCGTTGCGCGCCGCGAGCGGACGGCTCGGCGGAGAAGAAACGAACGAGAGCCCAGGAGATTTCGCGCGTGGCGCGCGCCTTGGCGGCACCGTCCTGCCGCGGGGGGGGATTGGTCTCGGGGGAGACTCCGGGGACAAGTTCCTGAGTGAAACTTTGGAGCAGGTTCGAGTTCTCCCGGGCAAACTGCGAGATGGCCTGTCCGCCCGCCTCGGCGGCGGGAGCCGCGGCTTGGGCGACAGCGCCGACCGTCCGGCCCGTGATGCGCGCAACGGTGCCGGCCAGCATACCGGCGCCGGATCCGATGGCGAAGAGCGTCACCACCGTGGCGAGGCTCCAGACGAGAAAGCCGTGGATGCCGCCGAGACTGCGGTTGGACTCGGGCGTGAGGCGCCCGGCGACCCAGCCGCCGGCCCACAACGCGATGAGCGCGGCCACGGACCAGGCTATGCCGACGCCAATACTGAAGCGCTGTCCTCCTTCGGGATTGGTGGCCGGCTCGACGATTTGGAGACCGAGGCCGATGCCAAACAGGGTGACGAGAAGGTGGATGCTGAGCGCGGCGACGGCGCCGGCGAGGATGGCGCCCCAGCAGAGGGGGGGCACGACGACATGTTCCGGGCGCACGGTCACGCCGGCAGCCGGGGACGCGTAGGAGCTTTGGCTTACGGTCGGAGGAATGATGTTTGGCGAAGGCATGTTTGCGGGGGGTTGCGGCGCGCCGCTCGGCGGGACGCCTCGGCGGCGTTGGCGCCCAAACCGGGCCAATCGGGCAGAGGGAACGGATGACCCTATGGGGCAGGTAAAAAGGAGAACGCGGCGGTCGCGGGAGGCCATGCGCGGGGCGCAAAACGCCGCCGGGGCGAGGGCGCGAGTTGCATTGTGCACCAAGGCGCCGGGCACCGGGGGAAAGAAGGCGGATCAGCCTTCGAATACGGGAGCGCCGGGATCCACGCCTTCGCGCAGCGCGCGGACGAAAGCGTTGCGCAGCAGTCCGACGAAGGCGTCCCAGGCGTCGACCCGGGTTTGGCCGAACCGGCCGGCGAAGGGCACGCGCGAGCCGATGTTTTCGGTGTTGTCGTTTGTGAGGAGCATGGCGGCGCCGGCGACGAGAGTTTCCCAAAGGGTTTTGGCGGCGCCGGCCCCGGGCTCGTGGCCGATGTCGGTGAAGCGGGCGCCCCGGATGAGGGGTTTGACGTAGCCCTCGTAGATGCCGCCGGCCGCGTGGACTTCCAGTGCGAGGTGTAGCGTGCCGTCGGATACGTCGACGCCGAGCGCGGAGCGAAGGAGCGGATTGATGGAGACGAGCGGGATGGCATCCAGCTCGCCGCCGGCTTCGAAGACGGGTGGATCGGCGAGCGGAAATCCGCGGGCCCGGATGTAAAGCCCGCCTCCGCCCTTCACGATGGCGGCGAGTTCACCGCGGGCCGGGCTGGACTCGTCGTCGGGCGCGGTGCGGTTGGCGAGGCCTTCGATGCGAGCGCCAACCTCGGCGATGCCGATCGCGAGCGGAGGTTCGCGGGCGGGGTCGGCGTAGTCCAAGGCGCCCTCGCGGATGACCAGCTCCGTGATCTCGATGGGGAAGAGGTCCTCGATGAGCGCGCGCCAGCCCGGATCGTTGATCGTGGGCGGCTTTTCGCCCGGGGAGGCGGGAGGGGCGTCCGAACTGCGCGTGAGACGGAGAATGGGCGCGTCGAGGACGATGTCGGAGACGACACGGCCGTGGAGGAGTTCGCGCCACGCCAGGGAGAAATCGACCGTGCGGATCGAGATGAGCGGCTCGCCGTGTTCGCCGCGTTGCCGGATGGAGAGACCATGAATCCGGTAGGCGCCGCGGAAGAGCTGGAGATCGACATCGCCGATGACTCCGTGGTGGGCGGGGAGCGCGCCGAGACGGTCGTTGATGGCGCGAGCGAGCAGCCAGGGAAGGAGGATGCGGACGATGACGAGGAGAACGACCAGCCCGAGGGCGGTGCGCAGGATGAGTCGGCGGCGGGCGTGCGGATGGGGAGCGGGCGGATCGGCGGCGAGCGTGGAGACTGCGCTGTCTGTCATGGGCTGGAGTGGAGAGAATGGGAGGTCCTGAAATCTCCGGCGCAGACCTCGCCGGAGATTTTGGATCTCACTAAAAGACCCCGCGGCCTTTAAACCGAACTCGTGTAGTAGCTTGGGTCGCATCGAAATGATTTGGCGGCACCTTTCAGTGGCTTTCTCCCAGCGAAATATCCTTCGGATATTCCTTGGTCGTTCGCCTCTGAAATGCGTTCGCCATCTCATTTCGCTACTCCGCCGTTCTACTGCACGAGTCCGGTTGAGGGCTGCGGGGGGGCGCCCCGTGCGGCAGGGGATATCCGCGCGGGTGAGCGATCAGAAGTTGAAGCCGATGCCGAGGGACCAGGTGAAGCCGCCGTCGCTGAAGGTGTCGTCGGCGTCGTCGCTGTCGTCGAAGGACCAGCCGTAGTCGACCATGGCGAAGATGAAGGTCTGCTCCTTCACATAGAACTTGGCGCCGGCTTCGAGTCCGGCGACCCAGGTTTCGTTCGTGTCGTCGCCGTAGACGCCGCCGAAGTTGACGCCGACGAAGGGGCGAATGGCGCCGCGGGCGAGGATGTGCTGGTCAAGGGCGACGCGGGTGGTGCCCGCCCAGGAGTCGGTGCCGCCGTCGGAGTTGGCGTAGGTGAAGCTCTGGCGAACGACGGCCTCGAGGGTGTCGTTCAGATACCAGCCGACCGATGCGGTGGCGCCTCCGCCGGAGTTGTCGAGATCCTTGTTGGAGACTCCGGTGCCGCTGAGCGTGAACTCCATGTCGCCGGCTTTGGGACCCCAGTCGGAAGGATCGCCGGAGTAGGAGCTCTGGGTGACCGGGGTGGTGGTCGTCGTGGTGGTTTGGGCGACGAGCCCGATAGGCGCCGCCAAGAGTGCGCCGCAGAGCAGGGATTGCAGGGTGGTTTTCATGGTTTGCGATTCGTTTGGGTTGTTTGCGGAACCCCGGGAGGGGCCCGGCCAATGCTTTCTAGGCGCGGCGGCGCCCGGCAATGGGCTGAGCGGCCGAGGCTTCCCGATTTTGCCCCCGTTTATTCCCCGATGCCCGGGATCGGGGATCGCGCGGGGGCGTCGCCGCTGTTGTAACCGAAATACGAATACGTTCTGGACGGGAGGACGGAGACGCGGTTGAGAAATCCGACGGGGAAGACGAGGTGGACCAGAGGCCAGGTCACAGGAGCGCCGCTCCTATCCGCTACTCCTCGCGCGTGGCCGGCGCGGCCGGGCAGGACTCACCCGGACGGAGCACGCGGAGCGTGCGGAGCAAGCACGGCGCATGACAGAAGCGAAGCGGCAGGCGGGCGACGTGCCGCCGAGTCAGCGAGGATTGATCGGTAACGGGGCGGTCGCGTGGTGAGGGACGAAATCAACAAACAACGCCTCGGCCCCTTCGGGCGGCCGTTATCCGAAGAAACGCGATTCGAGCCGGCCACGGATTGCGCAGGTTGGCACGGATCAAAACGGATACGAAGAATCTGAGTCGTCGATTTACCCACCCGCGGGTGAGTTCACGTTCCGCTTCAAGCTTCCGCTATCCGTGATCATTCGTGAAATCCGTGGTTCCAACTGCCTTGTCTGGCGCGGACTTCGCCACGATCAGCCAAGGGGGGCCGTGATGTGGCTGGCGAGGGCGGCGCGCGCGGCGGCCTCCTCCGCGGATTTCTTCGAAGGGCCCCGCCCTTCGCCCAGGATGCGTTCGGCCAGGCAGACCCGTGAGCTGTATTCTCGGTCGTGGTCCGGTCCGCCGGAGTGGGCGGTGTCGTAGCGCAACGCGCCCACTCCATGGGTGCCTTGGATCAGTTCTTGCAGTCGCCCCTTGGGGTTATCAACGGGGCTTCCGGCGGCGATGCGGACTTCCAACGAGCCATATAGCGACAACACGAGTGCGCGCGTGGGTTCCAACCCGAGCTCGAGGTAGAGAGCGCCTACCAGCGCTTCGAAAGCATCCTCCAGGTTCGATGGACGGGTGCGCCCGGCGGGGGTGTTTTCGCTTCCGCCGAGGCAAAGCGCCGAATCGACTCCCAGCTCGAGCGCGATTTCGGCGAGGCAACGGCCCTTGGTGAGGATTGAACGTTTCCGGCTTAACGCGCCTTCGGGTTCCGTCGGGTAGAGTTGGAACAACGCATCGGTCACGATGAGTTGCAGGACGGCGTCGCCGAGAAATTCCAAACGCTGGTTGCTGGGGCCGGATTCCGGATGCTCGTTGCAGAAGGAAGGATGGGCGAGGGCCTCGTGCAGCAGAGCCCGGTTCGTGAAGACGTGGCGCAGACGAGTTTGCAGGGTTTCGACGGGGTCCATGGCGAGAGATGCGGCTTAATCGGATAGCCGGTGAATGCCGGTTTGATCGAGCGCCAGAAGATGCCGCCCGATCGGGCGGCCCGCGATGACGAGTTCGGGCGCCAGGTCGTGCAAAGGAACCAGGACGAACGCGCGTCGGAGCATTTCGGGATGCGGTAAAGTGAGCCGAGGCTCGTGGGCGGTCGTGTTGCCGTGCAGAAGGAGATCGAGATCGAGTGTGCGCGGCCCCCAGCGTTCGCGACGCACCCGGCCGCGCGATTGTTCGATGGCGAGCAGCGCGTCGAGCAGGGCAAGGGGAGACAGGGTCGTCGCGAGCGAGGCCGCGGCGTTGAAGTAATTTTGCTGCCCGGGAGGACCGAAGGGGGGCGTTTCAAATAGGGCGGAGCGTCCGAGCAGGCGCGTGCCGGGCAAGGCGGCCAAGGCGGCGAAAGCGGCTTCGAGATGTCCGTGTCGGTCGCCTAGGTTGGAGCCGAGGGCGACATAGGCGGTGACGGGAACGACAGTGGCGGAGGGCACGGAACGGTGGGGAGAAACGCGAAGAAACCGACGGGAAGGCTAGGCGCGGGCCATCGTGGCGGTGATGGCGACTCCTTCGTGCGCTCCGGGGATGGGGGCGTGGGGCTTGTGGACGGTGACTGTGGCGGACCTCACGCGAGGGTGGGCGGTGAGGATGGAGGAGAGAATGTGGTTGGCCAGCGTCTCGATCAGCGCGAAGCGCTCGTTCTCCACGATGTCCTGACAGAGCGAATACACCTCGGCGTAGTTGACGGTGTGGACGAGATCGTCGGTGGCGGCGGCCTGGGCGATGTCGACCACCAGGTCGAGGTCGACGATCCACGGCTGGCCGAGCGCGGCTTCCTCGGGCAGCACGCCGTGGCGGCCGTGGAAGCGGAGTTTCTTAAGGTGGATCGTGGCGAGCATGCCCCAATGGCCGCAAAGAGGCGCAACAGGCGCAAAAAGAAACGGCGGCGTGGCGAGGGACCGGACCCTAGCCTAGCCGGCGGGGCGCAGCGCTGCGGCGACGAGGGCGGCGCGGCGGGCGGCCTGGACGTCGTGGACGCGGTGGATTTGCACGCCTTGCGCGACGGCGAGGGCGGTGGCGGCGAGCGTCGCGTCGAGACGGTCGGCGGGCGTCGCGAGTTCGGGAAGGATGTGGCCGAAGACGCTTTTGCGGGAGACGCCGAGGAGAACGGGGAGACCAAGTTCGTGGAGCGCTTCGAGGCGACGGAGGAGGGCGATGTTTTGCGCGGAGGTCTTGCCGAAGCCGATGCCGGGATCGAGGACGA
The DNA here is from genome assembly GCA_946482165.1 of uncultured Verrucomicrobiota bacterium. Next base: position 11,509 of record CAMLQS010000049.1, on the reverse strand, counting down.
GGCGCTCGCGCGGCACGCCGGCGGAGGCTGCGATGTCGAGCGAGCGGCGGAGGAAGGCGAGGACGGCGGGGAGGAGCGAGGCGCAGGGAGCAGGGAGCGAGGAGTCGGAATCGGACATGAGCTGGAAGCTCATGCTACTTTGGCGGAGGGCGGGGTCGTTGTGCATCACGACCAGCGTGGCGCCGGAGTCGGCGGCGAGGCGGGCGAGTTCAGGGCCGCCGGGGCCTTGCAGGCCGTGAATATCGTTGAGGACGTGCGCGCCGGCTTCGAGCGCGGCGGCGGCGACGGTGGGTTTATAGGTGTCGATCGAGAGCGGCAGGCGAGGGAACTCGGCGGCGAGCGCGCGGAGGAGCGGTGCGGTCCGCGCGATTTCCTCGGCGTCGGAAATCTCGACGTAGCCGGGTCGGGTGGATTGGCCGCCGATGTCGAGAAGATCGGCGCCCTCGGCGACGAGACGGCGGGCGTGAGCGAGCGCGGCGTCGAGCGAGGGGAGGCGGCTGTCGGCGTGGAAGGAATCCGGGCTCGTGTTGACGATGCCCATGATGCGCGGCGTCGCGAGATCGAGCGCGAGGCCGCGGCAGGGAAGGGAGCGGAGGGACGGAGGTTTAGCCACGGAGGGCACGGAGCTCGGACACGGAGGGCACGGAGGAAAAGAGGGAGAGCAGAAGAGAAGGCGCGGATACGGGGGAAGCGGCTACTTGGGCTCGGGGAGGTAGTCGGTGCTCATCACCTCGGCGACTTTGAGGGCGCCGGGGGGCGTGAGTTTCAGATCCTCGAGAATCTTGATTTGGGTGGCGTAGCGGGCGGGGTCGAGGCGGCCGATGCGCGAGCTGTCGGAGGCGTCGCGGCCGATGACGAGTTTTTCGTCGATGATCATCTTGCGCGAAAAGGCCATGAACTCGTCCGTGTTCTTGGGATTGGCCTGTTTCAGCGCCTCGTGGGCGGGAGCGGGGTCGCCTTCGACGTAATCGCGCCAGCCGCGGATGTAGGTGGCGAGGAAGGCGCGGAGGGCGGCGGGGTTTTTCTTTGCCCAAGCGGAGTTGGCGATAAGAACGCCATAGGAATCGTAACCGGCATCCCAGGCGTAGAGGTAGCGCGGGGCGGGCGCGCCGCCTTGGGTGATGAAGAAGGGCTCGGCGATGTAGAAGCCCTGCTGGATGAATTCCTTGTCCGCGATGAAGTTCGAGACGGAGAAGTTGAAGGGGATGATGGTGAAATCGATGGCGTATTTCTGCTTGAGATAATCGAGGAAAACCCAGCCCGGGCGTGCCATGATTTTGCGGCCGTTGAGCGCCTTGAAATCGCGGACGGGATTTTCGGCGTGGAGGAGGAAGACGGAGGGATCGTTTTGGAAAACGGCGGCGACCTGGAGGAGGGGGAGGCCCTTATGGGCGTCGAGAAGCGTGGTGACGCTTTCGCCCTGGCCGATGTCGGCGCGTCCGGTGGCGATGGCTTGGTTGACGATGAGGCCCTGCTGTCCCCCCGGGACGAGGGTGACGTCGAGGCCGGCTTCCTTGAACCAGCCGCGGGCCTGGGCTTGGTAGAGTCCGCCGTGCTCGGGCTCGGGGAACCAGTCGAGTTGGACGGTGACCTTCGTCGGAGCGGCAGATGAGGGAGCGTCGGCCGCGTCGGAGGATGCAGGCTCTTTTTTGGCGCAACCGGCGAAAGCGAGCAGAGAGGCGCAGGCGGTGAAGAGAGCGGGAGCGAGGTAACGCGAGGACATGGCGCCACTGGACAATAATCCAAGGGCTTTGCAACGCCCGCGCGGAGGCGGGGAGGAGCGGGCTCTTACGCCGGGCGCGGCAGCATGGCGCGTTCAGCGAGCAGGGTGTCGATGAGCGGGGCGAGCGAGACGAGACGCTTGGCCAGGGCGACGACGTCACTTTCGAGGCTGTCGGGACGGAGGGGGATCCAGCCTTCGAGGAGGGTTTGAGGGCCGTGATCGAGGGAGCGGTTCGGCCAGCTTGCGGCGTCGGACATTGCCGCGAACCCGGTGCGAAAGGCGGCGGCGAATTCGCGGCTCTGGATCTTGTGGCCGGGCAGGTCGCGGAGCTTGAGGGCGTGGATGTTGTAGTTGATTTGGCCGCGATGGAGGGCGTCGCCGTCGATCCACACGGAGAAGAAGACGCCGCAGCCGGGCGAGGTTTCGACGATCCAGTGGCGTTTGAATAGCTTGAGGACATCGGACTCGAGCCAACGGCCGACGCGCGTCTCGATGGCTTGGACTTCGAGGGTGTCGCGCAGGCAAACGGCGGCGCGGGCAAAGGCGGCGAGATGCACGCTCATGGGGCCGACTCGTCGGGGGAGTAGCTGTCGTGCCAGCGGTGGAGGACGAGCCAGGAGAGGGCGGAGACGGCGGCGACGAGGGCGAAGCCGAGCACGCAGCCGACGATGGCGGTCGCGTAGAGGGCGGGAATCTCGTTCCGGGCGCTGAAGAGGAGCGCGGTGATTCCCAGGCCGGAGCGGCCGCCGCTGCTCGTGCCGACGAGGTAGTCCGCGGTGAGGGCGCCGATGGGCGCGAGGATGGCCGCGATGCGCAGGCCGGTGAAAAAATAGGGGAGCGCGGCGGGGGCGCGGAGCAGAAACATCTCCTGCCAGCGGGCGGCGCGGCCCATCCGGAAGAGATCGAGATGCGAGCGGTCGACGGAGAGCAGTCCCTGGGTCGTGTTCACGACCAGCGGGAAGAAGGTGATGAGGAAGGTGATGATGATGACGCTTGGTGCGCCGGGGCCGACCCAGAGAATGAGGATGGGCGCGACAATGATGACGGGCACCATTTGCAGGCCCATGAGGTAGGGGTAGAGAGTGAGCCGGACGAGATTCGAGGCGGAGAGGAGGAGCGAGAACGCGGCGGCGACAAACGCGGAGAGGGCGAAGCCACCGAGGGCGGCAAGCGCGGTATGGCGGGCGGCGGGGAGAAGCGAATGGCCGTGGAGGCGGAAGGCCTCCGCGAGCCGCGGCAGGCTGGGAAGGAGAAAGCGGCGCTCGGGCGGGAGCGACTGATGCAGGGCTTGCCAGCCGGCGAGCAGCAGGCCGGCGAGGAGCAGCGGGAGGAGCCAGCGGAGGAGGCGGGGATTCATGCGGCGGCGGACGAGTCGGGCGGGGAGCCGGAACCCGCGGGCGGGACGCCCGCGCCACTTTCGGCCGGATCGACGGCGCGGAGGCGGGCGGACATCTCGGCGACGAGGCGGAGGTAGGCGGGGTCGCGGCGGGTGTCGTGATTGCGCGGATACGGGAGGTCGACGCGGAGGTCGTGGGCGATGCGGCCGGGGTGGGGAGCGAGGATGAGGATGCGGTTGGCGAGGAAAACGGCCTCGGAGACGGAATGCGTCACGAAAAGGGCGGTCCAGCGCTGGCGCTCGCGGATGGCGAGCAACTCCTCGCCTAGGCGGTCGCGGGTCATCTCGTCGAGCGCGCCGAAGGGTTCGTCGAGCAGGAGCACGCGCGGGTCGGTGGCCAGGGCGCGGGCGAGGGATACGCGCATCTTCTGGCCCCCGGAGAGCTGGCGCGGGTAGGCGCGGGCCTTGTCGGCGAGGCGGACGAGGGCGAGGGCGGCGTCGCGGCGGCGGACGCGCTCGGCGGCGGGAACGCGGCGGAGGCGGAGCAGCGTCTCGACGTTTGCGTCGACGCGCAGCCAAGGCAGGAGGGTGGCGTCTTGGAAAACGTAGGCGAGATCGTCGCCATGGCCGGGCGGATGGCCGTCGACGGCGATGCGACCCGAGCTGGGCGCGGCGAGGCCGGAGAGGAGACGGAGGAGCGTGGATTTGCCGCAACCGGAGGGTCCGAGCAGGGCGACGAACTCTCCCGGGCCGACGGACAGATCGAGCGGCGCGAGAACGGGGACCGTGTCCGAAGCGCCGAAGCGCTTGGAAACCGCCTCGAGACGGATGGCGGCCGGAGCGGGCGGCGTTGCGGCGGTGGAAGTGGACGGATCGGCGGGCAAGGGAAGCGGTAACGGGAACCGGAGACGGCCCAGCAGAGGCGGGGCGGAGGCGAGGTGCAAACCTGCGAAAACGAAAAACCCGCAGCCGATGAGGGCTGCGGGTTTTTGAAAAGACTGCGTAGATCGCGGAGCGAGCTTAGACCTTCTCGACGAGGCCGGCCTTGATGGCCTTGACCGAGACGAGCATGCGCTTGGTGCCGCCGTTGGCGAGCTTCACGCGGATGCGCTGGAGATTGGGTTTGAAGGTGCGGGAGGTCTTCTTGGTGACGTGGGTGCCGATACCACCGCTCTTCTTGGACTGACCCTTGCGATGAATGATGGAGCCCTTGGTGGGACGTTTGCCGGTGATAGCGCAGATGCGAGACATGGTGAGGCGTGGGTTGAGTTAAAAGGTTGAGAGAAAGGGCGGCGGGGTGGGGGTGTGCAAGGGAAAAGACGCGCCGCCGCGCGGCGGCGGGATGGCCAATGACCAATGTCCAATGACCAATGGGGTTGCGTCAGCGCGGCGAGGAGCGGAAACGGGGGCGGCGGCATAGGCCGAAGCCCAGCGAGGCGAGGCCGACGAGGAGCGCGAACGAGGCGGGCTCGGGAATGGCGCTCGTCGTCCACGCGAGGCCGTAACCCACGTCGTTGGCGGTCATGGGGCCGAGGTCGTAGACAAACTCGTCGAAGCGGACGCGCAGGGAGTAGCTGGCGCCCGGGGTGACGGCGAAACGAAGGAACTCGGTGTTGTTGTAAGGCGTGCGAGACGCGGCGAGCAGCGTAGCCGGGTTTTCGCCGAAGCTCACGGACCAGACTTCGAGGTCCAGGTCGGCGAAGCTGCCGTAAAGCGTCTCGCCGGTCGCGACGTCGAACGAGTCGTCGACGAACCAATTCAACGAGACGGTCAGCTCGGAGGGTTCGAGCACGGAAGACAGGTCGATGACATAGTCGTTGGTCCCGCCCAAGGTGACCGAGCCGAAATCCCAGCCGGAGGGCTGGAGGTTGGCGCCGCCGCCGAGTCCGGGAAGGTCGGTGGTGCCAAAAACGTAGACGAGCGCCGCGCGGGAAACGTCGAAAGCGCCCGCGCCGGCGTGGTAGTCGAGCGCCTGGGTGGTGACGAGTGCTCCGCCGGGGGTGGCATTCTGGCCGTTGTCCCAGCCCACGGTGCGATGTGCGCTCGCCATGATCAGCGAGCGGATGACGCGGGTATCGAGTGCGGAGCCGAGGCGTTCGAGGTTGGCCGCGCCGGTAAAATGGTCGCGGGCGACTTCCTTGAGAAGGCCGACGCCGCCGGCGACGACGGGGGCCGCGAAACTGGTGCCGCTCGCGGTGAAGTTGAAATAGAGGTCGGTCGCGGGATTATCGATGTCCTCTTGGATGAGGATGGGCTCGAGGCCGCCGCTGCGCTGGAGGTAGGCGGCGAGGAAAAGGTTTTCACCCGGCGCGGAGACATGCACCGCGGCGCGCGCCCCGGGCATTAGCGTCCCGGTCGCGGGATTGTAGAACGCCACGGCGCCGCCGGAGGAAAAACACGAAGGCGTGAGCCAATCGGGGCCGCCGAGGGATCCGACGGAGATGACATTGGGCGAGGATGCGGGGCCGCCGATCTTGTCGACGCCGTAGCCGGAGTTGCCCGCGCTGAAGACGGCGGCGACGGAGGGGTTTTGCGACGCGAGGCCCGTGATCGTGCGAGTCTCCGCCGCTTGATAGGTGAGGTCCTCGAAGCCCCAACTGCTGTTGATAACGTCCGCCCGGGCGCCGCCGGTGGCGAGGTTGTTGCCGGTGAAGAAGGCGACATAAGGCGCGCGGAAGGATTCGTCGGAAATCTCGAAGGCTCCGGCGTTTTCGACGGTTTTGTCGAAGCTGGTGGCGATGGCGCCCGACCAAAGCGTGGCGCGCGGGGCCATGCCGATGCCGTAGGTGGTGTAACTCTCCGGAAGGGCGGCGGTGTTGCTTCCGCCCGCCAGCACGTGGGCGACCATCGTCGCATGGTAATCGACTTCGCCGAGTTCGGAGCCGGCGGGATCGGCGTTTATGTAGATCGGCGCGGGCGACGCCGCGCCGTTGGCGTCGAAGCGTTGGAAAACCTCGTGCTCCGACCAGAAATGTCCGCCCTCGACGTTGGCGATGATCACGCCTTCGCCGAGGTAGCCGCTGTTCCAGAGCAGGTCGGTGCCGACCGTGTAGTTTACGAGAACGGGGTCGGTCTGGGTGCCTCCGAGAATGTGGAGGTCGGCTGCTCGTCCCGCTTGCGCGTGAAGCACGCAGAGACCGGTGGCGAGGAGGGGGCGGGTGAAGCGGGACATGGCGGGGTGGGGGCGCAGAGTCCGGCGACGCTTCGCCACGTCGTCAAAGATTCGTGAGACGGGAGAGTTCCTTAGGCGCTGTCTTCGAAATACCCCGGTGCTTTGCGAGCGCCCTGCGGGTGAGACGGAAACCCAGCTGGCCCGCCTCCGCCTCGGCCGCCTTGGCCGAGCTTGGTTTCCCTCTCGCGAAGCATCGGTTTATCTCGAAGACAGCGCCTAGGCCTGATCGGCTGCGCGCATAGGTTTCAGGGCGTGTAAAACCTGGAATTTTTGCCCCATCTGGGCGGGGTGAAGGAGGTGCATGAGAGCGCGTTTGCGCGGACTGGCTATCGACGAGCGGGCTTCCGCCGCGAGACACCGGGCGATCATGTCCCCTGCGTGATGAACAAAAAAGCCCTCTTGGGAAACCACTTGGGGGGGGCGGTCTGCCGGCGCCGACGCGGCCAGGGCCCCGACGAGCCAGTCCCAGCAAACATGGGCGGTCAGGTCCTGCTCGCCGGGGCGGGCGAGCAGGTCGTTCGACTGCGTGTGGCGATGGTAGGCGCGGGCGGTGCCGCCGGGCACCGAATGGGCGAGCTCGGCAAAACTCTTGCCGTAATCGAAGGCCACAAAGAGGCCGTGCCAAGGTTGCGCGGCGAGCCGGGCGGCCAGCTCAGCGGCGGCGCGGGGGGCGTCGAAAAAGTAACCTTCGGGCGTTTCGTCGACCGGCGGGAGAAACACGAGCGCGTCCGCCGCGGCGTCGCCGAGCTCGACCTCGGCGAATGTCCGCGTCGTTTCGTTCAACCGCACACCCAGTTCGCGCCAGTTCCCATCCCGGAACAGAAAGCGCCGCAGCGGTTGCGCATCGAAAAGCTCGTTGGAAAACACCACGCACGGCCCGGCGATTGCGAGAGGTTCGCCAACCCGAATGGTTCTCGCGTCGGCAAAGGGATGCGCGGCGACTCCCGCCAGAACGCCGCCCGAAGGTTCCGCGCCTATCTCGACGAACGCATGCCCGGCGGGATCGAGCCCGGCGGCGCGGAGGAGCTTGGCGCAAGCGGCGGCGACGAGTTCGCCGAAGAGCGGCCCGAGACTGGTGGCGGTATAAAAGTCCGCGGAGCGGTCGCGGCCCACGCGCAGGCGGTCCCTCCGATAGTAGCCCGCATCGGGATCGAAGAGGGCGAGCCGCATGAAGGCATCGAACCGCAAGGTCCCCGCGGCGCCCGCCTCGCGACGGAAGGCGGCCAGGAATTCGGGCGAAGGTTGATCGGGCGCGGAGGTGGACGTAGCCATTTACAAGCGGGGACGCTTGGGCACAGTGCGCCGCATGTTAAAGCGGATTGTGACCATCGGATTCGGCGTGATCGCCGGCTACCTCATGACTCTCGGAGTCGTGGACGTGGTGGCTGCCTGGGGTCTTTTGCCCGACCGGGAGACCAATCGCGCGGCCGACCAAGTCACGCAAGTGATGCGTCTGCTCAATCGCCACTATGTCGATCCGAAGGCGGTCGGCGGCGCCAAACTCGCCGATCACGCGATCGAGAGCATGGTCGGCGAGCTCGATCCGTATTCGCAGTTCCTTCCGCCCAAGGCCTACGAGCATCTCGAGGAGGAAGTGGACGGCGAGTTTGGCGGCATCGGCGTGCAGGTCGAGGAACTGGACGGACGCATCGTCATCGTCGCGCCCATCGCGGGCACGCCCGGGGAGCGCGCCGGCATTCTGCGCGGCGATGTGCTGGTCAAAGTCGACGGCGCGGACGTGCGCGGGCTGAAACTCGCGGAGTTTATCGGCAAACTGCGCGGCAAGCCGGGCACCTCCGTCACGGTGGGCGTCGAACGCGGAGAGCCCGCCCGCGAGATCGAGTTCCGGCTCAAGCGGGAGATCATCAAGGTCGAAAGCGTGCGCGACGCCGAGCTGCTCGCCGACGGGATCGGCTATGTGCGCGTGACAACGTTCGCCGAGAAAACGGGCGATGATTTCAAGGCGGCGGTAAAGAAGCTGCGCGAGCAGGGAGCCCGCGCGCTTGTGATCGATCTGCGCAACAACCCCGGCGGTCTGCTCACCGCCGCGGTCGAGGTGGTGGAGCCGTTTTTCCCGCGCGACGAGCTGGTCGTTTATACGCAAGGCCGGAACCCGAACGATCGGGACGAGCTTCGTTCGAAAAACGGCGGCGACCCCTGGCGGGTGCCGATCGCGGTGCTTGTCAACGGCGGCAGCGCGAGCGCGGCCGAGATCGTCGCCGGCGCGCTCAAGGACACCCGCCGCGCCGTCCTCGTCGGCGAGAAGACCTTCGGAAAGGGCTCCGTGCAGACCATCTTCACCCTGAAGGGGAATTCCGCCCTGCGCCTCACCACCGCGCGTTACTTCACGCCGTCGGGGGTGACGATCCACGAGAAAGGCATACAACCCGATTTCCTCGAGGCGATGACGCCCGAGCAGGAAAAGGCGGTGTTCCTGCATCGCTTGCGTCCGGACATCGACAGCCCCGAGGAGTTCAAGGAGCGCTTCGGCGTTTCCATGGTCGAGGACCGGCAATTCGCGCTGGCTCTGCGCGCGCTCCACGCCGAGCTGGCGGGCAAGCCGCTTCCGCGAACGAAGGAGGATGGCAGCGTCGCCCCGGGTGCGACCAAGCCTTCCGCCGACGTTCCGTCCGACGACAAAACTCCGCAACCGATCGAGAAACCGGTCGCGCCCGCCGCGCCCGGCACTTCGGATCCGACGATTCCCCAGGAGGTCACGCCGTGATCCTGGCCATCGAAAGCTCCTGCGACGAAAGCGCGGTCGCTCTCTTCGATCCCGCTCGCGGCCTGACCGCCGAGTTGATCCACAGCCAGATCGCCATCCACGAGAAACACGGCGGCGTCGTGCCCGATCTCGCCACGCGCGAGCACTTGCGCACCCTCGAGCCCTTGCTCGGCCGGGCGCGCGAGGCTTCCGCGGGTTTTCACGCCGTCACTGAAATCGCGGTTACGCAAGGTCCGGGGCTCGCGGGCTGCCTCGCCATTGGTCTCGCCTCCGCCAAGGCGCTCGCCTGCGCGTTGGGCAAACCGCTCAAAGGCGTGAATCACCTGCGCGGCCATGTGTGGTCGCCGTTCATCCCGCTGCATGCCGAGTCGCCCGCCGATTTCGACGCGCGTGTCCGCTCGCTTTTGCCACACCTCGCGTTGGTTGTTTCCGGCGGCAACACCCTGCTCGCGGCGCTCGACGAGCGCCGTGCCATCACCGTGCTTTCCACGACCCGCGACGATGCCGCCGGCGAGGCGCTCGACAAAGGCGCGAAGCTCCTCGGCCTCGGTTACCCGGGCGGGCCGCTCGTCGAGCGCCGGGCATCCGCGGGCGGGCGGGCCGACGCCTACGATTTTCCCCGGGGCCTGGGACCGCGCGACGAACTGGATTTCAGTTTTTCGGGTCTGAAAACCTCGTTACGTTACCAGCTTGAAAAGATGACGCCCGCGCAGATCGCCGCCGAGACGCCGAACCTTTGCGCGAGCTACCAGCAGGCCGTCGTCGACGCGCTCACGCGGAAAGCCCGCGCCGCTCTTCGTCTCGGCGCCGGAGCGGAAGCGCCGTTCCGCAGCATCGGCCTCTCCGGCGGAGTGGCGAACAACAAGACACTTCGCGCCGCCTTCGCCTCGCTCGCGACCAAGGCGGGGCTGCCTTTGCTCGCCGCCGAACCCCGCCACACCGGCGACAACGCCGGCATGATCGCCTTCGCCGCGTGGGCCGATCCGTCCGTCCGCGCTCATGCCGCCGAGGCCGGAGCCGCGGCCTTGGATATCCAGCCGGGCTGGGAACTCTCGCAGGCCTGACGGCGGGCGCGGCGAATTGCGACGACCGTCTCATCCAGCAGTGGCTTAGGGTTGAGCGACGCTCAGGCGGAGGAAGAGCCGCGTATCCGCGCCGATCGGACGGGTGTGGCGGATGACTTGGTAGGTCGCGTTGTCCTCGATGACGGACATCGTGCCGGCGGCGGCGGACCAGGTGGCGAGGTCGGTGCTCTCTTGCATCTCGAAGTTCAGGTCGGTCGCGTCTTTGGCCTTCCGGTAGTCGACGGAGAGGGTGGCGGAGGCGGGATCGATACGAGGCAGGATGGACGCGTCGAAGGCGTTCGGATCGCCGGCGAAGGCGCGTTCGAGGAGGTTGGTCACGCCGTCGGCGTCGGGGTCGGCGGAGTCGGCGGCGTCGCCGGTGTTGTCGGGCGATCCGAAGTGCGTCTGGCGCCACGACTGCGCGACGGTGAATAGCGAGGCGGCGGTTTGCGGGCTGTTGGTCCCTTCGCCGTTGGCGTTGAGCGCGCTCACGACGTAGTAATAGGCGGTCGAGCCGGAGAGGCCGGCGTCGTTGTGGCTCGTGCCGGACGTCTGTCCGACGACGGCGTAGGGACCTCCGCTGATCGTAGCGCGCTTGACGTAGTAGGACGTGGCTCCTCCGACCGCGGGCCAGCTGAGCGCCACGGTCGAGCCCGAGGCGGAGGCGGCGGGCGCGGCGGGCGCGGATGGCAGGGCAGTCGGCGCGCTGTAGAGCAGGGCGGCGGGCGCGAGCGCTTCTTGCGTCAGACGGACGTCGTCGATGTAGCCGAAGAAGCGGTCGGTGTGGTTGCCGCCGTAGAGGCCGCGTCCGACGGTGATGACGCCGGCGTCCCACGAGGAACCGTCTCCGGCGCCGAGGGTGAGCGACGAGTTGGCGCTGGAGGAAATGTCGAGCGCGCCCAGCAGGGTGTAGCTCGTCGCGCCGTCGGTAATGTTCTTCGAATACAGGGAAAGCGTCTTCCCGTCGGAGCTGGCGGCGATGGCCTGCCATTTCGCGGACGCGACGGCGTTGGCGGCGGAGTCGAGGTTCCACTTGTTGCCGGCGGCATCGATGAAGGTCAGGGCGAGAACGCCGTTGGGACGGACGGAGAAGTAGAGCGCGGCGAGGCCGTTTTCTCCGGCGAAGGCGCCCTGGCTGTCGCGGCCGATGACGGTCTGGTAGCCGTTGTTCGCGTTGTCGGGATGGATGGCTGCCTCGATGGTCCAGCGCGCGGGGCGCCAGGAGGTGAGCGCGGTGCCGATGGCCGACATGGCGGGGTAGTTGTTGGCGTGCTGCACGGAGAGGGTGTTGGCCGCGCCGGTCTGCGGGGTCGTGGCGGAGGGAACGGAGGCGCGATACCAGTGCCAGTTGGCGGCCCAGGCGGACAGGTGGTTGTTGCGCCCGGAAACGTCCTTGATGCCGCCGTCGTAGAGGCCGGCGGCGCCGGCGAGATAGGGAACGTAGGCGTCGGCGGCGAAAAAAGGCCGGCGTAGATGTCAGCCCCCAGGC
>CAMLQS010000048.1 GCA_946482165.1 uncultured Verrucomicrobiota bacterium | reverse complement strand
GGGACGCCCGTGCCACGCGCGGAGGGCGGCGGTTTACTTCTTCGCGGGCGCGGGCGCTTCGGCTGGTTTGAGCGCGTCGGCCATCAGCGAGGCGTCGATGTAGTCGGCGACCTTTTGAGAGGTCTTGTAGACGCCGTTCTTCACGTTGAAGGCGTCGGCGATGGCGGCGGAACCGGAGACGGAGCCGAGCCCCTTGGACTTGGATGAGAGAACCTTCGCGCCCTCCGCGAGCGGGAGGAACTTGGTGCCGGGCAGGAACTCGGCGTAGGTGGCCGCGTCTACCCCGGCCTTGGCGGCCATGATGGCGACGCCATCGTCGCGGGTTTTCGGGTCGGCGAGGTAGGCGACGATTTTGTCCCAGACGCCGATGAACTTCACCCATTCGGCACGACGTTCGGCGAGGCTTTGCGGAGTGACGGCGACGGTGTCGTAGATGAGGCCGGGAGCGTCGGCGCTCGTGAAAATGGCCTTGGCGCCGGGCAGGGCCTTGAGCGCGGCGCCGGAGCTGGGTTGCCAGGCGCCGATGGCGTCGACCTGGCCGGAGGCGAGGACCTGCGGGGTCTGGTTGGTGGGCGTGGGCACGATCTCGACGTCGGACTCGGAGAGGCCGGCGGACTCGAGCGCCTTGAGGAGCATGAGATGTTCGACGAAACCGACCTCGATTCCGATTTTTTTGCCCTTCAGGTCCTTGACCGATTCGATGCCGGGCTTGGCGACGATCATGTCGTTGCCGTTGGAATAATCGAGGGCGACGATCATGACGTTCTTCGCGCCGCCGGCGCCGGTGACGAGCGCGTCGCCGTTGGTGACCATGACTGCGTCGACCTTGCCGGCGGAGTAGGCCTCCATCGACGGGCCGTATTCGAACCAGAGCAGCTCGACCTCGACTCCGGCGTCCTTGAACCAGCCTTTCTGCTCGGCGATGGCGAAGGCGGTCCAGCCCGGCCAGTCCGAGTAGGCGACTTTGAGCGGGGCGGACAGGAGGGCGGTGGCGGACAGGCTGGCGGCGGCGAGGGCGGCGAGGGCGGAGCGGAGGATGCGCATGGCGACGAGGTGGTGGGTTGGCGTGAGTGGGCGAGCGGCCGTGAATTCGGAAACGGTATGACGTTTTCCTTAAAACGTATGACAGCAGGCCCTATGCCACCGCGCGGCTGGTCAAAAATTGCCAGGCCTCCAAAGGGCGAAGGCTCGGGTGGTCAAACTGGCCGAAGGACGGGGAAAGCCCCTGCGCCACACTCCGGGAAACTGTGTTTTAAAGGCAGGTTATAATTTCTGGAAATCGGTTGGGAGCAGGTGGTTAAATTGACATGAAAGATCGTCTCCGAGCTCAGTTGGGGCCGTGAACTCTCAAGCTTCTTTCGCGCGTGTCGGGCCCCATGCCGGGCCGGCTGATCTCGGAGTTTCGGAGTATGACGCGAAGCCCATGCCTCTCCCGGCGTGGACGCGGCGCGAGGAGTCCCTGCCGGCCTGGTCGGTGGCCAGGCTCTTCGAGCAGGTGGCGGTCGCGCGGCCGGAGGCGCCCGCTTTGTATCTCGCCGGGGAGGTGATGAGCTATCTGGAGCTGAATCGACGGGCGAACCAGCTCGCGCACTTCCTGCGCGGACGCGGGGTCGGACCGAACAAGCCCGTTGCGATCTGCACGGAGCGTTCGGTCGAGCTCGTGGTTGGCCAGCTCGGCATCCTGAAGGCCGGCGGAGCCTACGTTCCTCTCGACGCGGCGTCGCCTCCGGAGCGGCTGGCGCACATGCTCGCCGACACCGGCGCCCCGGTCGTCCTGACGCAGAGGCACTTGTTGGAGCTCTTGCCGGCGGAGGCGCGGACGCGCGCCGTTTGCCTGGACGTGGATTGGACGGAGATCGCACGCCATGCGGATCACAATCCTGCGCCGGCTTCGGGTCCGGACGATCTCGCCTACATCATCTATACCTCCGGATCCACCGGCCGGCCCAAGGGAGTGGCGGTCCCGCATCGCGGAATCGTGCGCTTGGTGCACGGGCAGGACTATGCGCCTTTCGGGCCGGACCAGCGCTTTCTGCTGCTCGCTTCGCCCGCGTTCGACGCGATCGTGTTCGAGCTTTGGGGCGCCTTGCTGCACGGCGCGAGTTGCGTGATTTTTCCCGACCGCCGGCCCGATTTCGCCAAACTGGAAAAGGTGATTCGCGAGCAGCGCGTCACCTGCCTTTGGCTGACCGCCGGGCTCTTTAACCAAATCATCGACCATCGACCCGAGACGATCGCCTACGCGCGTCACGTTCTCGCCGGCGGCGAGGCGCTTTCGCTCAAGCACATCCGGCGGGCGCAAAAACTCTTGCCGCACCTCACCATCACCAACGGCTACGGCCCCACCGAGTGCACGACCTTCGCTTGCACCTACCGTATTGGTCCGGCGGGGGAGCGGGGCGGCGGATCGATCCCCATCGGCCGGCCGATAAACAACACCGAGTGCCACATCGTGGACGAGAAGCTCGCGCCGGTGCCGATCGGCGAGGCGGGCGAGCTTCTTCTCGGCGGCGCGGGGCTGGCGACGGGCTACTTTCGCCGGCCGGAGCTCACGGCGGAGAAGTTCATCCCGAACCCGTTCAACGGCGATCCCGGCTCGCGGCTCTATCGCACCGGCGACCGCTGCCGCTGGCGGCCGGACGGACTGATCGAGTATCTCGGGCGCATCGACGATCAGATCAAGTTGCGCGGCTTTCGCATCGAGCCCGGCGAGATCGAGGCCGCGTTGCGCAAGCTGCCCGGCGTGCGCAACGCCACCGTCTTTGCGCGCGAAACCGAGACGGGCGCGGCGAAGCAACTGGTCGCGTGCGTCGTGCCCGAGGCCGGCCGGGCGCCGCTCTCCGCCGAGCTGCGAGCGCAACTCGCGGCACTCGTCCCCGAATACATGGTCCCGTCGCGCATCCGCTGCGTGGAGCGGTTTCCCTTGAATGGAAACGGCAAGGTCGACCGTCGCGCGCTCGGGGAGCTCTTTGCGGCCGACGCTGCCACCGAAGCGGCGGCGCCGTCGATCACCGCGGCGGCGAACGGCGCGGACGCGGTGCTGACGAGCCGAATGCTCACGTTGTGGCGGCGAGTGCTCGGCGAACCGTCGCTGCGCGCCGACCAGAGCTTTTTCGAGCACGGGGGGGACTCGCTGCTCAGCATTCAGCTCGCGCTGGAAATCGAGCGCACCTTTGGCCGGCGCGTGGCGATGCAGGCGATCTACGAGAACCCGAGCGCGGCCGCCTTCGCTCGGCAGTGGCCCGATCGCGAGATGGGCGACGATCGCCTCGCCTTGCGCGGGAGCGGACCCGGCGCGCCGCTTTTCCATGTGCCGGGCGTGGGCGGCGTGGAGAAACTCAGCCCTTCGCGCGTGGCGGTTTTGAAAGGAAGCCGCCGCTACTACGACGAGCTGGCCCATCCCGGCGCGGGCGACGATGCGCGTCCGCTCGTGACGGTGGACGAACTGGCGGAGGAAATGGCGCGTCAGATCCGCGCGGTTCACCCCGAGGGCCCCTGCGTGCTGAGCGGGTTCTCCTTCGGCGGAATCCTGGCCTATGAGACGGCCCGCAGACTCCGCGCCTCGGGCCACCGCGTGGAGCAGGTGGTGTTGTGGGACTCGATGTGCGACGACCTGATCGTGCGGAAAGAGCCGCTGCAGGTGGTTCGCGACGTGGCGCGGAAAGGCGCGCACCATTTCTGGCGGACCGCGGCGCGCGGGCGCATCCGGGAGTTTTTGTTTCCCACCCTCACTCCGGTGCGGCGCGTGCTCTGGTTGAAGCTCGTCGACCGTCTGCTGCCTCGCTTCCTGTTCGGGCCGCGCATGCGCGGCATGTTGCCGCATCGCGACAAAATCTGTCTCGCGAATCTCCGCGCGTTCCATGCGTATCGACCCCAGCCCTACGACGGCGACGTGCTGCTGTTCCGCTGCACGAGCTACGATGTCGGCATGTTTCATCGCCTGAAGGAGGCGCCCGCCCACAACTGGGAACAACATGTGCGCGGAAAGCTGACCGTGCAGGAGCTGCACTGCGCGCATGAGGACATGATGGACGAGCCCGTGGCCACGGTGATCATGGAGAAAACCTGCCGCGCGCTCGAGGCGGCCAGGATCTAGCCGGCGCCAAAGCGCCTTGCCGGTGCGGGATTCTTGGGGATTCTAGTCAGCCATGAAGACCCCCGCTCGCCCCTGGCCGTGGCTGCTTGGCGGGGCGCTGCTTGGCGGCGCGGCGGGGTGGGGTTCGGGAGCCGTGTTTTCCCCGCGGGCCGCGACGACGGAAGATTCCGTCCGGGTCGTGTCCGCCTTGCCTGTCAGGCTGCCCGAGACCTGGTCGTTGGACAAGCCGCCGCCGGGAGAGGAGGTTTGGGCGCGTATCGCCTCGTGGCGCGCGCTCGACCCGGCGAAGGTTTCCCACGCGGAGCGGGCGCTCGGCCTGCGCTCGCTGTTGCTTCTGGCGGACGCGGAGCAAGCGGCCGACCTCGCGGAGCGGCTCGCGCGGCGCGGAGGCGAGGACGACGCGCGCTGGTTCGCCTCGGTTTTCGCGCGCTGGGTCGAGCTCGACCCGGCGGCGGCGACCCGGTGGACGGGCGCCCCGGCCGCCGCCAAGCGACGGCTCGACGCGGCGCTCTGGGCGGAATCGCGGGCGAAGTCCGCGCTTGCGTGGGCGCGTTCCGGCTTCGAGGAGGCCTACAATTGGGCGCTCGGCGAAGCGGACGCCGGCCGCCCGGACGGAGTCGCGGCGCGCCTGCTCGCGTGGCTCGCCGGGACGGAGCCCGAGCGGGCGGCCGCGCTCGCGGAGGCGCGCCCCCCCGGAGCGGCGGACGCCACGTTGCGGCCGGTTTTCGACGCTTGGGCGAAGCGCAATCCCGAGGCCGCGTTGCGCGCCCTCGGACCGCGCTTGCTCGCCGCCGACGTGAGCGTTTACGAGCTTTCGGACTCCCTGAAGGCTTGGATGCAGGCGTCTCCCGACCAGGCGCTTGCCTGGATGGGTGAACATCCGCAGCTGGCGCAATTTCGCGCCCGGGGCTTCACCTCGCGCCTCGCAAGCGATATCGACCGGGAAAAATCCCTCGCGGCGGTGATGCTACTGGGCGATCCCGAGTTGAAGTATCAAATGCTCAGCGGTCTCCTGACCCAAGGCTGGTCAAGCGATACGGAGGGCGCGGCGGAACTGGTCGGGAAGATCGAAGACTTCGAGCTCCGCGCCCGTCTCGTGCGGGACGCGAACCGGATAACTTATCCGGAGAACACCGAGAAGAACCTGCCCTTCGCGCTCCTCCTGCCGCCGGGGCCGGAACGGGACGCGCGCCTGACGGAGCTTGCCGCCGCCTGGGCGGAGCGGGATCCCGTCGCGGCGCTCGACTGGGCCAACAAGCGCGGCGAGGCCGCCGTCACCGCCGCCGTGCATTCCGCCACGCTTGGGGCCATCGCCCAGGACGAGCCGCTGACGGCGGTCGCCACGTGGGAGAACCTGCCTCCGGGTCCCGCGCGCGACCAGGCGGTGGACGCGATCGCCAAGGGTTGGGCGAAACAGGATCCGGCGAAGGCGGCCGATTGGTGGGCGCGGCAGGACGCCGCGCGCGAATCGAAACACGAGATGCCTTGGGATGTTTCGCGCGCGATCATGGAGAGCTGGACGAGGACCGGGGCGGACGCGGCGCTGGTCTGGGCGGAGGCGCGGGCCGCCACCGCCCGCGACCAGATACCGCTCCACGTGTGGGCGCAAAATCGTTCCGAGCATCTGCCCGCCACGCAGGCGGCGGAACAGATCGCGCGCATTCGCGACACCTCCGCGCGGCGGCAGACGCTTTATAATCATGTCCATTCCTGGCTGCGCGCCGATCCCGCGAGCGCCGAGCAGTGGTTGACGAAGCAAAACGCCATCGCGCCCGAGATCGCGCGGAGCTGGATCGAAGAGGCGCGCCAGGAGGCCGTCCGCTAGCCGACACGCCCCCGACATGAAACGCGAATTCGCCCTTCTCTCCCTCGGCATCCTGATCGGCGCGTTTGCCGCCGTCGGCCTCCGGGGTTTTCTTACGCCCGCGGGAGCCGACGCCGCTCCGACTGTGTCCGGGAACATCGACGAGGCGCTGCCGCCTCCTTCGCCTTGGTCGCTCCCGCGCTTGCTTTCCGAGACCGATGCGGATGCCCGTCTGGATGCCTGGCTGGGGGACGCGTCCGCCGATATCGCGGCGTTGCGGCGTCTCCTTCCCATGCTGCCCGCCGAGAAGTTTGCTTCTTTCGCCGAGACGCTGCTCGCGCGTCCGGGCGGAAAAGCGCGAGAGGCGTTTCAGGCCCTGTTCGACGTGTGGGTGGAGCGCGACCCGGCGGCGGCGGCCCGCTGGGCGGGAGCACTTCCCGAGTCCGCGCCGGTGAACGGAAAGGCCCGCCGCCTCTTGCGCGAGCAGGCCGGGCTCGCCTGGGCTCGCGACGACCTCGCCGGCGCGCTGGCTTGGGCGCACTCGCTGGCGGACGCGGCGGGAGAGTGGGGCGCGGCCGCGCGCATCTATGGCCAGCTCGCGGAACGCGATCCGCAAGGGGCCCTCGAACTGGTCCGCGCCCTGGGCGACGAGGCGTTTTTTGCGAAGGCGTCCCGCCGCGTCTACGAAGGCTGGGCTAAACGCGATCCGGCGGGCGCGTTGCAAGGTCTGGGAGACGCGCTCCTCGGCGGCGGGCTGAACTTTCTCGACCTGTCCCGCGACATCGGGCGGTGGATCTCCCGCGACCCCGACGCCGCGCTGCGCTGGGTGCTGGCGCGGGACCAAGGGCACGCCACCTGGACCTCGAGTCTGTTTCACGCTTTGTCCCAGGGCACGGATGCGGCGCTGCTCGTCCCGGCCTTGTTGCGGGTGACGCGCGAGGCGCCGCGCGTGGATCTCTTTTCGCAACCGCTGCAGGCTTGGGTGAAGTCCGACCCCGCGGCGACGAAGGCATGGCTGGGGAGCTTGGACGCGGATTTTCGCACCAAGTTGCTGCTCCGCGCGGCTGGTTCGCACACGGTCGGACGCCCTTGGGAAAACCTCGATCTGGCGCTGCTCCTTCCCGCCGGCGCGGAGCGCAATCGGATCGTCGCGACGCGGGTGAACGATTGGTTCGATCTCGATTCGGAGGCCGCGCTCGCCTGGTTGAAAGCGCACGATGAGCCGGCCGCGACCGCCGCGGTGCAGGCAAAATTGATCGGCCAGCTCGCCGAGACGGACCGTTCCGCCGCGCTCGCGCGGTTGGCGCAATTGCCGGCGGGGCAGGAGAAGCGCAGCGCCACGCGCGCGATCGCGGCCGCCTGGGCGAACAGTTCGCCGCTCGAGGCCGCCGAATGGCTCGCCGCCGCGACGCGTTCGCCCGGGGAGAGTTACAACCACCAGGACTGGGGCGTCGTCGTGGCGCCATGGTTTAAAAAGGACCCGGCGGTCGTGCGCGACTGGGTGGACGCCCAGCCGGACGCGGCGCTTCGCGAAGAGGCGGACACGGCCTGGATGATACAAGTGTTGAACTCGCCGCTTAGCCATGTGGAGCGCGCGGAGCTGGTGGCGGGAGGGAAAGAGGAGGTGCGTCGGCGGCAGGGCATGCTCAACGTCGCCGCGAGCTGGTTTGAAGCGGACGAGCCCGGGGCGCGCGCATGGATCGAGGCGAGCGCGCTTCCGCCGGAGACGAAGCGAATCGTTATCGAGGCCTACGGGAAGAAGGCGCCGACGAGGTGAGGCGGGGCCGGGGCGAAAGCGCGGAATAATCTTGGACCGGTCAGTTTTCGTCTAGCGCGGCCATGCTGGCGTCGGCGAGGCGCTTCTGTGTTTCGCGGTCGTCGCGTTCGACCGCAGCTATCCAGCGATAGAAAGGGCCAAGCAAGGCATCCTCGGCGTGAGCTTCCGCGGCTTTGAGCGCGGCGGACTCCATGTAATCATATCGGGTATCTAGAACACCGTTGGAATAGCCGCGGGTGCGCGGTCCGCTGATCGCGTAGAGACGGGATTCCATTTTCTTGCGGCCGTCGCTCCCCTCTAGTTCCTCCGCTTTGGAAAGAAAGGCCCGGGTGATTTCCGGTTGATTGAAGATGATCAAGGAGCTGTCGAATCGGATGAGACCGGTAAGGTTGGCCAGCGCGTCCATTGTGGCACATGCGGCGATCTCCGCGTGCAGCTTATTCAGCCACTGTTCCGGGTGCGCAGCGGCGATGCCTTGGAAAAGGCCGGTCCAATCGGTGTGGTGATCTTGCCGGATTTCCGCGAGCGCACGAGTGAAGAGTTCGTCGCAGATGCGGGGGAAGTCGGGATCGTTTTCCAATCCCGACAGCACGAAGCGCTCGCCGAGTTCCCGCGGCAGGGGCGCGTAGCGGTGACGGACATCGTCGGGCAGGGTCTCGGCGTGGTGAAGGCGAGCGAGGATAAACTCGTAGCATTCGCGTGGATGCTTCCCCTTCAATTGCGCGAATTCGTAGGCCAAGTGCCCGTGGCCAAAGGCGGGCAGGGCGACGAGAGCGGAAAGCACTTCGCGAACGAGTTCCGTCGGAGGCGTCTTTTCCGGAGCGCGGATCGGGTGGAGGGCATCGAGCAGCAGCTCGGTCGCACCTTGCTCGACGATACGGGCCAAGGGCAGGGTGCGCAGAAATCGAAAGCCCCAGTCCACTTCGTCAGGAGGGAGCGAGACGACGAGCCAGAGCAGGGCGCGCAGGACGGCGATATCGGTGGCGCTCTTCGCCATGTCTTCGAGCACCGCTCGGCCGGTGGCGCTCAGGCCACCGGTTTGAAGCGCCGCGCGTTCCAGGTAGTCGACGACGCCCGTGGCAATCACGCCGTCGGTGTGGTGGCGGGCGCGTTGCAGCAGGTTGGCTTCCGCATCGGGCAACGCGACGGCGAGCGAGGGCCAGGCGCGTTTCATCGCCTCGGAGCCCGCGCCGGAAAAAATCGCTTCGATCAACCGGCTGGCGGCCTCGGGGTGCGAGCGACCGACGGCGGAAAACAGCCTTTGGAACGACGGTGTATAACCGTGGGCCTCGAATTCGGATCCGATGCGCATCAGAAACGTGACCGCCGTTTCCACGTCAGGATAGGCCTCGAGCCATTCGGCTACGGTTTCGCTGACGGTTTCGTCCCAGCGGCGACGAATCTCGGCGGCGTTTTCTCGGGACCACTTTATGCCGAGATGATAAGAGACCTCTAGTTCTCGATGAGGCAGCAGGGCGACGCCTATGCGAAGATCTAGGTCGTCGGGGATATATTGGGCAACCGCGCGTGCGGCGTCTCGGAAGAGTGAATCCTCCTCGTAGGCGAGACCGTGCTCCAGCATCCGACGCACGGCGTGGCGCATGACGGCTTGCGGGTGGCACGCGATGGCGACGGGCAAAAGCTCCAGCGCACGCAGGCGGTCGGGACGCCAGATTTCGCGGAGGTGCACCAAGTCCTTTTCGCCGTTGTTTCTTCCGCCTGCGATGCGGCCCAGTGCGGTTTCGATCACGGAGAGAGCGGCCAGGGCCAGCGTGAGCGAGCCTTCTTCGATCAGGCTGCGGAGCAGTGCCAGGGCACGGTCTCGCCAAGGTCGCGCGAAATCGGGGGACAGGCGGCGGCAGCGCATGTGGCAGGTGCGCCCCTCCCAATCGGTCCATTCGGCTTCGCGTGCGAAGAGGGGGCTCAGCAGCGTCGCGAGCACGGCGCGGTGTTTTTCTAATGTGGCTCGTGCGGAGGGGCGCCGCACCAGGCGCTCCAACCAGGCGAGTGTGCCGGCCGTGGCTTGGGCCGATTTGCGTGGGCCATAGCCGATGGCTTGGGCGATGATGCCCCAGGGGTGGTTGTTGTCGTTCTGGCGGAAATGCGGGCGCGGCCCGAGTTCCCAGAGCAGGTCCAGCGCGGCGTCGCGCTGCGCGTCCTGCCATAGAACGACGGGACGCAGGAGATCGGGAATCCGGGCGCAGAGGAAAGCGGGGGAATAAATTCCGTCGGCGTCGGTGGACGACTCCGCCGCGCGCGCGAGATCCCATGCGTGACGCGCGAGCGCCACCGTTTCGACGGGCAGATAAACGGCAAAGTGACCCCAGCGTTCCAAGACCCGGCCGCGCTCGAAGAAGTTCGCGGCATCGAAGCGACGTATTTCCTCGGCCACGAGCGGGCCGATCAAGTCGTCGCGGCCCACGGCCTGATCCGGGGCGAGCCAGACCGCCTCGGCGACGTTGCGGAGAATGGCGCCGGTGTCGTCCGCGAGCTCGGTCAGCACGGAGCCTACGAAGACTGGCAGGCGTTTGCGCGCGTCGAACGCGGTTTGGAAAACTAGGAAGTCACCGAACAGGTCGGGCGTCACGCGAAGTTCGCGTTCTCCGCCCGTAAGCAGGCCGGCGGCTTGAAAGCGGCGCGCGAGGCTTTCCACAAGGTCCGGTGCGAGGCCGAGGCATTGGCCGGCGCGACGGCAAAAAGCCTCGTTGGGCGCGAAGGGTGCGACCAAGGCCATGAGCCGGAGCAGACGGGCCGCCGTGGCACGGTCGCCCGAGGCCAAATCGACAAGGTTCTCGTCCTCGTAGCAGCGGAAGACGGCGGCGCGGAACTCGGCGTCCGACGTCAGTTCGTCCCAGCGCAACTGATTGCGACGCAACAGATCGCCGGCTAGGGCGACGAGAAAGGCGCTGGCGCCGGCGAGGGCGACGAGATCGTTGGCGAGGGCGGCGAGTTTCCTGCCCAAGGCTTCGGCGGCGAGCGCACGCAGGTCTTTTTTGGCCAAGGGGGAGAGGGCGAGTGGCTCAGGCTCGTCCTCGAGGCCGTGGTCGCGAAGGCGGGCGCGGAGGGTCTCCACGGCGGACGGGCGGGTGGCGACGAGCAGTTTCAGGCCGGGGCACTCGCGCGCCCGCGCGAGCAGCGCGGCGGGCAGGATTTCCGGCCGGTGCGCGTCATCCACGACGACGAGACGGGGCGTGTCGGCATCCCAAAGCGCGCGGGTGATGTCGCTCTCGAGGTCTGTGCCGGTCGCGTGCGGGTTGAGAAACACGATCTCGGGCCACCGAGCGTTCTTCCGGGGCGTGCGGGCGAGTTCGCGCAGCAAGCGGCTTTTGCCGACGCCTCCGGGTCCGGCGAGCAGGAGGACCTTGCTTTTGCGCGCGGTGGCGAAAGCTCGCAGGCGGCGCAGCTCCTCGGCGCGTCCGACAAGCTTGTGCTGATGATGAAACGCGCGGCCGGCGCCGCGGTTTGCGGAGAAAAACTGATCGGCCGACACGAGAGCGTCGGACGCGTAGGGCGCGAAGCGGCGCAGCTCCTCGGGCGCGAGAAAGCCGAGCAGGCGGCTTTGTTGCACCTGGGGCACGCGTTGGCGAAACTCGGAGCAGATGCGGTCGAGGTTCCAGAGCGACCACTTTGACTGAGTCGCGATGTAGTCCTGCACGCCTTCCGCCGGGTCGCAGGCCACCAAGAGAAAGTAGTGCTGGGCGGGAAAGCGGTCCTCCGCTTTTGCGACGGCGGTCTTCGTTTGGGCGAGGTCCCACGTTTTGTGACGCTTGCACTGGGCTGTCCAAGTCTCACCTCCTTCGATCCGGAGTTTGAGGTCGATGCCTTTTTGATCGCGGCCGGTGCCGGTGTTGTAGAGCTCGGCGTGGATGACTTTGCGTTCCACGCGGCGCCCGTCGCGCTCGATCACGAGCGAGATGCCGGCGTTGAAGAAGTGCAGAAAAAAGTCCTCGAACGCTTTGGGGGAAAAAGCCTCGAAGCGCAGGCGACGGTGTTCGTCGAGATAGGTTTCTGGTTGGTTTGAAGGCATTATCCTTGCAAATCCGTATTATTAATACGAAAAAGAATAGATGGAGCCTGTCAATCTTGTTCCTCGTCCCGAGGCCACTGCGCGCATCCGGGCCGGTCTCGCAGAGTGGCCGGTCACGGTTGTGCTGGGTCCGCGCCAAGCCGGAAAGACGTGGCTGACGCGGCCGATGGCGAGTTCGCCCGAGAACTATTTCGATCTTCAGAATTTCGTGGATCAGGTGCGACTAGAGGAGAGCAACTATCGCGTGCTCGACGGCTTGGCGGGCGTCGTGGTGATCGACGAGGCGCAGGAAAAGCCGGACTTGTTCCGCAAGCTGCGCGTCTTGGCGGATCGCCCGGAACGGCGCACGCGGTTCATCCTGACCGGCAGCGCCTCGCCCCATATTTTTCGCGAGGCTTCGGAAAGTTTGGCGGGGCGCGCACGGTTGCTCGATTTGAGCGGCTTCTCTTTGGCGGAGATCGGGCCGGAAAACTGGGAAC
The DNA here is from genome assembly GCA_946482165.1 of uncultured Verrucomicrobiota bacterium. The sequence goes on along the minus strand of CAMLQS010000048.1, from coordinate 8,221 downwards.
GGCTGTGGCTGCGGGGCGGCTATCCGGCCCACTACCTGACGGCGATGGAGGAGACCTCGCTCGAGCGGCGGCATCACTACATCGCGCTCTTCCTGGGGCGTGATCTGCCGGCGCTGGCCGAGACCCGGCTGAGCCAGGAGCAACTGCGGCGCTTTTTTCAACTGCTCGCGCATCATCATGGGCAATACTGGAACCACTCCGAGGTGGCGGGTGTGCTCGGGGTGAACGCGAAGACCGTGCAACGGCACGTCGAGCTGTTCAAGGGGGCCTACTTGGTGCGCGAACTGCCGCCCTATTTTGAGAATTTCGGAAAGCGGCTGCGCAAAGCGCCGAAGCTTTATTTGCGAGACACGGGCTTGCTGCACGCGCTCCTGATGGTGCGGGATCGCGGCCAGCTCTATGCGTCGCCCCAGCTGGGGGCCTCGTGGGAAGGATTTGGCATCGAGCAGATCGTCTCGCTGCTGCACCTGCGTGAGGACCAGTGCTTCACGTGGTCGGTGCAGGGCGGGGCGGAGGTGGACTTGGTGCTCCGATTGCCGGAGGGGCTCGTGGGCGTGGAGTTCAAATCCGAGGACGCGCCACGACGCACGCGCTCCATGAGCGCCGCGATCGAGACGCTTGGCCTCAAGCGTCTGGCAGTCGTGTATCCAGGGAGCCAGGACTATCGAATCGACGAGGTGATCGAGGTGATCGGGATCGTGAATCTGCCGCGTTGGGCGAGCAGGCTCGCGTCGGTTTGATCGCCGGGGGGCGGATGGCGGGCGAAAGCGCGTTGAGGTCAACGCGCTCCACCTTAGGCGGCGGCCGCCGTCGGCTCGACCCACTTGCCGTGCTCCTTGATGAGCGCGACGAGGCGGTCGTCGGCCTCGGCCTGCGGGATGTTATACTGCACGCACTGCTTGCCGACGTAGAGGTTGATCTTGGCGGGCGCGCCGCCGACGTAGCCGAAGTCTGCGTCGGCCATCTCGCCGGGGCCGTTCACGATGCAGCCCATGATGGCGATTTTCACGCCCTTCAAGTGGCCGGTGCGGGCGCGGATGCGTTGGGTCGTCGTTTGCAGATCGAAGAGCGTGCGGCCGCAGCTCGGGCAGGCGACGAACTCGGTTTTCACGCTGCGCGTGCCGGCGCCTTGGAGGACGTTGTAGGAGAGTTTTAACGCGCGGATGGGGTCGGGCTCGGTCTCGATGCTGACGAGGTCGCCGAGGCCGTCGCAGAGGAGGGCGCCGGAGAGGACTGCCGCATCGAGGAGTTTGGAGAGGAAGTCCGGGGCCGAAGGGGCGCCGCGGAATGACCAATGTCCGATGTCCAATGACGAATGGCGATGCACGGCGGCGGTGCTCCGAATCCAAAGCGGCGCTCGGTTGCCGAGCGCGCGGAGAGACTCGGCGAGGGCTCGGTAACGGCCGATCTCGTGGCGCTGAAGCGGGTCGGCCTGCGAGTCGTCGAGGGTAAATATCAGGCGGGCGTCGCCGAGCTGGCGGAGGGTGGCGGCGAGCGGAGAGGCGGCGCCGTCGACGGAGGACTCGGAGAGAGCCTCGGCGGTGGTGGCGACGGCGAGGACGTGATTTTTTGCGTGGGCGAGCTTGGCGAAGCCGGCGAGTGATTCGGCGTCGTCGTCGGTGCCGCCAAAGGCGCGGACTAGCACCACGGTTGCGCTGGCGTTGAGCCCGGCGAGATCGGCGGGCGTGAGCGCGGGCGCCAGTTCGAGGAAGGGGACGGCGTCGGCGGGGAAAGACGCGGCGGAGGCTTTGAGCGTGACGAGATCCGCGGCGGAGGAGATCGGGACGAGCAAGCCCTCGACGGGCGTGTCCGCGAGGCGGCCGGCGGCGAACTTCTGCGCGGCCTCGGGAAGCGCGGCGACGGAGGCGACGCGGGTGACGACGCGCGGCGGCAGCTCGGGGCCGAGCGCGAAGGCGGGCGAGAGTTCGAGCGGGACGATCTCGCGTTTTGCGTAGACGTAGGGATCGAGGGAGTCGGGAGCGGCAATGTTCGTATTACGAACATTGGCCGGGGTGGCACGGGCGTCTTGCCCGTGGCTTTGGCTCGGAGGCGGAGGAGCGGGACGCTCTTCCGCACACGGGCGGGACGCCCGTGCCACGTCGGACTGCCAGTGCGACATCGCCTTCTTCGCGAGGGCCTGGGCGACGGGGACCTCGTAGACGCTGTCCTCGGTGAGGGAGACACGGATGGTGTCGCCGAGGCCGTCCATGAGAAGCGAGCCGATGCCGATGGCGGATTTGATGCGGCCGTCCTCGCCGTCGCCGGCCTCGGTCACGCCGAGGTGGAGCGGGTAGTCCATGCCCTCCTGGTCCATGCGAGCGACGAGGAGGCGGTAGGCCTGGATCATCACCTTCGGATTGGAGGCCTTCATCGAGAGGATGATGTCGTGGAAGTCGTGGCCGCGGCAGATGCGGAGGAACTCGAGGGCGCTTTCGACCATGCCGAGGGGCGTGTCGCCGTAGCGGTTCATGATGCGGTCGCTGAGCGAGCCGTGGTTGGTGCCGACGCGGAGGGCGCGGCCGAGCTCCTTGCAGCGGAGGATGAGCGGAGTAACGGCTTCGTGGATACGGCCGAGCTCGGCGTCGTAGGCGGCGTCGGTGTATTCGAGGACGGCGAATTTCTTTTTGTCGGCGTAGTTGCCCGGGTTGATGCGGATTTTTTCGACGTGCTCGACGGCCTCCATGGCGGCGGAGGGGAGAAAGTGGATGTCGGCGACGAGGGGGACGTGGGCGAAGCCGGCGGCGGCGAGTTTTTCGCGGATGGGTTTGAGGCAGCGGGCGGCCTGGACGTTGGGCGCGGTGACGCGGACGATCTCGCAGCCGACCTCGGCGAGGGCGATGGCCTGGCGGACGGTGGCCTCGACGTCCTGCGTGTCGCTGGTGGTCATCGACTGGACGCGGACGGGATTCGCGCCGCCGACGCGGACGGGGCCGATCGCGACCTCGCGGGTGCGGCGGCGGATGGTTTGGAAGCGGGAGGCGGCGTAGGGAAGCGTCGGCATGGCGAGCGGGCCGGACACCTTGAGCGGCGAATCGGCTGGCGGCAAGGAGGGCGGCGGGGTGGAGTGCGCCTTCACTTTTAACCACAACGACACGAGACGACGACCATGGGCGGACAGCTTATCTACGCGGTGCTGGCGGGTTTGGCGCTGGTGGTGCTTTTCGCGCCGCTGGCCGCGGTGCTGGTCGCGGCGGGGAAAACGGGCCGCGCGCGCGTGTTGGCCTGGGCGTTTGGCGGGAGCGCGGTGGCGGCGTTTCTGTGGCTGGCGATCGCCTACGCGCTGAAGCAGGCGGGGCATCCGTTGGGCGCGCTGTGGTGTTTGGTGAGCGCGCCTTGGGCCTCGGCGCTGGCGGCGATCTGGGCCTGGCGCAGCGTGCGGCAGAAGGAGAAGCGAGCGGAGACCGCCCAAAGCGGCGATACGAAGAACTGAGCGCGGGTTTGGCGAGGAGAGCGCGGTCCGGGCGGACCGGGTATACGCGAGGGGACGGGTTTGCGCGGACGCCGGGGACGGAGTCCCTCCAAATTATCGGACCTCCCGGCGGCAGCGGACGAGGATGGCGGGCGGGGTGCCGTTCGAGTTGAAGGCGACCGGCCGTTCCCCGGCGGCCTCGGGGTAGTAGCAAAACTGCATGAGGTCGCCACGCACGCGGACGATGGCGCGAACGCGTCGCGATTCGCCGTCGCCGGCCTCGCGCCAAACAAGATCCAGGGTGGCGGGCGAGGCGGCGGCGTCGTGCTCGACGCCGCCAACCTCGCGGGGGGCGCCTCCGATCTGAAGCGAGAAGCGCGCGCCGATGATTTGCAGGCGGCCGTGGCGGTCGGGCAGGGCTTCGCCCGCGTAGTCCACCGCCAAAATGCGCCATTCGCCTTCGATCATCGGGCCACCGATGGGCCAACCGCCGTCGGGCGTCGAGACGAACTCGATTGGGAAAATCCGGGCATGCGAGACGGACGAATGTTCGTAATACGAACATTGGGTTTGGGCCGGCTGGCGCGGGCGGGGCGGGTTGGCTCGCGCGGCGACCGCGGGCAGGTGGCGGATGCGGAAAGGGAGGCGGGCGCGGGAGGTGCGAGGCGTGTCGGACGTTGCCGTGGGGCGGGACTTGGTTTCGTTGGTCGCATCATGAAGAAACTCCTCAAGGTGCTGGCGGTGCTTTTCTTGCTCGGCGTGATCGCCATGCTGGTGGTCGGCTTTTTCTTTCTCGGCCCCGTCGTGACGAAGACGGTGAACACCGTCGGTCCCAAGGTAACGGGCACGAAGGTGGAACTCGATGGCGCCAAGGTGCTGCCCCTGACGGGCGGGACGACATTGACCGGTCTTTTTGTGGGCAATCCCGAGGGATGGACGGGCGACAAGGCCTTCTACGTCGGCGAGCTGCGCGCGAGCGTGAAGCCGACCTCGCTGCTCGGCGACTTCGTGCTGGTCAACGAGGTGTTCATCGACGGCCCGGAGTTTGTCTATGAGCGCCGGCTGCTCGGCGGCAGCAACATCGATGCGCTGCTCAAGCAGATCGAGGAGAACACGGGGGGCGGGAAAACGCCGCCGACCACGACGGAGCCGGACGGCGACGTGAAGAAGCCGATGAAATTCGCGATCAAATCCTTCGAGATCAGAAACGCGAAGGCGTCCGTGATCGTCGGCGGACGGACGATGACGGTGGTGCTGCCCACGATCACGATCACGGATCTTGGCGTGGCGGAGGGCGGTATCACGGCGGACCAGGTGGCGGCCAAAGTGCTCGAGCGCGTGCTCCGTCAGCTCGGCATCGCGGCGGCGGGCGTCCTGAAGGACGTGGGGGGAGCGGCGATCGAGGGCGGCGCGGAAGGCGCGAAGGGGGCGCTAAATCGGCTGTTGGGCAAGTGATCCAAGCTGTCGAAAGGCCCGGACTCGGCGGGCGCGCTTTCATGGCGGGGACCCGGCGGGGAGCGGTGGCCAATGTTCGTATTACGAACATTGGCCACCGGGCCGGCGGTCAGCGGCGGGCCGGCTCGCGGAGGGGCAGGCCGCCGACGAATCGGGTGCGGTAGGCTTGGAGCCGTTCCAGCATGGCGGCGTCGTTGCCGGCTCGCGCGGCTGCGATGGCTTTGTCCACGAGGGCGATCGCGTCGGCGAAGTTGCCCGTCTCGGCGCAGGCGGCGGCAAGGGCGAGGGTTTCCGCGAGCGTGAGACTTTCGCCGCTGGCGCCGAGCCCGCTCATGAGTCGCAGCGCCTCGGCGCCGTCGCGCACGGAGAGGTCGTCGGAAGTGGCCAGGAGCCAGGCGAGTTCGGTGGTCGCCCCGCGGTCGTGGGGAGCGGCGGCGAGGGATGCGCGGAGTGTTTCCATGGCTTCGCGGCCGCGGCCGTTGGCGAGGAGGTTGCGGCCCATGGCGGCGAGGATTTGGCCGCGTTCGCGGGGAGGCAGGAGGCCGGTGAGCTGGCGGGCTTCGTCCACTCGTCCGGCGTAGGCGAGGGCGAGCCCGAGACGGTGCGCAATGTCGCCGCGGGTGGAATCGAGGCTCCAGGCTTTGAGGTAGGACTCGAGCGCTTCCTTGGGATGGCGGTCATCCTCGAGATATTGTCCGAGGTGAAAATAGGCTTCGGCGGGGCTCTGCTCGGGGTGGACCTCGAAGATGAGCACCCAGTGGCCGGCCTCGGCGAGCTGGGGGATCATCGTGTAGTGGCGGGGCCGGAGCCACTCGGGGATGTTGCGGGTGCTGAGGAGGGAGCTGACGAAGCAGTCGTCGGTGGCGGCGTCGACGGCGCGGCCGTGGTGAAGGCGGGCGTAGGGTTGGGCGAAGGCATCCCACGAAAAAATGACGATGTGGGTGACGGCGTTTTCGCGGCAGAGGCGGAGCGCCTCGGCCTCGCTTTGCGCGCCGTAGATCGATGCCACGGTTTTGAGGCCGGCGAGGTTTTCCCAATAAAGCGTGCCGACCCCGCGGGTGTCGCCGTAGAAGGCGAGCGAGGTGGTGGTGGTGGGACCGCTGACGATGTTGATCGGGGCGGAGCCGGCGGCGGAGCGGAGCCTCCAGGCGATGTCGCGCATGACGAGGGAGATCGCCTCCTCGACGGCGAGTTGGTTTGGCTGGCCCCAGCCTTGGATGGCTCGCAGCGGAAAGGGGAGAACGCCGAGAAGCAGCACGAGCACCCCGGCTCCGGTGGCAAGGCGCGGGCGGGGCGCGGGGGTGGCGCGCCAGACGGCGAGCCAGGCGACGAGGAGGGCGAGCCAGAGCGCCTGGGTGACGCCGAGCCAGCGGATTTGCAAAAACGACAGCGCGCTCAGCGGAAGCGCGGCGCCGAGCGCGAGGGCGAGCAACGCGGCGCCGGGACTGGCGCGGCGGCGGAAAAGATGCCAGAGGGCGGGAAGGGCGAGGAGCGGCCAGATGGCGACGGTGGCGAAGCGTTCGCTCCAACTGGCGCCGGAAAGCGAGGCGGCGAGGCTGCGGAACTCGAGGATGTAGCCTTCGTGGAGATTCCAGAGGAAGGTATCGCGCACGGAGAAAAGCGCGGGGCCGCCGACAATCACGGCGAGCGGCAGCGCCGCGACCGCGGCGAGGGCGGCCAAGGCGAGGAGGCGCCCGCGCGTGGCGGGGGCGAAACCGGTTCCGCCGATCCAGGAGCAGAGGCGGGCGAGGAGCTCGCCGCCGCCCCACCAGGCGAGCGCGTAGAGCGGGTGGTTGACCTCGAGGCGCCAGCCAAAGTGGGAAGGCGCGTATTCGAGGAGGTAGAACCCGAGGCTGCCGAGGGCGCCGGCGGCGCCCCAGACGCGCCAGAGGCCGGCGTCGTAGCCGTGACCGGTCGCGGATCCGTCCGCGCGGGCGCGGCGTCCGAGCCAGGCGCACGCGAGGGCGCCGAGCGCGATGCCGGCGAAGACCGGGATGACGGTGGCGGCGCTCACCCAGAGGCCGGCGGCGCCGAGCAGGCCGGAGGCGATCATCCAGCGGCGGGCGGAGCGGCGGGAAGGGACGAGGGCGCGGGGCTCGGCTTCGGCGTCCTCGCGGGCGACGAGGCCGGCTCCGGCGGCGAGCGCGGCGAGCAGGCACCCGAGGGCGAAGCAGGTGACGATGCCGTGGTGATCGGCTTCGCCGGGGCGAAAGAACTGATCGAGCGAGCCCAGCGAGGCGAGGCCGAGGGCCAGGCCTCCGCCGACGAGACCGCCCCAGCGGCGCGCGGCGGCGAGCCCGAAGACGAGGATGAAGCCGAGATGCATCAGCGGGCCGACGACGAGCGCGGCTTGTTGCACGGCGGAGACCATTTCAAGGCCCGCGCCGAGGTGGATGAGCCAGGCGAGTCCGGCGAGGGACCAGAGGAGGCCCGCGCTCCAGTGGACCTCGCGTCCGTGCGGGGCGTTGTCGCGGGCGGTTTCGCGCACGCGCCAGTCTCCGGAGCGGATCATCGCCTCCGCGTGCATCACCCACCAGTGGGAGTCGGCCGAAGCGATGGGGTAGATGGCGGTGCGCGGTGCTTGCTCCGGGAGAGAAGCGAGCTCGGCCGGCATTTGCGCGGCCCGGTCCGCGAAGCGGAGATATTCGATTCGCACGACGGCGTTTCCCGCGACGAAGCCGAGGGCGAGCGCGAGGCAGACAAACAGGAAAACGCGTTCTAGGCGGCGGGGTTGGAGCATGGGGAAGCGTGAAGGCGGACGCGCCCACCTTGGATCTTGCCGCGGGCCGCTCCAGTGCAAAAGCCGGGCGGGGGAACCTTGGGGGGCGGGAGCGTCCGTGGACGGGAGCTCTTTGACGTGTGGCGCCACTCCGACGCGGCGTGCCCGGCGGTCGCGCCCTACCTCGGGGGCGGATCGCCAAAAGGCGTGGTGCGCCAATCGAAGCGGAGGGAAAGGAGGCGCATGGCGAAGGTGACGCCGATGGCGAGAAAGGCGGCCGGTTGCGCGGCGAGGTCGAAGAGTTGCGCGGCGACGACGAAGACGACGCTGCCGAGGAGCGCGACGAGGACGTAGAACTGGCCGGGCTTGAAGACGAGGGGCTCCTCGCGGACGAGGATGTCGCGCAGGATGCCGCCGCCGGAGGCGTTGAGCACGCCGACGAGCATCGCGGCGGGGATGGCGAGCTCGGCGCCGAGGGCCTTTTGCGTGCCGAAGGCCGCGTAGGCGCCGAGACCGAGCGCGTCGAGGATCGCGATGAGCCGGCCGAAGCGTTGCACGCGTTCGCGAAGGAGAATGCCCACGCCGGCGGCGATGGTGACGATCTGGATGTAGCGGGCGTCGAGGAACGCGGCGGGCGG
>CAMLQS010000047.1 GCA_946482165.1 uncultured Verrucomicrobiota bacterium | reverse complement strand
GCCCGCCGTCGTCAACCTTTCCGCCTATCGCTTCACGCCCTTCGAGGCCGAGACGTTGATCGCGCTGCGCGACCGCCTCCGCGCGCGCACCGCCGAGCTCGGCCTGCGCGGCACCATCCTGCTCGCCACCGAGGGCATCAACCTCTTCGTCGCCGGCCCGCGCAACGCCACCGACGCGCTCCTTGTCGATCTTCGCGCGCTGCCCGGCCTCGCCGACCTCACGCCCAAGGAGAGCCTCTCCGCCGAGCAGCCCTTCAACCGTATGCTCGTGAAGGTGAAGAAGGAGATCATCGCCTTCGGCGTCGAAGGCATCAATCCCGCCAGCGCCCCCGCGCCGCGCCTCGATCCGCGCACGCTCAAGCAATGGCTCGACGAGGGCCGGCCCGTCACGCTTCTCGACACCCGCAACGACTACGAGGTGAAGCTCGGCACTTTCCAAAACGCGCTCGTGCCGCACATCGAGAATTTCCGTGACTTCCCCGCCGCCGTGCGCGCCCTGCCCGACGAGCTCAAGCGCCAGCCCGTCGTCACCTTTTGCACGGGCGGGATTCGTTGCGAGAAAGCAGCGCCGCTTCTCGTGCGCGAAGGTTTCGAGAACGTCTACCAACTCGAGGGTGGCATCCTCAAATACTTCGAGCTCTGCGGCGGCGCGCACTACGAAGGCGAGTGCTTCGTTTTCGACCGCCGTGTCGGCGTGGACCCCGAGCTGCGCGAGACCGCGTCGGTCCTTTGCTTCGCCTGCCAGATGCCGCTCACCGTTGCAGAGCAAAACGATCCGCGATACATTCCGGACGTCGCCTGCCCGCTGTGCGCCCCGGCGGGACCGGGCGGCACGCCCTGAACGGCGCCCCTCCGACACGCCCCCGCAGGCTTCCGGGGCGTCGCCCCCGCCTGGTTTCGGAGGATTCCTCCGCAAACGCCCTTCCTGCGCGCCGGTCCCACCTCGCATGAAACCTTCAGCCTCTTCGGACGACATCGGGTCCAAGATTGTCCTCCAATGCATCCACGTGGAGCTCACGCCCGCCTTGCAGGCGGCGATGCGAGCCAAACTCGCCGTGGTGCTGCGTCACAATCCATTCATCATCCGCATCACCGCGCGCCTCCATTGCACGCAGACGGTCGGGCAAACCCGCCTCTTCCGCGCGAGCGCGCAAGTCGGAATAGGCGGTCCCGATCTCAACGCCTCCGCCGAGGGTCCCGAAGTTTACGATGTCGTCGACGAGCTGGTCGCCAAGCTAACCCAATTAATCGAACGACGGCACGGCCTGCGCAAAGACCGGCGGAACCACCCGCAGGAGATCGAGGTCGGCGCGGAGATCCCCAAAGTCAGTCCACCGCTCGGCGACGAGGCCTGATCCCTCTCGCCAGCCGACCGGCGTCCCGCTTGCGTGCGTCCCCCGCTGCAACGTGAGCCTTTCTCCCCGCCGAATCCTTTTCTTCTTCGCCACCGCCTGCCTCTTCGCCGGTTGCACCCACGTCGAGCGCACCGTCACCAAGGGGCGCGATCCCGCGACGCCGAAAGAAATTTTCGTCGCCGAGAATCTCGCCGACAACCACCGCCTCGCGAAACGCATCGCCGCCGCGCTCCGCGCCCGCGGTCTGCAATCCGAGAGCGGCCCGCTCACGATGCTGCCCGAGACAGCCGACGCGGTCATCCACTACGAAGACCGCTGGACTTGGGATTTTGGCGAACACATGACCTACCTGCGCCTCGATCTCCACGATCCCGGCGAAAAGCGCCCTTACGCCTCGGCCTACCGGTTGCGCCACATAGCCAACTCCACCGACGTCGACGCGGTGGTGAAGACCTTGGCCGACGAGTTGATCCGTCCCCTGCCCTGAAATCGGAACATCGGCCGATTGCGCGCATGCTTGAGCCCGCGACGGGCCGGGCTTTGCTTCATGCCTCATGAAAAGCGCCTACGAACTCGCCATGGAGCGGCTCGCCAAATCCGAGCCCAAGGAGAAACCCCTCAGCGCCGGACAGAAAGCCCGGCTCGGGGAAGTCGACACCCTCTACAAGAGCAAGTGGGCGGAACGGGAGGTGTTCCTGAAGGGGCAGCTGGAGAAAGCGCTGACAGAAGGCGACGCCGACGCGGCGGAACAGGTCCGCACACAGCTCGCGCGCGAAAAGGTGCGCCTCGACGAAGAGCGCGAGGATGAGAAAGAGCGCATTCGCCGCGAGCCCCGCGGCTGAATCGTCGTGTCTTCGGGCTGAGATACGACTCTTCGCGGTTCTGGAGCTAATCCTCGTCTTCGCCGTCTTCGCCTTCTTTGCCGTCGTCGCCATCCTCGCCCGCCCCTTCGGTCAGCACGAGAGGATGTTTGAGAAAAGGCAGCTTCAAGGTGCCGGCGACGTGGTCGTAGCCGCGAGCCAGCAAGGTCGCCCAAACAACCAGGGCCACCAGGATCGCGATTCCGGCTTTGCCTGAGGCGTGTGGCAAGGCCTCGGCCTCAGGCGCCATCTTGCGCCCGTCCACCATCGCCAGGGCGATGTTTTCGCGGTGACGAAAACTGTGCCAGGCCAGCCCGGCGAGGTGCAGGCCGATAAACACGAGCAACAGGATCGCGAGGCCCTCGTGCGGATCGTCGCCGCCAGCCAACCCGGTCCCGACCAAGGCGCCGACTATTCCCAGGAGCCCGAGCATGACCCACGACGCGGCGGGATTATGCGAAACGTAATTCGAGCGCGGGCGCAGACCGATCTGTGCCATCGCAAATCCGAACAAGGCGGATGGGCTCCAACTCCACGCGGCGAAGCGCGCGTGACGCGGGCCGGCAAAGCCCCACGCCACGCGCAACACGAGGGCTCCCGCGGCGAGCATCGCGGCCCACGCATGGTAGCCGAACCATGGATGCTCATCATCGAGCCCCAGGCCGAGGCACAAGGCCGCGGTGGTCGCGGCGGCGAACACAAGATGCAGCACTCGCACCGGCACATCCCAGATCAAGACGCGTTTCATCGTTTGAGAAGACGACGCCAACATAACGCGGTCACATGAAACGAAGATGAACGGCGGATGAATTACGGAGGCGCAGCCGTCTTCGCCCGCCTCGCCTCACGCCCAGGCAAAGTCGGCGACGAGCGGCAGGTGATCGCTCGCCATCGTGGGAGCGACCTGATGCCCCACGCAGCGCAGCGGGCCGTTGTGGAAGATGTGGTCGAGCACGTAGGGCTGCCGACGCCAGGTGATTTCCGAAGTCTGCACCGACGAGAACCCCTCGGCGGCGTATTCTTCGACGAGGCCGACATGGTCGCGCACGTTGAAGTCGCCGCTAAGGATGAGCGCCGCGCGTTCCGCGTGCGCCGCACGGAGTCTCGCCGCCACCTGCCGGCGCTGCTCCGGATGCTCGCGGCTGTTGCTCTTGAGCATGAAGAACGCGAGCAAGTGCGTGTTGACCAGACGGAGCGGGCGGCCGGCGATCTCCGTGGTGGCGCCGATCATCACGCGGTCCGTGGGCGTCTTTTTCTCACCGAAGAAATCGAACTCGATCGCGGGCGAGGGAATAACTTCCACGAAGGAATCCCGAAGAGGAGTCCGCGAAAGGATGGCGAGGCCGACACCAAAAGGCAGCTCGCGCGGATCGGCGGGGGGGTATCCGAAATGTCCGTGGTATTCGGGGAACGCCGCGAGAAGGCGTTGGAAGTTGGGAGGCGGCTGAGGCTGCACGCCGCCCGGGAGCGCCTGCTCCACCTCCTGAAGCTGGATGATGTCGGCGTCGTGACGTCGGATCTCGGCAATGGTGTCCTCGAGCCTGATCGGCGCGTGATCGGGATCGCGATCATCCCATGTCTGGCCGAACTGCATGTTGAACTGCAGGACTCGAAAGGATTTCACGCGAAGGTGGGAATGTTGGTCGTCCGGAAGCGAGGCACGAGAAAGCGGGGGAACGAAGAAGGGCGGGGACCGACTAGGGAGCCGCGGCGGGCTTTGGCGCGGTATTCGGCGCCGACTCGGAGGTGGACGCGGATGGCTCGTTCGCGGCCGCCGGCTTGGAATCCGGATTGGTCGACGAAGCCTCGGAGATGTCGCGCGGCTGGAGTTCGGAACCGGCGGTGGTCACGGTGACCGCGCCTCCGTTGTTCCGACGAAAAGCGAAGCGGTTTATGCGCTCAAAAGTCGTGCCTTTCGAAATCGACGGCTTGGAGTCCACAAAGGGCCGGGCATCGTCGATCTTTTCCTGAAAGCGCAGCGCCACCTTGGAATTGTAGGTGTCCTCGGAGGTCGAATAGCGCGATTGTTTGCCCGACCAACGGCTGTCCTTGCGCTCGATCTGCTCGGGTTCCTTGCGCTCCGGCACGTTGAAAAACTTTTTGTCCCGGCTCTCCTCGACTGCGATGGTGCTGCGGCGCTCGCCTACGAGGGCGGCCTTCTTTTCGCGGACTTCGGTGGAAAAGCGCCTGTCCATAAGCACTTCGTTGCGCTCGATCGGCTTGTTCTCCGGAAGAATCGCCCGCTCTTCAGTCGATACCTGCGAGGCGCGCTTGCTCGTATCCATCCGGCCAGGCGCCGCAAAGGCGAAGGCTACCGTGGCGAGCGCGGCAAGGGTAAGGCCGACGACCGATTTCATGTCAGGCGATGGCATTTGCCCAAGGGGCGGGCGGCAAGGTTATTCCGGCTCGGCCGTCCCCTCGACCACCCAGTCGCGCGCCTCGGGCACCTGCCGGAAAAAGCCCGCGAGCGCGGAGGACAGATGTTCGGCGTAGCGAAAATGCGCGCCCATGCCGGTCCGCAGCTCGGCCTCGTAGATAAACTTGTCCGCATGGGTCGAATGCTCGAAGGGGGTCTGCGCGCCGAGCAGGAGCGTGTAAACGTAGGCCGCCGATCCGCGGGAAAGCAGCTCTCGGGTGAGGGACGCCTGTTCCTCGAGCAAGGCGGCGTGCCCCGCGGGGTCGATTTCGGGCGGCAGGTAAAATCCCGCCTGAATAAGCGGCGTGTAGCGGTGCCCCGTGCGGTGGCGGTTGAGGTCGCGAAGTTCGGCGATCGCAAGGTTGTTCCACGCGAAGCTCACACGCATCCGGCGAGTGCCCGTGCCTTGCTGGCCGTAGCGGTTGGCGCGGGCGGAGAGCGCGTCGGCGACGCTTTGCTCCTCGGCGAGGAAGGGCGGCGCGGCTCGGTCGACATGCACCCACGTCTCGTCGGGGAGGTGCGCCGTGGAAAGTCGCGCGAGGCCCAGCCGGCAGGAGACGGCGAGTTCGGCGGCGGCCTGCGCTTCGAAGCTTTTTTCCGCGAGGCTGTGCCGCATGAGGCGCGGAGAGATTTTGAGCAACTCGCTGCGGATCAACTCGGCGGCCGCGCGCGCCTCGGGATGAGGCAGCGACGCGAGCTGCTTCACCGTCTGCGCCCACATGCGGGAGCTTTGCACAAGGGCGACGTTGGTGCGGGTGGCGAGCGGGATGAAGTAGCGGGCGCGATCAAGCGCGTAGTTCTTGCGAATGCGGCCGATCACGGCCGGTTTGGCGCCGGCCGGCACACGGACGCGGTGCGGCTCGGCTTCGCCGAGGGCGTCGAGGCGCGCATACTCGGCTTGATAGGCCGCAAAGGCCCGCCCCATCACCTCTCGCCAACGCGGAGCCAGATCGGGCGGGACGCCCAGCGCCTCGGGCTCGGGCAGCGCGCTCGCGGCCAGCGTTATGTAGCGCGTCGACGACTCCTGCCCGTCCGCCATCTGGGCGATTTCAAAGAGTTTGTAGGCGAGCCACATCGACACGTCGTCGAGCGCGACGGCCAAGCCGCCGGTGAGGCCGCCGATGGACGCGTGCCCGTAATCGACGAACTTGAGGATGCGGTCGATCGAGGCGTCCGGATCGGCGAGGTCGACCTTGGCGAGAATGGCGTGGATGCCTTCGTTGCTGCGCGAGTAGCGCGCGAGCACGGAAGCCAGCAGCTCGGGCGTGACGCGGGGAAGATCGGCGGCGGAAGGAGGCGGGACGAGGGCGAGGCCGGTGATGCGCATCGGTGGATTCGCGCGCCAGCCAATCGCGGGCCGTCGGCCCGGCGAGCCCAATTCGAGCACGGAGACAACTTCCGGTCCCGCCGCCTGGCGGCGCTGCGCAACCTCGGCTTCCCTGCCGCCGGTTTTTCGTGTCCGCTCCTCCCGCTTCCGCCAATTCGTGTCCGCCTCCCTCGACCCATCTTCCATCACGCCCTCCGCCCGGCGCTCCGCATCCGGCGGCGCGACGGCGAAACATGTTGTCACCGGGTGGCGCCGTTGGCTCGCCGTTCTGGCCGGCTCGATCATGCGTGTATGGTGCGCGACGCTTCGGCTTCGTTTTTCGGAGCAAACGCGACGATTGGTCTCAGGCGACGAGCAGCCCACCCTTTTTGTGCTTTGGCACAACCGCCTCTTCGCCGCCATGCGGCTGTCGCAGGCTTTGCGCCCAACGAGGCCGCTGCACTGCCTCGTCAGCGCGAGCAAGGACGGTGCGTGGCTGTCGGCGTTTTTTGAAAGCGCGGGTGTGCGGGTCGTCAGGGGATCAAGCTCCCGCGGCGGCCGGGAGGCGGCCGGCGAACTCGTGGAAGTCCTGCGCGCCGGGCATGACGCAGGTATAACGCCCGACGGACCGCGAGGCCCGATCTACGTGTGCAAGCCGGGAGCGGTCGTCGTGGCCCGGCGCGCCAAGGTGCGCGTCGTCGCGCTTGGCATCGTTTACGAGAAGGCGTGGCGCCTGCGCAGCTGGGACCGTTTCGCCATTCCGCGCCCTTTTTCCACCGTGAATTTTCGCGTCGAAGAAATAGCCCCCGAAGCACTGGCGTCCGCCGATGCGCGAGAACTGATCGAGAAGCGACTGGGCGAGCTGAATCCCGAGTTCGGCGGCGCGGCCTCGCTGGCATGCGAAGCCGGCGGCGGAACCAACGTCATCTAACGCTTTGCCTGATCAGCTCAAAAGGTCGGGGAGAGCACTACGCTCGAACCCGGCAGCACGGTATAATCGTCGCCGGCGCACCAATCGCTGTCGTTGAGGAGGAACTTGCAGACGATGGGCTGCGAGGTCTCCGGCAAGGTGACGGACCAGCGGTCGTCGGCGATGCACTCAAGCGGAAGACCCACTTCCCAGCTCAAGCCGGGACCGGTGCCGCGAAGCGTGAGGTGATTGCCGAAGCCGACGTCCACGGCGGCCACGATGGTCGTGGTGACGGCGGCGGGCTTCGCCTTGGTCTTGGGCGAGGGGGAAACCTTGGCTGGCTTTGCCACGGGCGCCGCGGCCGGTTTCACCACCGCTTTCGCGGGCTTCACGGGCTTGGCCTCGGGGGCGACGACCTTCACGGACGGCTTCTTCTTCGCGGGAGCCGGCGACTTGGCGGCGATGGACTTGGGAGCAGTTTTTTTCATATCAGCAAATTGGAAAGTTATAACTTGTTGTCGGGCACGGCGATCTAATGAGGTCGGAACAAAGCCAAAAGGGACTACCGCCACAATAGCAATTTGCGAACCAGCCAGCCCGCCGCGGGAATTTTACCCTGAAATCCTCCTCAGGGAGCCACCGGGGGAACAGCCGGATCGGATTCGTGCGTGACGCTCTGCGCTCGCCGCGGTCAAAGGAACCATGCCGCCCGCGAGCGGCGTGGCCGCTAACCTTCAACGAAAGCAATCACCATGGGATGGGGACGCATGCTCCTGCTGGGAAACGTCGGTCAGCAGATGGATATCGACGAACTCACCGACTACCTGAACAAGGCGGTCGCCGAGATGAATCAGAACCAAACGATTGATCGTCAGCAAAGCGCGGAGATCGCGCGCCTCAAGGCCGAGAACCAGGAGCTCAAGCTGTATGTGCTCGGCCTCATCCGCCTCCTCAGCGCCAAAAAAGTGATCAGCGAAGCCGAGGTGAATCAACTCGTGATCGCGATCGACGATCCAAAAGCGGGCTGATCACCCCCGCCAACCCGCCATCGCGGGAAACTTCCCGGGGCAAACTCTGATCGCTAACCCGGCTCACATGACGCCCGTCACCCACGCCCTTCTGCCGCTCTTCCTCGGTCGTCGCTGGCTGCCGAAACGGTCCGACGGAGCGCCCTCACGGGGGGCATCGGGGGCGGTCGCCCTTGCGGGCGTGTTGCCCGATGTGATCAATCCGCACCTCGACCTCGAAGCTCGCCATGATGCGTTCTCGCACTCGCTCTTCGCCTGGATGCTCTTCGCCGGAATTCTCGCGCTCGCCGCGAGGCACCCGCGACTCGCTCCGCATCGCCGGATTCTGGCTCTGTGCGGGGCGGCGTATGCCATCCACATCGCCTGCGATCTGATCACCGGGGGAGTCCCGCTTTTTTCGCCGGTCGAATCGCTGGTTTGGGGCGATGCCTGGCTCCCCTTTCGCAGCTGGTTCGTATTCGACGGGGCGCTGCTGGTCTACGCCTACCTCGTTTACCGATGGCTCCCGCTCCGCCGCCGGATCCGGCCGCGCCATCTCACGCGTTCACCCGGCGAAGCGTAGGCATCCCCGCACGCCCGACACCTATGCGTCCCGTCAGCACGATTCTCCTCTTTCAACTGGCGGGTCTCGGCGCCGGTTATCTTTTCGCCGAGGGCTGCGTTTCGATCCGTTACGGCCGGCACGCGCCTCCCCTGCCCTTCGCCACCGCCCTTGCCACCGATTATTGCTGGGTGCTGCTCCTGCTTTCGATCCTGTGGCTCGTCTACGCTCTCTACGCGGAAAAGACGTTCCAAGGGCGACTCGCGCGCGATGTCCTCCCGCTGGGAGTCGGAGCCGTCGGCGCCATGTTCTTCTTCTTTTTCCTCATCGTCGCGGGAATCGCCGTGGTGATTCAGCCCACCTCTTTGCACGGCTGACGTAATAGCAATCAAGCTACGCTTTTGGCCAAAGGTAGGGCTGGACGCCGGGCCAGCCTCGCGTTCCTGCGGGTAACAGCTACTCAGCCGCGGCGCGCCCAGCGGTCGCGCGCTACCCTCGATCCACGGTCCCAAAGCGACGGGTAGTTGGCATAAGCCTGCGTCACATCGATTCGCCGGAATAAAAAAGCGCTCCCCGCGAGAGGAGCGCTTCGAGCGAAATCGATCTCGAACGAGCGGAGGCGCGATCAGATGTTCTGCAGGAGGATGCTCTCGTAGAGCTCCTGCTTGCCGCTCTTCGGCGTCACTTCGCCCTGCGCATGCGCGATGCGATGCAGGTCGGCGAGTCCGAGTTTGCCTTCTTCGTAGGCCTTGCCGTCGCCGGAATCGAAAGAGGCGTAACGGGCTTTCTTAAGCGCGGGGATCTGCGACTTGGTGAGGATCTTCTCCGCGGCCAGGGCGGCGCGGGCGAAGGCGTCCATGCCGGAGATGTGCGCGATGAACAGGTCCTCGATGTCGGTCGAGTTGCGACGGATCTTGGCGTCGAAGTTCACGCCGCCATGGGTGAAGCCGCCCGACTGGAGGATGATCATCATCGCCTCGGTGAGCTCGAGCGGATCGATCGGGAACTGGTCGGTGTCCCAGCCGTTCTGCACGTCGCCGCGGTTGGCGTCGATGCTGCCGAGGAGGCCGGCGTCGGCCGCGACCTGGAGCTCGTGCTGGAAGGTGTGGCCGGCGAGCGTGGCGTGGTTGACCTCGATGTTCAGGGCGAAATCGCCCAGCAGGCCGAACTCGCGCAGGAAGCCGATGACCGTCGCGGAATCGAAGTCATACTGGTGCTTCGTCGGCTCGCAGGGCTTGGGCTCGATGAAGAACTTGCCGTTGAAGCCCTGGGCGCGGGCGTAGTCGCGCGCGATGGTGAGGAAGCGGGCGAGGTGCTCGCGCTCGCGCTTCATGTCGGTGTTGAGCAGGGAAAGGTAGCCCTCGCGACCGCCCCAGAAAACGTAGCCTTCGCCGCCGAGGGCGATGGTGGCGTCGATCGCGCCCTTGAGCTGGCCGCCGGCGCGGGCGAGCACGGAGAACTCGGGGTTGGTCGAGGCGCCGTTCATGAAGCGCGGATTGCTGAAGAGATTGGCGGTGCCCCAAAGGAGTTTCACTCCGGACGCGGCCTGCTTCTCCTTCAGGTAGGCGGTCACCGTGGAGACGCGCTTCTCGAACTCGGCGAGCGTGGTGCCGCACTCGTCGACGATGTCGGTGTCGTGGAAACAGTAATACGGCGCGCCGAGCTTGGTGATGAACTCGAAGGCGGCGTCGGCCTTGTCCTTCGCGCGCTGGAGCGGATCGGCGGCGTCGAGCCAGGGCATCGGACGGGTGGGCGCGCCGAACGGATCGGCGCCGTTGCCACAGAAGCTGTGCCAGTAGGAGACGGCGAAACGCATCCAGCTTTCGAGGCTGCGCCCCATCACGACGCGCTTGGCGTCGTAGTAGCGGAAGGCGAGCGGGTTGGTGCTCTCGAGGCCCTCGTAGGCGATCTGGCCGATGGACGGAAAGTAGGCTTTGGAGCCGACAGTGAGTTTGGTGGACATGGGAGTTTGGGTGGAAAGTCGGATTTATTTAACCACGGAGGACACGGAGAACACGGAGAGTCGGTCGATGAGTCTGGCGAGGGGAAATACACCGACTGACACCCTTCGCCCCTCCGTGCTCTCCGTGTCCTCCGTGGTTAAAAAATTCAGAGGTGTTATTCAGTTTAGGCGAGCGCCTTGGCCAGGGCGGATTCCCAGCGGGCGGCGGCCTCGCGGCAGGGCTCCACGAGTTCCGGCTTCGGATCGACGGTCTCGAGCACGGTGAGACCGGCAAAGGCCTGCGCCGGAGTCGCGAAAATCCCCGCGCCGAGCCCCGCGCCGCGCGCCGCGCCGGCCGCGCCGTCGGTGCTGACCAACTCAATGCTCACACCGAGCGTGGCCGCGAGCGTGTCGCGGAAGATCGGGCTCTTGAAAAGATTCGCGTCGCCCGCGCGGATCTTCGCGGGCGTGAGGCCGGTCGCCTTCATGCCGGCGATGCCGTGGCTGAAGGAGAATGCGATGCCCTCCTGCGCCGCGCGCACGAAATGGCCGGACTGATGTTGCAGAAAATCCAGCCCGACGACCTGAGCCCCGATGCGGCGATTGCCGAGCATGCGCTCAGCGCCGTTGCCGAAGGGCAGCACGGAGAGCCCGGCGCTGCCGGCGGGCACCGCGGCGGCGAGAGCGTTGAGTTCGGGATAGGACAAATTCGCTCCCAGTATGCGGCGCAGCCATGCGTAAAGAATGCCCGTGCCGTTGATGCAGAGCAGCACGCCGACACGAGGCGCGGCGGCGGTATGATTGACGTGCGCAAAGCCGTTCACGCGCCCCTGCGGATCGAAGGCGAGACGGTCGGACACGCCGTAAACGACACCCGATGTGCCGCCCGTCGCGGCGATCTCGCCGGGGTTGAGCACGTTGAGCGAAAAGGCGTTGTTCGGCTGGTCGCCGGCCCGGTAAGCGACCGGAATGCCTGCGGGAATGCCCAGTTCGTTTGCCACCGAACCAAGCACCGCGGCCTGTTTGCCGAAAGTCGGTGTGATCGTCGCGAGCAGCGCGGGGTCGATATCCCAATGCCGGAGCAGAAACCCGGCGGGCGCATCCTTCGAAAAATCCCAGAGCGTGCCTTCGGACAACCCGGAGGCCGTGGTCTGCGCCTCGCCGGTCAGACGCAAGGCGATGTAGTCGCCGGGAAGCATGACCTTGCGGATGCGGGCGAAGTTGGCCGGCTCGTTCTGCTGCACCCAGCGGAGCTTCGACGCGGTGAAGTTGCCCGGAGAGTTCAGGAGGCGCGAAAGACAGGTTTCGGCGCCGAGTTCGGCAAAGGCCTGCGCGCCGACTTCCACCGCGCGACTGTCGCACCAAATGATGGCCGGGCGCACGGGGCGGTTGTCGCCGTCGAGAGTCACCAGACCGTGCATCTGGTAAGAGATGCCGATGGCGGCGATCTTGGTCGCGTCCTGGCCCGAGCATGCCGCGCGGATGGCCAGCGCCGTGTGCTCCCACCACATCGCGGGATCTTGCTCGGCCCAGCCGGGACGAGGGGCCGAGATCGGCAACTCAGTCTGCGGCGACTGCGCGGCGGAGATAATTCGCCCGGAGGCGGCGTCGACGAGGGACGCTTTTACGGCGGAGCTGCCAAGATCGATTCCGAGGAGATACATGAGAAAAGCTTCCTGAGAATACCACGACGCCCCGGGTTCGCAGCCTTCACTTTTTCCTCAATTCTCCACAGTCCTAGCACAAAAGGATCACCATGCCGGCACTCCGGCTCGCGCACGGCGGCGGAAGTCGCTCGGCGTGCAGCCGACGACGAGGCGAAACTGGCGCGCGAAGTAGTTGCCGTCGTTGAAGCCGGCTTCCTGTGCGATTTCGGTGATTTCCAAGTCGCCTTGGCGCAAAAGCCGCTTCGCCGCCTCGATCCGGAGTTCGATGAGGTAGGCGATGGGAGGCCGGCCGGTCGCCTGACGAAAAACCCTCAGCAAGCTCGCCCGCGAAAGCCGGGCGAACGTCGCCATGCGGGCGAGGTCCCATGGCTCGGCGTAGCTCCGCTCCAGCGTGCTGATCAATTTGCCCATCTGAAGCAGCGCCTTGCTCTCGCGGGTGTCGCTCTCGTCGTATCGCCGGGACAGGAACACCATCAGATCGGTCAGCAGGCTGAGCAGCATCGCCTCATGCCCGGGAGCGGCCCGCGCGGACTCCTCCGCGATCCGCTCGCCCAGGCCGACCGCCGCGCCCAGCATGACCCGGTCGAGCCGGAGGCGGCTCGAAAAATCGTGCGAGCCGCGAAAATTCGGCTCGAGCAGAAAGAGCGCGCTGTAGCCGGGCAGCCGGCGCAAAAGCCCGGCCGGAAGCGGCAGGCGCTCCGGATCATACATGATGTTGAGCAGCACCAGCCCGTCGCGCTCGCGGAAGCTGTGGACCTGTTGTCCTTGGATAACGAATACATCGCCCGCCGAGACGGGGAAAGGCTGTCCGCCCAGCAGGTGCGTGCCCCTCCCCTCGAGGACGATCACCAGCTCGATGAAGTCATGGAAGTGGTCGAGCTCGGTCACGTCGTAGGCGTGCGAAGGCCGGCCGCCGGGCTCGGTGCGCACGCGTCGAACGGTCACGGGAAACCCGTCAGACCCGAAATAATCGCTGCCCTTGGCCAGGATCGCCATGCGTCACTAGCATAAAGATACCGTGGCCGCCGCGGGCAACGAAACACGCGCGGCCGAGAAAAACAAAGCCCGCGGACAATGCCGCGGGCTCAAAAATCGAGCGAATCAGGACAAAGGTTCAGAACGTCGGCGGGCGCTCGTCCGTCAGCGAGAGCACCCGGCGCGCCGGGATGGCCAGCGTCGTGCCCTTGTCCGTTACGATCACAAGCACCGCGCCCGCCGCTTTCACGGAACGAATGCCCGAAAGCGTCCTCAGCACCGAGCCCTCCTTTTCATAGGTGAGAAAGAGCGGCCCGCCCTGAAAACGCTCAAACGCGTTCTCGAAGCCTTCGGCAAGCGCCTCGCCCTCGGCGGGCGTCGTGACGGTGACATTCGGTTGATCCGCGGCGGAGAGCGTCGGAGCAAGCGGAGCGGCGACGGAGACCAACAACGCCAGCGGCAAGAGCACGCGGCGGCAGGAGGATAACGTGGAGTTCATGGAGAGCGCGGCATCAAGGCCGCGCTCCGTTCAGACCTCCGGCGTTTCCCCGGGTTTCTTAAACCAACTACTTACGCGACCACGGCCAGGGCCTGCGCTACGGTAAGCCGCTTTTCATAAATGGCTTTCCCGATAATCACACCGTGCAAATTAACCTGTTTTTTGGCCAAGGCGGCTAGCGACTCGACATCCGCGAGCTTGGAAACGCCGCCGCTGGCGATCACCTGCGCGCCTCCCGCCGCCACCGCCTCGGCCAGCGCCTGCTGGGCGGGAAGGTTCGGGCCGGTCAGCATGCCGTCGGTGCCGATATCGGTGTAGATGATCGTGCGCACGCCGAGACCGGCCATGCGTTTCGCAAGTTCGAGCGCTCCGGTGTCGGTCGTGTCGACCCAGCCCTTCACCGCGACCTTGCCGTTCTTCGCGTCGATGCCGACCGCGATTTTTTCGCCGAACGCCTTCACGAGTTCACCGACAAACTCCGCGCTCTCCGCCGCACGCGTGCCGATGACGACGCGGCTCACGCCGAAACTCAGCGCGCGTTCCACAGTCTCCCGCGTCCGCATGCCGCCGCCAAGCTGCACCTTCAACCCCACGCTCGCGATCGCCTTCACCGTTTCGAGGTTTTGCGGCTCGCCGAGGAATGCGCCATCGAGATCGACCACGTGGACCCAGGCGCTGCCCTCCTTTTTGAACTGCGCCGCCACTTCGGCCGGATTTAGCGAATAAACCGTCTCCTGGTCGGCCTTGCCCTGGGTAAGGCGCACGCAACGGCCGGCTTTGATGTCGATGGCGGGATAAATGGTCATGGTGCTCGAAAAGGGAAACCGCCCACCCCACCGCCCCGCCCCGCCCGCGCCAAGCGTTTTCTCCCGGCGCCCCGCCCCGGCGCCCAAGCCCGCCCCGGCATCCAAGGGTTCCCGGCCAATGTTCGTATTACGAACATTGAGCCTTTTAGGACCTCCCTTTAATCACCTTCATTGGTCGTTGGACATTGGTCATGGGTCATTTTTCATTCCGCGCATGGCCAAATCAAAGTCCGCCGCCGTCTCCACCCCTGTCGTTCCCGCGTTCCTCGCCGAATTGCTCGCCGCGCGTTCGCCCTCCGGCGCCGAGCACGAGGCCCAGACCGTCTTCGACGCGCACGTGAAACCCGCCGCCGACCGCTACGAAAACGATGTCCTCGGCAATCGCATCGCCACGCTCAATCCCAGCGGCGATCCCGTCCTCCTCCTCGCCGGCCATATCGACGAACTCGGCCTCCAGATCAGCTACGTCAACAAGGACGGCTACCTCTATTTCAACACCATCGGCGGCCACGACCGCGTGATGATTCCCGGCCGTCGCGTCGTCATCACCACGAAAAACGGGCCCGTGCTCGGCGTCACCGGCAAGCGCGCCATCCATCTCATGGACGAGGCCGACCGCAAGAAGGTCCCCGAGATCCACGAGATGTGGATCGATATCGGCGCGAAAAACAAAAAGGAGGCGCTCGAGCGCGTGCGCATCGGCGACGTCGCCACCTACCAACCCGGCTTCGAGCTGCTCCACGGCACCATCGGCGTCGCCCGCGCCTTCGACGACAAGGTCGGCGCCTACGTCGTCGGCGAAGTGCTCCGCCGTCTCGCCGGCCAGCGAAAGAAACTCGCCGCGCAGATCGTCTCCGTCGCCACCACGCAGGAGGAGATCGGCGTGCGCGGCGCCACCACGTCCGCCTACGCCGTCAACCCGCACCTCGCCGTCGCGGTCGACGTCGGCCACGCCACCGACCACCCGGACTGCGACCAGCGCAAATACGGCGAAACCAAGCTCGGCGGCGGCCCGATCATCTGCCGCGGCCCGAACATCAATCCCTTCATCTACGACCGCCTCGTCGCGGCCGCCGAGGCCGCGGGCGTCCCGCATCAATTCGAAGCCGAGCCTCGCCCGACCGGCACCGACGCCCGCGCCATCCAGATGGGACGCGGCGGCGTCGCCACCGGGTTGGTGAGCATTCCGCTCCGCTACATGCACACGCCGAGCGAGATCGTCGACCTCGCCGACGTCGAACGCACCGTGCAGCTCCTCTGCGCCTTTGCTCTCGGACTCCGCAAAGGCGAGCACGGACGCTGGTGATCCGGCAAAGCGCGGATCACGCGATCGAGCGTGGAACGCGTTTCAGGGGATCAGCCGCGCGGTCGACGACGTCGAAGTCCGCCCACGCAAGCCGCCACCGCGAGTCCGAGCACGCCGCCGGCCGCGGCAGGCTCCGGAATCGGCGCGCCAATCACGTCCTCGATGAAGTCGCCGTAAACCACCATGTCCGCGATGACGTTGAGGTGATAGGCCCCGGCCGTGCTGTCGGCCGGGCCGACGGTCGCTCCCGTCGCCACCGCTTGATTCACCGGCGGCGGCTTGGTGTCCGGCGTGCCCAGCGTCGCCAAACCGCTAAAAATCCCGGCCAAGGCCCACGAAGCGCCCACGCTATAAAAAACCGGGCCTCCGGAATCCCCGACCACTCCGACGGTGGAGCCGTTCAACCGGTCGAACCGCGTCAGGAACGTCGAGGTGGGCCCCGTGCCGACATTCACGATTTGGTTTTCCGTCACATAGCGCGCCTGCCCCCAACGCTGGCCGATGCCGGCCTTGAGGGTGTATCCCACATAGTCGGTGACCGCTTCGTTGGCGGTCTCGGTCCAGACGTCGTTCTCCGCGCCGGCCACGATGCTCACGTCCCAGCGTTTGAAGAGATTCTCCGTCTGGCCAAAGCCGATCATATCCACGACCGTGCCGGCGGTCGGATGCGCGGTGGCAAAGGTGAGATTCGGCAAGGTCTCCGGAGCGCCGGTCACGCGAAAAAGATAGAGGTCCGTCGTCGAGCTGTCGCCGTTGAGCACCCGCACGCCCGAGCCGGCCACGCCGGGATAAAACACGCCTCCCAGCGTGATGCCGGGCGCGCCCGAGTTCGCCACGTGCGCGGCCGTCAGCACCCAGCTCCCCGTGGTGTAGTGGCCAAGGAATACGCCGCTCGCGCCGTTGACCGAGCCGGCGTTGTCCCAAGGCAAACCCGTGCCGGGATCGGTCGTGTTGCCCGAGCCGTCGCCGCCGAAAATCACCAGGGCGCTGGCGGAGGGAATCGATGCGAGGAAAAAGGCGCTGACAAACGCCAGCGCGGGGCGGGTGCGAAGCCGGGACATGCGCTCTCATTGGAGAGGCCGCCGACCATTTGCAACCGTCCTGCGGGCTGTGCGCGAAGTTACTCCAGCCGGAGAATCCCCGTCATCGCGCCGTCGCAACGAGCGCGGGGTGCTCCAGCTTGAGCAGGCGCCCGGAGTGGGCGCGGATCTTCGCGAGCAACTCCGGATTCTTCGCCAGTGGTTGCCCGTGGCTCGGCATCATCGCGCGCAGACGCTCCTGCCACGCGGCGCTCTTCATCTGCTCGGGGAAGCACTTCGCGAGCAGGTTGAGCATGATCGACACCGCGGTCGACGCCCCCGGCGAGGCGCCGAGCAGCGCGGCGATCGAGCCGTCCGCCGATGCCACGACCTCCGTGCCAAACTGCAGCACGCCGCCCTTCGACGCGTCTTTCTTGATGATTTGCACGCGCTGGCCGGCGACCTCCAGGCGCCAGTCCTCGGGCTTCGCGTCCGGGAAATATTCCTTCAACGCGGCGAAACGGGCCTCCTCGGATTGGAGCACCTGCCCAATGAGATACTTGGTGAGATCGACGTTGTCCCGTGCCACGGCGAGCATGGGCGCGAGGTTGCTCGGCTTGATCGAAGTCGGAAGGTCGAGCAGCGAGCCGTTTTTAAGGAACTTCGTCGAGAAGCCGGCATACGGACCGAAGAGCAGCGAGCGCTTGCCGTCGACGAAGCGCGTGTCGAGGTGCGGCACCGACATCGGCGGGGCGCCGACCGACGCCTTGCCGTAGACCTTTGCGTGGTGACGCGCGACAACCTCCGGGTTGTCGCAACGCAGCCACTGGCCGCTGACCGGGAACCCGCCGAAACCCTTGCCCTCGGGGATGTCCGATTTCTGGAGAAGCGGCAACGCGCCGCCACCCGCGCCCAAGAATGCGAACTTGGCGGCTACCTTGAACTCGCCGTCGCGGGTCTCGACCTTGAGCTTCCAGCGCTTGGCCGAGTTGCGGCGGACATTCGTCACGCGCGCGCCAAGGCGCACGCTCACGCCGGGCTGCTTGCTCAGCGATTCGAGCATGCCCTGCGTCAATGCGCCGAAATCGACGTCCGTGCCCTCGAGCGAACGCGTGGCCGCGACCGGCTCGTCCGCGCGACGTCCGTCCATCACAAGCGGAGCCCAGTCGGCGATGCGTCCGGCGTCCTCGGTGTAGTCCATCGCGCGGAAAAACGGATGCGCGGCGAGCGCGGCATGGCGGCGACGCAGGTAGGAGACGTCGCCGGTCCCGCGCACAAAGCTCACGTGCGGCACGGCGTTGATGAAACCGCGCGGGTCGGGCAGACGACGACGTTCGACGAGGTGAGCCCAGAACTGCTTCGACTGCTCGAACATCTCGTAGATCTGGATCGCCTTCGAAACATCGACGGAGCCGTCGGCTTTTTCCGGCGTGTAGTTCAGCTCGCAAAGCGCGGCGTGGCCGGTGCCGGCGTTGTTCCAGGGGTTGGTGCTCTCCCCGGCGATCACCTCGAGAGACTCGAGGATCTCGATCGTGAGCTCGGGCTGGAGCTCCTTGAGCAGGGTGGCGAGCGTGACGCTCATCACGCCGGCGCCGACGAAGACGCAATCGACCTGGTGGGTGGGCTGACGCTTAGGCATGGCGGGAATGGTTTGGCAGAAGATGCGGTGGAAAACGCAAAGGATGCGTAGTGCCGCAAAGCGTGTGCCCGCTCCAGTCCCGCGCAGGCGTGCGACATGGAAATAAGAAAGCCGCCCCGTGGGCCGGGGCGGCGCTTATAGATAATGTAACCCCGACCGCCGGTCGGAGAGACCGACCGGCGGTCGGTCCTGCACGATTGATTTCAATCCTCGGCCTGCAACGCGGCGACGACGGAGAAATCCTCCAGCGTGCTGGTGTCGCCCTTCACCTCGCCGCCGGCGGCGATCTGTTTAAGGATGCGTCGCATGATCTTGCCGGACCGGGTCTTGGGCAGCGCGGCCGCGATGCGGATCTGGTCGGGCTTGGCGAAGGAGCCGATCTCTTTGCCGACGTAGGCGCGCAGCTGCTCCTTCAACTCGTCGGAGGCGGTCACGCCGTTCTTGAGCGAGACGAAGACCACGAGGGCCTGGCCCTTCAGTTCGTCGGGCTTGCCCACCGCGGCCGCCTCGGCGACGGACGGGTGCGAGACCAGGGCGCTTTCCACCTCGGCGGTGCCGATGCGGTGGCCGGAGATGTTGAGCACGTCGTCGATGCGGCCGACGATCCAGAAGTAGCCGTCCTTGTCCTGACGCGCGCCGTCTCCGGTGAAATACCAGCCGGGTTGTTTCGGGAACTCGGAGAAATAGGCCTGCTTGAAGCGCGGGGCGTCATTCCAGAGCGTGCGCAACATGGAGGGCCAGGGTTGCGTGATGACGAGCTTGCCGCCGCTGTCGCGCGGGACCTCCTTGCCGCTCTCGTCGACGACGATCGGCTTCACGCCGAAGAAGGGCAGCGTGGCGGAACCGGGCTTGGTCGGGGTAACGCCGGGGAGCGGCGTGATCATGATGCAGCCGGTCTCGGTCTGCCACCAGGTGTCGACGATGGGGCAACGGCCATTGCCGATCATCTTGTGATACCACATCCACGCCTCGGGATTGATCGGCTCGCCGACGCTGCCGAGCAGGCGCAGCGAATCGAGGCGATGCTTCTCCACGTAGTTGTCGCCCCAGCGCATGAAGGCGCGGATCGCGGTCGGCGCCGTATAGAGAATCGTGATACAGTGACGGTCGATCATCTCCCAGAAGCGATCGGGCTCGGGCTGGTTCGGCGCGCCCTCGTAGAGGAAGACCGTGGAGCCGTTGGAGAGCAGACCGTAGACGACGTAGCTATGACCCGTGATCCAGCCGATGTCGGCGGAACAGAAGTAGCGGTCGTTTTCCTTGAGATCGAAAACGTAGTGGGAGGACAACTTCGCGCCCAGCAGGTAGCCGGCGGAGGTGTGGAGCACGCCCTTCGGCTTCCCGGTGGAGCCGGAGGTGTAGAGAATGAAAAGCGGGTGCTCGGAATCGAAGGCCTTCGCCTTGTGCTGATTGGGGCCGCCCTTCCAGGCGTCGTGCCACCAGATGTCGCGCCCGTCGTGCATGTTCACCGGCTGGCCGGTGCGCTTCACGACGAGGCAGGCCTGCACGGAAGGGGCTCCGGCGAGGGCCTTGTCCACCGCGGACTTCAGCTCGATGATTTTGCCGCGGCGCCAGCCGCCGTCGGCGGTGACGACGAGCTTGGCCTGACAGTCGTTGATGCGGTCCTTCACCGCCTCGGGCGAGAAGCCGCCGAAGATCACGGTATGGATCGCGCCGACGCGGGCGCAGGCCAGCATGGCGACCACGGCCTCCGGGATCATCGGCAGATAGATGGCCACGCGGTCGCCCTTTCCGACCCCGAGGTTCTCGAACACGTGCGCAAGACGGCAGACGTGCAGATGAAGCTGCTTGTAGGTGATGGTCCGGACATCGCCGGGCTCGCCCTCGAAAATGATCGCGGCCTTGTTTTCGCGCGCGGTGCCGAGATGGCGGTCGAGGCAGTTTTCCGAGACGTTCAGGGCGCCTCCGACGAACCACTTCGCGTTGGGCGCCTTCCACTGAAGCACCGTCTTGAAGGGTTTGCGCCAAACAAGGTGCTCGTTGGCCATTCGCTTCCAGAAAGTTTCTGGAGCATTGACAGATTCGGCGTGGAGCTTCTTGTAAGCAGCCATACTGCCAAGGTTAGCTTGGCGCTGGAACTCAGCAGTTGGCTTGAACACCCGTTTTTCACGGGACACGGAAGTGATGTTTTGA
>CAMLQS010000046.1 GCA_946482165.1 uncultured Verrucomicrobiota bacterium | reverse complement strand
CCGTCGATCGCGTTGCCGAGGGCGTCGACCGCTCGGCCGAGGAGACCCTTGCCGACGGGAACGGAGAGGAGCTTGCCGGTGGTCTGGACCTCGTCGCCCTGCTTGAGCTGGGAGACGTCGCCGAGCACGACGCAGCCGACCTCGTCTTCGCCGAGGTTGAGCGCGATGCCGATGACGCCGTTGGGGAAGGCGACCATCTCGTTATACATCACCTCGGAGAGGCCGTTTACCTTGGCGACGCCGTCGGCGACGGTCGTGATGACGCCGGTGTTCTTGCGGACGGCCTTGGCGGAGAGCTTGGCGATCTGTTGTTCGATCTGGGCGAGGACGGTGCTCATTTGTGAAAGGATCTAGGGAGTAATTGGAAACTGAATACTGTCGGAGTGGGTCAGGAGGCGGCCGAGAGGGCGGCGAGCTGGCCGGAGACGGAGGACTCGAAGATGTCGTCGCCGATTCGGACGCGGAGGCCGGCGAGGAGCGAGGGGTTCGGGGTGGCGCTCGCGACGACCGGGCGGCCGTAGCGTTTGCCGAGGGCGGCGGCGATGGCCGACAGGGACTCGGCGGAAACGGGGCCGGCGTGCTCGACGCGGGCCTCGCCCTTGGCGAGCTCGGTCGCGACCAGCTTGTGATAGGCGGCGAGGACGAGCTGAGCGCGCGCGGGCGGGTTCTTCTCGAGGTAATCGAGCACTGCGGCGACGCGCTCGGCGGAAACCACGCCGTTCTCCAGGCTAAGCTGGACCAGCTGCTTGGCGTAGGCGCGGATTTGGGCGGGGACGGCGGCCATTTGGAGCGGGGAGATGGGAGCTTGGAGCAGGGAGCCGAAGACGGAGCTACGGGCTTAGACGTTGGTGAGCTCGCGGGCGGCGGCCTCGTTGTAGGAGGCGCGATCGGCGTCGCTGAGCTTCTTGGCGAGGACGCGCTCGGTGGTCGCGACCACGAGGCGGGCGATTTCCTTCTGGGCGTCGGCGAGCATCTTCTTGTGCTCAAGCTCGATCGCTTGCTGGGCCTTCACGATGAGGGCGTTGCCGCGCTCGGTGGCGGCGGCGGTCTCGCGCTCGGAGAGCTCCTTGGCGGCCTTGCGGGCCTCGTCGACGATCTTGTTGGCCTCGACCTGGGCGGCCTTGAGCTGGGCTGCTGCGGCGGCGGCGGCCTCGGCGAGCTTGGCGGCGGTGGCCTCGGCGTTCTTCAGGCCGGCCTCGATCTGGCGGTTGCGCTCGTCCATGGTCGCGACCGTCGGCTTGATCGCGAAGCGATAGAGCACGTAGGCCAGGATCGCGAAGCTGAGGAACTGCATCCCGACGTTGACGCCGTCGATGCCGAACTTCGTGACGAGCTCATGAACGAGGCCGTCGGAAGCCGGAGCGGCGCCGTGGGCGGCGGTCTCAACGGCGTCGTGGGCGGGAGTGGTGGCGGCCAGAAGAAGAGAGAACATGGCGGGCGGACGTCGGGCGGGATGAGAAAACGAAGCTTAAAGAGGAAGTGGTCCCGCGCGCGACGAGCGCACGCGAGACCGAAACTGCGCCGGCTATTACTTGGCGAGGAAGAGGGCGAGGAGGCCGAGACCTTCGGCGAGCGCCATACCGAGGATGGACTGGACGAGGATCTTGCCGGAGGCGGCGGGATTGCGGCCTACGGCCTCGGCGGCCTTGGTGCCGATGAGACCGACGGCGATGGCGGCGGCGATGAGGCCGGCGGCGGAGGCGATGTTTCCAGTGATTTCAGCGATGATCATGTGGGTGGGTGGTTGGATGTTTTGGTTTTGCCGGTCGCTCGCGTTTGGTGTGGCGCGTGGGCCCGCGGGTGGCGTCCGGCGAAAGGGATATCCGGAGCGACTCAGTGGTGAGCCTCGGCGTGGCCGTGCTCGTCGTCGTGGTGGTCGTCGCCGTGGTTGCAAATGAGGCCGATATACACCGCGGTCAAAAGGGTGAATACGAGGCCTTGGACGGCGCCGACGAGGAGCTCAAGGAAGTAGAAAGGCGGCAGGAAGTGCATCGCGTGGAGGAGGTTTTCTCCGCCGAACACGTTGCCGAACAGACGCATGGAGAGCGTCACCGGACGAATGAAGATCGAGACAACCTCGATCAGACCAACAACCAGGAACACCAGCGAGAGCCCCCAATACATCGCGGGGGCGAGCTCCTTCTTGTCGGCTTTGTTGCCGAAGAGATCCTTGATGAGCAGGCCGGGGCCGGCGTAGCGCATCACGATGACAAACCAAGCGCCGAAGGAAACGATCGCCAAGGCGATGGTGCCGTTCAGCTCCGAGGTGTGGGGACGGATGAGCGGGGTTATGACCTGAAAGTGACCGTCAACCGTATGCCCCCAGCCGACAGTGCCGACGAGGGGCAGCAGGCCGGACCAGTTGTGCAGGACGATAAAAACGAAAAGCGTGATGAGAACCGGAAAGGCCATCGGCATGGCTTTCTTGCCGACGATGGGCTCGTAGAGGTCGCGCAAGCCGGTGATGGCGCTTTCGAGAACGGACTGGCCGCGGCCGGGGATGATCTTCGGGGTGCCGACCGCGAGGCGAACGACGACGATGATCGCCAACGTGATCAACCAACTCGTAAGGATGGAATTGGTGATCGGGAGGCCGAGAAAATCCTTCAGCGAAGAGGCGGCCTCATGGCCGCCTTCGGCCGCATGCGCCGTCGCGGCGAGCACCGCGAAAAGCGGAAGCGCGACGAGGGTTTTTAGGGCGGAAGCGGATACGCGGAGAGCCATGGAAAGAGGGGAAAAGAGCACGAAGTAGGTAGCCGAGGGAGGGTGCGTCAATCTTGGAAGTAGAGGGGCGCCCGGTGGCGTCGGGGTCATTAGCGAACGCGGGCCGGGTCGGAGTCTTCTCTAATACCAAGGTGTTTCTGTCAGGAAAACATTGCCGTAAGCGACTGCGGCGCACCGGCTAATGCGCGTTCTTCAAAAACGGAGACGTATTCGAAAGGCCACGATTCCTCCGCTGGCGACGCCAAGTTCCAGCGAGGGTGGTTCACCACAACGTCACGCGCATAATCGTAATACTCCGGGTGGTCGGTGCGGAAATGGAGGCGGGCTCCGGGCGCCGCCAAGGCGGCCAGCGTATCGAGGAGACTCGGCTGAAGGACGCGGTGTTTCCAATGGCGGCGCTTGGGCCAGGGGTCGGAAAATAGAACGAAGATCCGCCCAAGGCGCGGCGAGGACGGCGTCGGCGCGGACGCCCCGGCCGAGGCGTCCTCCGGCCCGCCCCAAGCTTGAAGCGCAGAGAGAAAGAGCGAGGCCTCGGCTTGTACAAAGGCGAGGTTGGCGAGCTTGGCGCGCTTCGCCTTGCGCTCGGCTCGTTCGATCCGGTCCGCGAGGAGATCTATGCCGACGCAGAACTCGCCCGGATGCGCGGCGGCGAAGGCGTTCAAATAGTGTCCGTGGCCGCAGCCGATCTCCAGCGTGAGGGGGCGGCCTTCGGCCAAAGGCAGGCGCGGGAAGAACTCCCCGCGCAGGGCGGCGAGGCGTTGATCGCGGATGTTGACGTAGAGATCGAGTGGCACGAGCGCGGGACGGGGAGAGCCGTCACGCACGCAAAGCCGGAGGCGAAGGTCAACGCGCGGGATTTCGAGGGGCGGCGTCCTTGCCTGTCTCAGGCGACTGCGGCGGCGGCGGCGCGCGCGGCCGGATAAAGCGGAAGGCTGAAGGAGACGGTCGTGCCGGCGCCGACCTCGCTCTCGGCCCAGACCTTGCCGCCGTGGAGCTGCACGATGTGCTTCACGATGCTGAGACCGAGGCCGGTCCCGCCCTTGTCGCGCCCGCGACCTTTCTCGACGCGATAAAAGCGCTCGAAAATATGAGGCAGATCCTCGGCCGGGATGCCCGGGCCGTTGTCGCGCACGAAAACTTCCACCGTATCCGTGGAATACCTACGAACGCCAAGATCGATGAGCGCGCCGCGAGGCGTGTATTTGAGCGCGTTGGAGACGAGGTTGTCCAAGACCTGCCCGAGCTTGAGCGGGTCGGCGAAAACAGGAGGCGTATCGGGATCCACGGAGAGGCCGAAGCGATGCCCCTCGGCGGAGGGGCGCGCGCGAAAGTCCTCGAGCGCCGACGCGAGCAAGGGGCCAAGCTCGACGCGTTCCTTCGCCAAGCCCGGACGCGAGGACTCCAGACGCGAGAGCGCGAGCAGGTCCTCGAGCAGCGAATTCAGGCGATCGGCGTGCCGCTGGATGGTTTTTAGAAAACGATCCCTGTCCGACGCCGGCATGCTCTCCTGCGCGTCGACGAGGGTCTCGACGTAGCCCTTGATCACGGAGAGCGGGGTGCGCAGTTCGTGCGAGACGTTGGCGACGAAATCCTTTCGCACGTTTTCCAGGCGTTTCTGGCGGGTGATGTCGTGCAGCACGAAAAGCAGGCTGGGCAGCGATTGGCCGTCGAAGAGGGCGATCGGCGACGCGGTGACTTCGACCCAGATCGAGCCGTTTGCGTCGACGAACTCGATCTCCTGGCGCGGCTGGGCGCCCGCGGTCCGGACCTTGTCGACAAGGCGCAGGAACGCGTCGTTGCGCAGCGCGAATTCGAGGCGTTCGCCGAGGATCTTGTCGGATCGGGGGAAGATCGCGTGGAATGCCTGGTTGGCGAGCAGGACATAGTTGTTCGAGTCGATGATGAGCACCGCTTCCTGCAGCGAGCCCAGCGTGGCCTCCAGTTGCGCAAGCTGCCCGCTGTGCTGGCGATCGAGCCGTCCGAGCTCGGCGGTGAGCTCGCCGGCCAGCACGCACAACTCGTCCCACGCCGGCGCCAGCGCGCCCGGCAGGTCCTCGCGCAAGAGCGGCCGACGGGCGCGCAGCGAATCGCGCAAGGCCTCGACCGCGCGCCGATGGCTCGCGAGCCGGCGCAGGACCAGGCCCAGCGCGATCAAGGCGGCGACGAGAGCGGCGGCGAGCATGGGACTCAACGAAAAGGACTCGTCGGACGCCGGACGAGGACGAAGGCGGGTGCGATCGCGAATATCCTGATCGTGAACCCGGCGGGGAATCCGGGCGGCGAAACCGGAAATCGATCGCGGGCCGCTTCGCCCTGCGTCGGCCGGGTTCAGGTTTTCGCGGCCTCCGCGGCAAAACGGTAACCGACGCCGCGGATGGTCTCGATCCATTCCGCTTCCGTCCCGAGCTTTTCGCGAAGGCGGCGGACGTGGGTGTCGACGGTGCGCGTCTCGATCTCGGTCTCGTAGTTCCAGACGTTGATGAGCAGGTGCTCGCGAGTCTGCACCCGGCCGCGGCGCTCCATGAGAAGGCGGAGCAGTTTGAATTCGGTGGCCGTCAGCTCGACCGGCTGGTCCGCGACCGAGACCGCGTGGCGTTCCCCGTCGAGGACGATCTGGCCGGCGCTAAGGAGCTTCGGCGCCTCGGGCGCGCCGTCGTTGACCCGGCGCAGAATCGTCTGGATGCGCAGCACGAGTTCTTTCGTGCTGAAAGGCTTGCAGAGGTAGTCGTCGGCGCCGGTCTCCAGGCCCTGGATACGGTCTCCCTCCTCCGTCTTGGCGGTGAGGAAGATGACGGGCACTTTCTTGAGTTTCGCGTCGGCGCGGATCATGCGGCAGATCTGGATGCCGTTGAGATCGGGCATCATCACATCGAGCACCACCAGATCGGGCAGGAACGTGCGGGCCACGCCGATGCTGCGATTGGGGTCGTTGAGCGTCTCCACCACGAACCCTTTCGCCCTGAGCGTGTAGGCGAGCAACTCGGTGACGTCGGTCTCGTCGTCGACGACGAGGATTTTTTTGGCGGAGGTGGCGGAGGAATCCGACATGGCGCGTGGGCGGGGGGACGGTTGCGGAAACTGGAACGAATGAGCGAAACGCTATCCCTCCCGCGCCGATCCGCCTAGGGGAAAGGCGGCCCGTTTCACAAATGTTACAGGGCCATCCCGGTCATCCTCCCGGCTCCGTCTCCGCATGGCCCGGCCGGGGCTTGCCGCGGCGGGGCCGCGAGTGTTGTCTGCGCCAGCCATGCCTTCTCGCCCCGCCCCGGCCGTCATCGTTGTCGGCAGCTATGTGCAAGATCTCACCTGGCGTTGCACCGCCTTTCCCAAGGCGGGCGAAACCATCCTCGGCCGCTTCACGGCCGGCCCCGGCGGCAAGGGCTCCAACCAGGCGATCGCGGCGGGCCGGGCCGGCGCCCCGACCATGTTCGTGGGCGCGGTGGGAACGGACGCCTTCGCCGAGGTGGCTCGCCGTTTTTACGCGGAGAACAAGATCGCCGCGCGCTTTGTCCCGAAGCCGAACATCCCCACGGGCACCGCCGCCATCCTCGTCGACGATCATGGTCAAAACGAGATCGTGGTCGCCCTCGGCGCCAACGCCGCGCTCACCCCGCGCGACCTCCCG
Source organism: uncultured Verrucomicrobiota bacterium (assembly GCA_946482165.1). Next base: position 14,173 of record CAMLQS010000046.1, on the reverse strand, counting down.
CCCTCGCTTTTCAAGGGCGCGCGCCTGGTGCTCGCGCAGTTCGAGAACGATCCGGGTGCCGTCGCCCACGTGCTGCGAGCCGGCCGGCGAGCGGGCGCGGCCACCCTGCTGAACCCCGCTCCGATGCGGTCCGATTTCGACCCCGAGTTGCTGAACCACGTCGATATACTCGTCCCTAATGAAACCGAGTTCGTCGCGCTGGTAAACCGGCTCGGAATTTCCTCCTCCCGCCGCACGCCCTACACCGAGGCGGCGCTCGCGGCCGAGAGCGCTGCCTCGCTGCAGGCGCTTTGCCGTCGCCTCGGCCCGCCCGTTGTAATCATCACGCTCGGGGGGCGCGGCTGTTTCGTCTCACAAGCCTCCGGCGGTGCGCATCTTCCCGCCCACGCCGTGAAGGTTGTCGACACCACCGGCGCAGGCGACGCCTTCGTCGGCGGTTTCGCCGCTGGTTTCGTGGAATACGAAGGCGATATTCTCGCCGCCGCTCGCCACGGCCAAGCCGTCGCCGCACTCTCCGTCACGAAGTTTGGCACCGCCCCGAGCATGCCGAGCGCGAAGGAACTCAAGGCCTTTTTTAGACGCGCTGTGAGCGCCAACCCCTGATCGCATCGATTTCGCCCCCAATGACTCCCGCCCCTGTCCGCCTTGTTTCGTCACTCGCCATTGCCATCGCCGTCTCGCCGGCCCTTTTCGCCGATGTCACGCCCGCGACGCTGTTCCAGGACCACGCCGTCCTCCAGCGCGACAAGCCCGTGCCCGTCTGGGGAACCGCCGACTCCGGGGAACAGGTCACCGTTACTTTCGCCGGCCAAAGCAAGTCCGCTGTCGCGGGACAGGATGGCCGCTGGAGCGTGACCCTCGACCCCCTGCCCGCCAGCGCCACACCCGCCTCCCTCACCATCGCGGGCAACAACGCCCTCACGCTTTCCGACATCCTCGTCGGCGAAGTCTGGCTCGCCTCCGGACAGTCCAACATGGAGTGGGTGGTCAAAGACACCTACGACCACGCGCTCGACATCCCCGGCTCGGCCAATCTCCCCATCCGTCACATCAAGATCCCTCGCAAGGTCTCCGACACGCCTCTTGCCCGGGCCGGTGGCTCTTGGCAGTCCGCGTCGCCCGCCACCACCGGCGACTTCACCGCGGTCGGCTACTACTTTGCCCGCGATATCCACGCGCTCGTCGGCGTCCCCGTCGGCATCGTCAACGCGACCTGGGGCGGCACCCGCGCCGAGTCTTGGACCGACCCGGACACCCTGGCTACCGACCCCGCGCTCGCCTACGTCGGCGAAGCGTGGGCCCAAACCCTTGCCGACTACCCCGCGCTCAAGGCGAAACATGACGCGGATCGCGAGGCTTGGCGCCAGCGCCGCGCCGCGGCCCAAGCCGCCGGCCTGCCCTTCACCGAGCGTGCTCCGGGCGCCCCGAGCGGCCCGGGCCACCACGCCACCCCCTCGGGTCTCTACAACGCGATGATCCATCCGCTCGTGCCCTACGCCCTCCGCGGCACGATCTGGTATCAAGGGGAGTCCAACGCCGGCCGCACGGAGCAGGCCGTCCGTTACCATGGGCTCTTCTCCGCGATGATCACGGGATGGCGCGCGAAGTTTGGGCAGGGTGACTTCCCTTTCTATTGGGTGCAATTGGCCAACTTCTCCACACGCGATCCCCAGGGCGACGCCTGGGCCTTCCTCCGCGAAGCCCAAACCAAGACGCTCGCCCTGCCCGCCACCGGCCAGGCCGTCGTGATCGACATCGGCGACGTGCGCGACATCCACCCGCGCAACAAGAAGGACGTCGGCCGCCGCCTCGCCCGCCTCGCCCTCGCCCGCGACTACGGTTTCCAAATCGTCGACAGCGGCCCGGTTTTCCAAAAAGCCGAGCGCGAAGGCGCCGGTTACCGCGTGACCTTCGACCACGTCCACGGGCGCCTCACCGCTCCGCTCAACACCCTGGCCGGTTTCGAAATCGCCGGCGCCGACAAGGTCTTCCACCCCGCCGACGCGAAAATCGAGCGCGACACCGTGTTCGTCTCCAGCGCCGAGGTGCCCGAACCCGTCGCCGTCCGCTACGCCTGGCGCAACGCCCCCTTCGCCGGCCTCTTCAACCGCGAAGGCCTTCCCGCCGCGCCTTTCCGCACCGACACTTGGTAGACAAAGAGTCCTTCAACGCAGAGACGCGGAGAGTTAGGCTGTGTCTCGTAAATGACACCGGCGCATCGCTGAAGCTCTACGAGTGAAACGAGAAAGGGCGCTGGGCCGGCGTTGCCCTCGGCGGCACGGACCTCCGGTCCGCCTCCGCCTCGGTCGTCTTGGCCGAGCATCCTTTCTCGCTCACGCTGCTCCGGCTTATTTACGAGTCACAGCCTAATCTCCTGCTCCCACGCTCGGATTCCCTCCGGGCCTCCGCGTTAAATTCCCGCTGTTATCCGCCGCCCCATGACCTCCGCCGAACTCGCCGCCCATCTCGACTCGACCAACCTCCGTCTCGATGCGAGCGCCGCCGATATCACCGCTCTCTGCCACGAGGCCGCCCTGCACCGCTTCGCCTGCGTGATGCTCTATCCGACCAGCGTCTCTCACGCCGCCGAGGTCCTCGCGGGCGCCGGCGTCAAAATCGGCACGGTGATCGGTTTTCCCAGCGGCCGCTTCTCCACCGCCGCCAAGGCCGCGGAGATCGACGCCATGCACGCGGCGGGCGCGCACGAAGTCGACATTGTCATGAACTACGCCGCCCTCCGTGAGGGCGACCTCGGCCTCGTCGACACCGAGCTCCGCGCCCTTTCCCAGCGCGCGCATAACCACCGCCAGCTCGTAAAGGTCATCGTTGAGACCTGCTACCTCGACGCCGACCAGCGCAACGCCGCCCTTCGTCTCTGCGAGGACGCCGGCGTCGAGTTCATCAAAACCTCCACCGGCTTCGGCGCCGCCGGGGCCAAGGCCGAGCACATCGCCGCCTGGGCCGCCGCCCGCCGCGGAACGATTCAGCTCAAGGCCTCCGGCGGCATAAAAACCCTCGCCGACGCCCGCGTTCTCATCGACGCCGGCGCGACCCGTCTCGGCACCAGCGCCGCCGCCGCCATCCTCGCGGAATTCACCGGCGCGGCCCCCGTCTCGGAGCCCGCTGCAGGCTACTGAGGCAATCGTCGCCGCGCCGCGCGCGCCCCACGCCGTCATCGGCCCGAGAAAAATCGTGTTTTCCTGTTCGGTTCCGCTCGTCTGCGGCGGTAACTAGACATGCACATGCCCACTCCGGACGCCGAGCTGCTCCGTCGCTACGCCGAGCAAAAAGACCAGGCCGCTTTCGCGGAGCTCGTCCGCCAAAACCTTCCGCTCGTCTACCGCTGCGCCTGCCGCTCGCTCGACGGCGACACCAGCCGCGCCCAAGACGTCGCCCAAGAGGTCTTCGTGGATCTCGCCCGCAAGGCGGCCGCCCTCGCCCAGCACCCGGCCCTCGCCGCCTGGCTGCACACCACCACCCGCTACACCGCTGCGGGTGTGCGCCGCGGCGAACACCGCCGCCAACAACGCCACGAGGAGGTCCGGAACATGCATGAAATCGAAAGCTCAGGTCCGACGGAACCGCGCTGGGAGCGACTCCAGCCCGTCATCGACGATGCGTTGGCGTCATTAAAGGAGGCCGACCGCGAGGCCGTGCTCCTCCGCTTCTTCGCCGAAAAAACCCACGCCGAGATCGGCTCCCGCCTCGGCCTTGCCGAGGACGCGGCGCGAATGCGCGTCGAACGAGCGCTCGAGAAACTCCGCGCGCAGCTCGTGCGCCGCGGCATTGTTTCCGCCGGAGCCGCGCTCGGCGCCGCCCTCGCCGGCCAGGGCGCCCTGGCCGTGCCCGCCGGCCTCGCGGCAGGCATCACCCAAACCGCGCTCTCCGCCACCGTCGCCGTCGCCGGAACGGGCTTTCTCGCCGCCTGGCTCGCCACCGGCGGCGGCAAACTGATCGCGGGCTCCTCGCTCGCCATCGCACTCGCCGGCGGTGCGGTCGCTTTCTCCCGCCTGGCCGGCCCCGAATCCCAGGCACCCGCACCCGCCTCCGTATCCACCGGGCAAGCACGGCAGGAAACGCCCGGCGGCGCCTGGGCCGCCTTGGTTGAACGCTGGGACTTCAGTTCCCAAGCCGAACGCGGTTTTCTCCTGCGCTCCTTCGCCGCCGACGAGTTGGGCGCCCGGCTGCTCGGCCTTTGGCGAGATAACAACTCCGCGAGTCGCGGGCGCTTCTGGTCGATCTTCGAGCACTGGTGCGAGGCCGCTCCCGAGGTCGCCGCCAGATGGTCCGCCGGCATCTGGGACGAGATCACCGGAGCGGACGGCGTCAAACTCCGCGAACAAGCCGGCTTTGTCTGGGTGAAGCGCAGCCCGCGCCCCGCCTTCGAATGGGCGCGCACGCTTCGCGACGCCGAAGCGGAAGCCGGACTCGCCGCGCGCATGCTCTGGCAACTCGCGCACACCGACTCGGGCGAGGCCATCGCCTTGGCCAAGGACGTCTCGGACAAATTCTACGAAACCGCTCGCTTCGGCATCCTCGAAGGCTGGTTCACCCGTGATCGCGCCGCCGCCATCGAACGTCTCGGCGACGAGTGTGTCAAACACCCCCGGATGCCCGACCTGCTCGGTCGGTGGTCCGAGGCCGACGTGGTCGGCTTCATGACCTGGGGGAAGCTCGGTCGCATGGCCTTTTCAGCGTCCGAAGAGCCCTCGTTTGACCAGCGGCGTCTTCGCGCCGAAGCGGCACGCATGGGCGTCTCGCGTTTATCGGACTTGGGTAAATTCGTGTCGGCGCTCTTCGTCGAATATCTCGATAAAACACCCTCCCTTTCACCTGATTCCGGTCAATCGCTCATGATGATCGATGGCGCTTTTTTGGCCTGCTGCGACAGCTTCGATCTTTGGAGGGACAGGGACCCCGTCGCGGCGCTCAAGTGGCTTCAAGGACTTCCCGCGCAGGCGGCAAGCACGCAGAAATTTCTTCTTCGGTGGGGTGGCACTTCCAAGGAGAATCGGGACGGCACGCGGGATCACGCCGCGCGAGTCGAGATTCTGCGCCTGCTTGAGGACAGCCCGGCCAGGACCGAGTCCTTAAAAAAGCAGATCCGCAAATGGAGTGATCGCGACCTCGAGGGATCCCTTGCCTGGATGCGAAACACGGGCGATGCGAATCTGATGAGCCTCGCCTACGAAGGTTCCATCCTCAGTGTCGCGCCCGAAGCACCGGACCAGGCGGTGGCCATGTATTCATCTCTTCCCGACGGGCCGGCGAAGACGACGATGGCGCTCGAACTCGCCTCCGCCTGGGCCGCGACCGACCATGAAGCCGCGCGGCGCTGGTTGGACCAAGCACAGCCGAAATGGGCCGAGGCGGCGCTAGCCGACGACGCGGGCAAGGGTGAGACGGTCGCCGCCCTGCTTTCCCCGTGGGCCATCGAAAACCCGGATGCCTACGTTTCGTGGCTGCTCACGCAGTCCGCCAACGACACGAACATCCTGCAAAATGTCGTGCGCCTATTCTATCGGCTCAAAAACAAGAACTCGGACGCCGCCGCCAAAATCCACGCCGCCTACCGTTCCCGAAAATCGTGGGCCGAGATAAAGCCCGCGGCGCTGGCCTGGATCCACGCCTCCGGTAAAACGTGGCCGGGCGGGTTGCTGTCGGGAGAAATTTTCGCCGACCCGGAACGCGGCGAACTCGTCCGAGACGCGCTGAGGGCCAAAGGATTCAACCCCGGACCCTCGAAATAGCGCCGGCCGGTTTTAACGGCGTCGCCAGTCCAAAATCGCCGCGCCTCGCGAGGAGCGGCGATTTTCCTGGACTTACTGTGCATATTTAATACATACAGTAGGTATAGTCTTTGCCCCATGCCTCCCGAACGGAAAGTCTCCCTTCTCCTCGGCCCGATCTCGCCCGCCGCCGACGGGGCGCTCTACCAGCAGATCGTGGATCGCCTGAAGCGGGAGATCGGCGAGGGACGTCTGGCCCCCGGCTCGCCGTTGCCGTCCTTTCGTCAGCTCGCGGAGGACCTGCTGGTCAGCGTCATCACCGTGAAGCGCGCCTACGAGGAACTGGAGCGCGAGGGCATCATCTTTCGCCGCCAAGGTCTCGGCACCTTCGTGGCCGACAAAGGCCCCGCCCGCAGCCGCGAGGCCAAGCTCGCCGTCGCCCGCGGTCTGTTGCGCGAGGCTTTTCGCGAAGCCGCCGAAGCCGGCCTCAAGCCCGCCGAAGTCGCCGCGCTCGCCCAGGAAATTTTGAAGGAGAAAAAATGAACCCCGTCCCCGCTTCCGTTCCCGCCCTCGAACTTCGCGGACTCGTGAAACGCCATCCCGGCTTCACGCTTGGCCCGCTCGATCTCACCGTGCCCCGCGGCGCCATCTACGGGCTCATCGGCCCGAACGGCGCCGGCAAGAGCACCGCCATCGACCTCGTTTTCGGCCTCGGCCGGAACGACGCCGGCTCCATTCGGCTGCTCGGCCTCGACCACCGAGCCAACGAGGTGGAGCTCAAGCGCCGCGCCGCCTACGTCAGCCCCGAGCTCAACTTCGCCACATGGGGCAAGGTCGGAAAAGCCGTCCGCTTCGTGCGCGGCTTTTACCCCGGCTGGGACGACGCCTACTGCGCCGAGCTCATGCGCGCCTTCGGCCTCGGCGCCGACGACAAAATCGCCCTGCTCTCCTTCGGCGCCCGCACCAAGCTCGCGCTCCTCCTCGCCCTCGCGCGCCGCCCCGAGGTGCTCGTGCTCGACGAGCCCACCACCGGCCTCGACCCGGTGTCGAAACAGGAGATGTTCGGCGAGCTCCTCCGCGCCGTCGAAGGCGGCGAACGCAGCGTGCTCATTTCCTCGCACGGCCTCACCGACATCGAGCGCTTCGCCGACCACGTCGGCATGCTCAAAAACGGCAGGCTTCTGCTCGAGGGCCGCACCGACGAGATCGTGGACCGCTACCGCCTCGCGGAGTTCTTCACCGACGCTCCGTTGCCCGCGCCCGCCGCGGACGGACTTGTGCTCCTGCGCCACGCCGCCGGCCGCCATCATGCGCTGCTCGACCAGACCAGCGGCGCCGCCGACTGGCTCCGCGCCCGCGGCGCGCGCGATTTTTCGCTCACCCGCCTCACGCTGGAGGATTTGTTCGTGGCCTTGGTAAAAGAGAACTCGCCGATCGCAACGGAGGCCGCGGCATGAAACGCCTCCTGCTCGATTATCTGCGGCGCAAGGCGTGGATTCTGGCGCTTTGCTCGCTTCCCCTCACGGCCCTGGGCGCGGCGGCCGCCACGCCCAAAGAGGCAAACTCCCACCTCATCGGGGTCATTTTCCAGTTCGCCTTCATCATGGCCGCCTTGCCGCTTTCGCTCGATCTCCAGCAAGGCATGCTGCGCGTCACGTCGCTTCTTCCCATTGGTGCGCGCCAACTCGGCCGCACCTGGTGGTGGGCCGGCGTCGGGGTGCCATCCGCGCTTATCTCCGTTCTGCTGTTGATCGGGGGGATTATTCCGACGGTCCTGTTTCCCTCGGTGTCAGCGCGTTGGGATGCGCTTCTCCTTTGCGCGGTCTCGATCTGGCTTTGGCTGGGCTCGGCGTTCACCGTGCTTTTCAGCTTAAGGAAAGATGCCTCGCAGGGATGGTCGGCTCGCGTGAAGACCGTCGGCGGCGGCCTGGTTTGGGCCTTGATGGCCGGCGGCGGTTTCCTGCTCACGCGCTGGATCGAGAGCTACGTCGGCGTGCAGATCGCGTTTCTTCTGGTCGGCGCGATTCTCACCGTCCTCGGCTGGGCCCGCGCCGAGGCGTTCGTCCTGGCCCGCGCCGCCACCCCTGCCTCGGCTTCGTCCGCACGGGCTTCTCTCCCGAGGTCCGGACTGAAGCTGGAAACAGGCTGCGGCGGCCTCGCCTATCTCCTCACCCGCACCTGCCTCCCCGCCACGCTCATCGGAGTGGGCATTCTCCTTTTCACCCCGCTTATCCTGGTGATTTCCAACGGCAAAAGCTGGGACGCCGCCATCAAGGGAAGCGCCGGATCGAATTCCACCCCCTACTGGTTCATGTTTATTTTCGCGCTTATGCCCGCGCTTATGCACTTGAAATTCCTGCGCACGCTGCCGCTCTCCGCCAGCCGTCTGGCCCTTGCGTTGCTGTCCATGTTTCTCGTGCCCTGCATCATCCTCGGAGGCATCAGCTGCCTGTGCCTGGCGCTGGCGTCCGGCCGCGAGGCCGCCGTCGCACTGGGGCAAAGGCACCTTGTCGCGATTTTACCTATGTCCCTGGTCCTTCCCATCGCCCTCTGGCGCGGCCTCGGCCGCGGCACGTATGCGCTGCTGATCCTGTGGATCATCGTCGTCCAGACGCTTCCCGCCGTGTTCTCCACGATCTTCGCCCGTCAAAGCGGCCCGGGCCCGCTCCTTGTCGCCGGCGCGTTTCTCACCCTGCCGCTGGCCGTTTTCCTGACCCGCCTCGCCTTGGAGCGTGGCGGCAAGGCCTACCGGCCGGGCACGACGCCATTCTCTCCCATCTGGAGCGGCGCACGCTGAAAAGCTGCGCACGAGCCACGCCGCGCTTGCCGGGGCGTGGAATCGGGGGATTTTTGGCGCCTTGTCCTCCGCAGCCACCATGCCGCCCTCCCCGCCCCTCGCCCCGCTGAGCTTCGCGGAGGCCGCGAGCGACGACGCCCTGCTCTCCCGCTTCCTCGACGCCATGGCGGCCAAGGGCCTCGAGCTCTACGCCGAGCAGGAGGAGGCCGTGCTCGAGCTGCTCGCCGGACGTCATGTAATCCTGAATACGCCCACCGGCTCCGGGAAATCCCTCGTCGCCGCCGCCGCCCACTTCTTCGCCCTCTCGCGCGGCAAGCGCTCGATCTACACCTGCCCGATCAAGGCGCTGGTGAACGAAAAGTTTCTCTCCCTCTGCCGCGACTTCGGACCCGAGCGCGTCGGCATGATGACCGGCGACGCCACCGTAAACGCCTCCGCGCCGATTCTTTGCTGCACCGCCGAGATCCTTGCCAACCAAGCCCTCGCCCGCGGCGACGGCGCCGATCTCTCGGTCGTCATCATGGACGAGTTTCACTACTACTCCGACCAGGAGCGCGGCGTCGCCTGGCAGATCCCGCTCGTCGCCCTCGCCCGCAGCCGCTTCCTGCTCATGTCCGCCACCCTCGGCGACACGCGTTTTATCGAGCGCGAGGTCGAACGCCGCACCGGCGTGCCCGTGGCCGTCGTGCGCAGCGACCGGCGCCCTGTGCCGTTGAACTTCGAGTGGTCCGAAACGCCGCTGGCCGAGCGTGTGGAGCAACTTCTCCTCGAGCGTCGCGTCCCCGCCTATCTCGTCCATTTCACGCAGCGCGCCGCCGCCGAGACCGCGCAAAATCTCACCAGCCTGGCCATCTGCACCAAGGAGGAGAAGGCCGCGCTCGCCTCCGCCCTCGAGGGCGCGCGTTTCACCAGTCCCTACGGCAAAGAGCTGAAACGCTGGCTTCGCCACGGCATCGGCGTCCACCACGCCGGCCTCCTCCCGCGCTACAGAATTCTCGTCGAGCAGCTCGCGCAAAAGGGCCTCCTTAAAGTGATCTGCGGCACCGATACCCTAGGCGTCGGCATCAACGTCCCGCTCCGCACCGTCGTTTTCACCCAGCTCTGGAAATACGGCGGCGCGAAGGCGGCCACCCTCAGCGTGCGCGACTTCCGCCAGATCGCCGGCCGCGCCGGCCGCAAGGGCTACGACGACGTGGGCTACGTCGTTGTGCAGGCGCCCGAGTGGGTGATCGAAAACCTTCGCGCCGAGCAAAAGGCCGCCGCCGATCCCTCGAAGAAAAAGAAGCTCGTCAAGCAAAGCGCTCCCGAGGGCTCCATCGGCTGGGACAAGAAGACCCTCGAGCGACTCCAGACCGCGCCCGCCGAGCCGCTCGTGTCGCGCTTCACCGTCTCGCACGGAATGCTCCTTCAGGTCCTCGCCCGCGACGCCGACGGCTGCCGCGAGATGCGCCGCCTCATCGCCGACAGCCACGAGACCGAGGCGAAGAAGAAAACCCACCGCCATCGCGCCTGGCAGCTCTTCCGCGCGCTGCTCGAACGCGGCATAGTCTCCATCATTCCCCGGCAGGCCTCCGGCCGGCGCCTCCAGGTCAACGTCGCGCTCCAGGACGATTTTTCCCTGCACCAGGCCCTCTCGATCTACCTCATCGACACCCTGCAAAAGCTCGACCGCGAGTCGCCCGACTACGCGCTCGACGTGCTCACGCTCTGCGAGTCCATCGTCGAGGACCCCGAGCAGATCCTCCGCGCCCAGGTCAGCCGCGCGAAGGGCGACGAGATCAACCGCCTCAAGGCCGAGGGCGTGCCCTACGAGGAGCGCATGGAGAAGATCGAGCACATCGAGCACCCCAAGCCGCTCCGCGAGTTCCTCTACGAGACCTTCAACGACTTCGCCGCCGCCCACCCGTGGGTGGGCAACGAAAACGTCCGCCCCAAGAGCATCGCGCGCGAAATGCACGAACGCTTCCTCAGCTTCGCCGACTACATCCGCGACTACGGGCTCGAGCGCGCCGAGGGCCTTCTCCTCCGCCACCTCATGCAGGTCTGGAAGGTCCTCGCGCAGACCGTCCCGCAATCGGCGAAAACGGAGTCGGTTCTCGAACTCGAGGCGCACCTTGAGGAACTCGTCCGTGGCATCGACAGCAGCCTGATCGACGAGTGGGAGCGCCTCCAAGCCGGCGATCTTTCCGCCACACCCGCACCCGAAACCGCGGGCGCGGACGCCGGCGGGAAGAAATTCGGCTCCGGCCCCCGTGAACTCACCCGCGACCCGGCCGCTCTCCGCCGCGCGGCGCGCATCGCCATCCACCTCTTTCTTCAGGACGCCGCCGCCCGGGATTGGGAAGCCGCCGCACTCCGGGTCCTGCCGGACGGCTCGACCGATGCGGTCGCGGCCGCCGAGGCCAAGCGTCTGGAGAAACTCTTCGCCGCCCACGCCACCGCACGCGAGCGCTTCCGCCTCGATCCGGCGGGTCGCGCCGCCGAGCACACGCACTTCGACGAGGCCGAGCCCGGCGCCGCCGAATGGCGCATCGCCCAAATCCTCGTCGATCCCGCCGAGAGCAACGACTGGGAGGCGCGCTTCGTCCTCGACCTGCCCGCCACCCGGGCCGCCGGCCGCGTCGTCCTGCGCCTCGATAGCGTCGCCGAGGTCGGTATTTGAGGGTGTGTTACGCGAGTTCCCCCATCCCGGCGCCGTCCACGCGGCCCGGTTTCCGGGCTCGTCGCCGGGCGCTATCCTGATAGTTACACCCACAACCCCAAGTTACTTGCGCGAATCGTCGCGCTGCATTTTCCACCCGCCGCCATGATTCCCGCCAAACCCATCATCCGCGTCACCGTCTGGGGCGAATACCGCCACGAGAAGCACAATGCCAAGGTCGCGAGCATCTACCCTCAGGGCATGCACCGCACCATCGCGGACGCCTTGGGCAAAATCGGCGGCACGGACTTCGCCGTCCGCACCGCGACGCTCGACGAACCTGAACACGGCTTGACCGACGAGGTGCTTGAGCAAACCGATGTGCTTACCTGGTGGGGCCACATGGCGCACGGAGACGTCTCGGATGCCGTCGTCGCCAAGGTCCGTCGTCGCGTCCTCGAAGGCATGGGGCTGGTCGTGCTTCACAGCGGGCACTACTCCAAAATCTTCAAGAGCCTGATGGGCGACACCTGCTCGCTTACCTGGCGCGAAGCCACGGACAAGGAACGCCTTTGGGTCGTATGCCCCTCCCATCCGATTACGCAGGGGCTCCCGCCCTACATCGAGTTGCCGATGGAAGAAATGTATGGCGAACCCTTCGGCATCCCGACGCCGGACGAATTGATCTTCATCAGTTGGTTTACCGGCGGCGAAGTGTTCCGCTCGGGCGCCACCTGGCGACGCGGCAACGGGAGGATCTTTTATTTCCGTCCCGGACATGAGACTTATCCGACTTATCACAATGCCTTGGTGCAGCAGGTCATAAGCAACGGCGTCCGCTGGGCCTACTCCGGGGTGCGAATAAAGGACGACGCGCCGAACATGCCTCCGCTCGAGCCCCTCCCGCCCGACCCGGAGGCCGGAGAGCGCTCAATCGTCGCCCACAAGTAAGATACTCGCCGCTTCCCATGCCCGCCCCCGTTTCGAAGTCTGCCCGCATTCGAAAACTCCCGCTCGTCCGCCTCGCCATCCTCGGCACCGGGGGCATGGCCAACCGCCACGCCGAACTTTATAAACAGATTCCCGGCGTCGAGCTGGTCGCGGGGTGCGACGTCGATCCGACCCGCGTGGCGACCTTTGCGGCCAAGCATGGCATACCGGCCTCGGGCATTTTCTCGGATTTCGACACCCTGCTTCGCGCCTGCCCGGTCGACGCGATTTCCAACGTCACGCCGGACGCGTTTCATGCCCCCCTGTCCATCAAGGCCCTGAAAGCCGGCAAACATGTGCTTTGTGAAAAGCCGCTCGGCCTCGATCACGCCGAGACGCGTCGCATGCTCCTTGCCGCCCGCCGCTCCGGCAAGGTGGCCATGGTCAACTTTTCCTACCGCGACTGGCCCGCCATCCAAGCCATCGCCACCCGCGTCCATGCGGGCGAGATAGGCGAGCTCCGCCACGTCGAGGCCAGTTACCTGCAAACTTGGCTGAGTTCGCCCATTTGGGGCGAATGGTCCACGACTCCGGCGTGGTTGTGGCGCCTCTCCACCAAACACGGCTCCAAAGGGGTCTTGGGCGATGTAGGCGTGCATATCGTCGACTTCGCAACCTATCCCGCCGGCCCGATCAAGCGCGTCTACGCCCGCCTCAAAGCCTTCCCCAAGGCTCCCAAGAACCGGATCGGCGACTACGTTCTCGACGCCAACGACAGCGCGGTCCTGCAGGTCGAGTTTGCCAATGGCGCCCTCGGAGTCATCCACGCCACCCGCTGGGCAACCGGGCACCCCAACCGCCTTGCCTTGAAACTCCACGGGACCAAGGGCGCCTTCGCATTTGATTCGGATCTGGGCTCCGACACGTATCGCGCCTGCCTTGGAGCGGATGTCGGCACCGCCACTTGGCAGGATCAGAAGGCCCCCCCCACGCCGCACAATCTGGTCCGCTTCATCCACGCGATCCGCACGGGCGAACCGGTGCAGCCGGACTTCGCTCGCGGCCACGAGATCCAGCGCGTGCTTGATGCCTGCTTTGAGTCCGAAGCCACCGGCGGACCGGTGAATCTCTAGAGTTAGCCAAGGAAAGCCGCCAAGCCACCGCTGGTGCTTTTCGAGCGAGCCTTCGGTGTAGCCGCGCCCGTCCCCGGGCGCGAGAGGCACGGCCCGGAACGGGCGTGGCTACAGTTTCGCTGAAACCCCATTCAACCGCGACGCCGGCTGCGAGACCGCCAGTCATGCCGCGACCCGTCTTTGCCTTTCTCAGCCCTCGGAATGGCCAATTTTCCCGCTTTTCCCGCGATTTTCCGTGGTTTTTGAATCAAGCGCCCAAACGTATTCAGCCGTATCGGACCCAAAGTGGTTAAGGGGAAAACCGAGGATTTTTGCAAAATTTCCGGCCATTTTCGCCGTAAAATGCCCGATTTTCGCAGAAATCCGGGCGAAAATTGATGTTTGCCTTCCGGGCTGACCCAATCATTGAACGCAGCTCAACTCGGCCCGGTCTAAACCACCGTTCGCCATCCTTTCACCACAACCCAGGCCCTCCCTTGGACCTCAAACAAATCAAGCAACTCATCGATCTGATGCAGCGTTCAGACCTGACCGAATTCGCGGTCGAGGAAGAAGGCTTCAAGATCAAGATCGCCCGCGCTTCCAGCGCCGGCGCCGCTCCTGTCGTGGTGGCCGCGCCTGTTGCCGCTATTCCCGCCGCCGTCGCTCCGGTCCCGGCTCCTGCCGCCGCTTCCGCGGCCCCTTCCGCCCCCGCTTCCCCGGCTTCCGCTTCCGGCGCCGACGAGGCCGGTATCGTTTACGTGAAGAGCCCGATGGTCGGCACCTTCTACAAAGCCGCCTCCCCCGAGTCGAAAGCCTTTGCCGAGATCGGCACCAAGGTCACGGAAACCAGCGTGGTTTGCATCATCGAGGCCATGAAGATCATGAACGAGATCCAGTCCGAGGTGAAGGGCACCGTCGTCGAGATCCTCGTCGAAAACGGCCAACCCGTCGAATACGGCCA
>CAMLQS010000045.1 GCA_946482165.1 uncultured Verrucomicrobiota bacterium | reverse complement strand
CAGAGGACTCATAAGCCTTTGGTCGCCGGTTCAATCCCGGCCTCTGGCACCAAATTGCCCCAGTCTTTGCCGGTCTTCGCGTTCTGACCCGGCATTCGCGATTATCGCGGGTTGTTTTGCCCAAGGTGTTGGCCGCCTGCTTGCGACGTTGCCCGCGCCATGCGCTTTTTCATGCGCCCGCCAGGGTTGAAGACACGCCGTTTCTAGGCTCAGCGTTTGGCGGCGGCGCGGGTGCGGCCGCAGGCGGCGTCGAGTTCGGCGGGGTCCCAGCGGAGCGGCGGGTGCTCGTCGTGGAGCCGGGCGGGATCGCAGAGGTAGGTTTCCGGATCGGGACGGACGACCACGCTCAGTCCGGCGGAGCGAAGCATCGCGACGACGCCGGCGTGGTTGGCGAGCCACCAACTGGCGGGATCGCCCGCGAGGCTCTTTTCGATGAAGGCCATCTTCGGCCAGCCGGGATTGAGCAGGGCCGAGCGATCGACGGAATCCTGGTCGTCGGGCGTCTCGTATTCGGCGTCGCCCGGGATGGTGAGCGTCTGAAAGAGAAAGAGCCGCCGCGCGCGCTCGACGGCGAGGTCCAGGCCAAGCGCGGGATAACGCAGGCGGTGAAAAATGCCGAGGAAGAGAACGAGATCGTAATCGTGGTCCCAGCGGGCGAGGTCGTAGACGCCGGCCTGGCGGAAGGTGATGCGGTTTTCGAGACCGTGGATGCCGGCGGCCCAGCGGGCTTGACGGATAAAATGGGGATCGGTGTCGATCGCGGTCACCTCGGCGCCGCGTTTGGCGAGTTCGATGCCGTAGAAACCGGCGTTGCAGCCGATATCGAGGACGGTCCAGCCGTCGAGACGCTTGGGAAGATGCGGCTCGATCAGTTCCCATTTGTTGGCGGGGAAGTCTCCGAGCGGATGGTGCGGCGCGGTTTGGCTGCCGTCGGGCAGATGAAGGTTGTGCAACCAAGGCCCGAGGGACGCGGCCTCGCCGGCGAGCCCGGAAGCTTCGCGTGGTTGCGGGGCGAGAAGCTTCGCGGGCGCACGGGGAACCGCAGGCGGAGCGGGCGAGGCGGGCGGGGTTTTGGTGTCGGGCGCGGATTTTTTCGCGGGCGCGGACGCCGGGGCTTGCGCGCCGGGGCGCGACGGAGTCCCTCCAAAAGACGACGACTCGTGGAGAAGTTGTTCCAGTTCCTCGGCGCGGTGGCCGGCGCCGTGTTCCCGCAGGACTCGGGCGCGGGCGGCGGCGCCGATTTGCAGGGCGGCGTCGCGGGGTAAATCGCGGAGGATGCGTTCGACGTCGTCGGCGTTGTCCGCGACGAGGATCTCGCTCCCTGGCGCGAAGAAGTCTTCCAGGCCGGGCCAGCGATCCGTGATCACGGGCGTGGCGCAGGCGGCGGCTTCGAAGAGGCGCACACTGGGCGCCCAGCCCGCGGCAAACATGTCGGCGCGGGTGATGTTGAGGGTGAAGCGCTGGGCGTTGTAGAACGCGGGGTGGGCGGCGGGCGGGAGGTGCGAGACGCGTTCGACGTTCAACGGCCAGTCGATGGACTCGGGGTATTGGGCGCCGGAAACGACCAAGCGCGCGAGGGGCATCCGGCGGGCAGGGAGAAGGAGGAACGAGTCCAAGGCGGACTGTCGGTCGGCGTGGTAGGTGCCGAGGTAGCCGAGGTCCCAGCGGGCGGTTTCGGTGTCGGGGTGGTAGAGCGAGGGATCGACGGCGCAGTAGAGCGCGCGGGCGCGGGGGCAGCGGAATTCCCGCTCGAGCGTTTGCAGGACGGGACCGCCGCCGAAGGAAAGGTAGAGCGGGTAACGGCGGACGAGTTCGGGAGAGATATATTCGTGGTCGCCGCGACGCAGCTTCGCGAGGGTGATGGGCGTATCGATGTCGTAGAACGCGACCAGGCCGCGCGCGGTGAGGAGCGCCCACTCGCCGACGCGCACGCCCTCGGGCACGCAGGAGCCGATGATCACGGCGTCGGCGGCGCGGATGACGGCGGTGTGCTCGCGTTGGAGCGTGTGCAGGTCCTTGTAGAGGACGACGCGGGCGTAGGCGCAGTCGGCAAGGTCGCGGTGGGCGGCATACCATGGCACGTCGCGTTCAAGGAACGTGATCTCGTGTCCGCGGGCGGCGAAGGCGCCAAGCAAGGCGCGCCACGTGTTGGCGTGTCCGTTTCCCCACGAAGAGGTGATCGAGAGGCCGAGGACGACGAGTTTCATGCGTGAACCGGAGCGGGCGTGCGGATGTCGAGAAGGGCTTCGAGCTCGATGACGCGGTGGCCGTAAGTGTGTTCCGAGAGGATGCGCCGGCGCGCGGCGCGGCCGATGGCGGAGGCGCGGGCGGGAGTGAGCTGGTCGAGCCAGTCGGCGACTTCGGCGCCGTCGGCGGCGACCAAGATCTCGAAGCCCGGTTCGAGGAACTGTTCCACGCCCTCCCAGCGGTCGGTGACAAGGCAGGCGCCGGCGCCCGCGGCCTCGAAGAGGTGCATGGGCGGGGAGAAGCCGTAGCGGGCCATGCTCTCGCGGTTGAGATTGAGCACGACGCGGCAGGACGAGTTGAAGGCGTTGTGAAAGGCCGAGCCGACGTGGCCGAGGCGGCGCACATTCGCCGGGGCGGGCTTGTCGTCCCAGCCGCTGCCGCCGAGGAGAAACGTGAACTTGGGGCGCATGGCGGCCGGCGTGAGAAAAAACTCCTCCACGCGGCGTTCGCGATCGGGAAGACGGTTGCCGAGAAAGCCGAGCG
Organism: uncultured Verrucomicrobiota bacterium; assembly: GCA_946482165.1. The sequence continues at coordinate 17,905 of CAMLQS010000045.1, read as the reverse complement.
AGGCGGAGAGCGACGGTTCGACGGGCACGGGATGGTGCGTCTCCGGATCGAGGGCGTTGTAGATGGGCACGCAGCGAACGGCGCCCAGATCCTCGTAGGCATCGACGACCGGCCGGCCCCCGCCGTAGGTCAGGACCAAGTCGTAGCGCGGAAGGAGGGTTCGGAAGGGGTCCAAGGGATCCCCGATGAGGCGGTCGAGCGTGGAGGGCGCGTCGATATCCCAGAAGACCACGCGGACGCCGGGTTGGCGGAAAACGAGCACGGCTTCCTCGAGCAACGCGTCGTGCACGCCGACACCGCTGGCCTTGATGACGAGGTCCGCCTGGCGGGAGGCGTCCTCGACGATATGGAGCACGTCGTCGGAACTTGCGGCGGAGTAGACCACCACGCGGGCCCAGTCGGGATCGGGCATGTCGCGGTGTTGCTGGCGCTCCAGAACGTCGGGCTCGTAGAAGGTGATGCGATGGCCGCGGCGGGCCAGCGCGTGAAGGAGCCCGCGGTAGTAGGTGGCCGCGCCGTTCCAGTAGGAGGATACGAGGCTGGAGCCGAAGAAGGCGATTTCGATGGGCTGCATGACGGGGCGGGGTGCGACGGAGATGCCGAGGGAAGCGGGGGCGGGGCGGAATTGCGACGGGCCGAGGCTCGTCGCCCAAAGCGGCGTCGTGCCGCCGCACTCCCAAAAGTTATGACGCGGCGGCGAAGACCGGGGTGTGGGCGGAGGCGGCGCGGACCTGGCGGTGGATGGCGAGGAGTTCGTCGACGCGGTGGGCGCAGGTGTGGCGCGCGCGGATCGTGGCGAGCGCCCGGTCCGCGATCTGCCGCCGGAGGTCGGAATCCGTGAGAAGCCGCGTGAGCTGTTGCTTCATTTCATCGCCATCGCGCGCCACGAGATAGTCTTCGCCCGGGGTGAACAGGTCCTCGGCGTCTTCCCACGGGGCGGAGACCATCGGGATGCCGCAGGCCATGGCTTCGAACGGACGTATGGTGGGTATGCCGGGCAGCGCGCGCACATAGGGCCGGCGAGGCACGTGGACGGTCACGCGGTGACGGGCAAAAACCTCGGGCGCGTCGAAGTTGGGCAACCAGCCTCGGTAGTCGACGCCGGCCTCGACGAGGGCGTCGAGCGCGGCGGGGGGATAACGCACGCCATGCACGGTGGCCGAGATGCCGAGCTCGCGGACGGGATCGAGAATGAATTCGTGGATCTCGGCGCCGCGCTCCTCGTCGCCCCAGTTGCCGATCCACACGAGGTCGCCCTTGGGCCCGGAGAAGGCGCGAGGGTAGAAAACCGTGGTGTCGGCGGCCTCGTGCCAGACGAAGGCGCGGAGCGCGAGGCGTTCGCGGAGGTAGAGATCGCGGAGCGTGCGTCCGAACGCGAGCACGCCGTCGTAGTGGGAAATATTATACGCGCGGATGGCGTCGGGCTGGGTGACGAGGCGATGGTTCGTGTCGTGGAAAAAGAGGGAAAAGCCGTGGCGCAGCCGGGCTTCGCCGACGCGTTGCACGAGCTCGGGCGAATTCCATTCGTGGACCACGACGAGATCGGCGTCCTCGAGGGTGGCGTCGAGATCGAGATTCTCCGGATCGTAGGCGCGGGAGTGAAGGTCCGGGTAGATGTCGTGAAAGCGCCGGAGCGGCGAGAGACCGTGTTTTTCAACGAGGTTGCGCAGGCTCCAGTTGTCGAGCGGCTCGTAGACGAGGACTTCGTGGCCGCGGCGGCCGAGTTCGCGGGCCACGCCGCGGAGGAAGTGGGCGTTGCCGTGATTCCAGTCGGAAAGAAGCGAGTGGTAGAAGAAGACGATTTTCATGCGAGGACGGGTTGAGGATCGGGGATGGAGGAAGCGGGGGCGGCGGAACGCTCCGGAACCGAAGCGGGAGCGGTGGAGCGGGGCTCGGATGGCTCGGCGACGCCGAGGCGTTCGGGCCGGGTCGCGAGGAGCGAGGAATAGACGTGCAGGTAGGCGGCGCACATGCGGCCCGGCGTGAGGGAGGCGGCGCGAGCGCGGGCCTCGGTGACGAGGCGGCGGCGCAAGGCGGGGCGGTTGATCAGTTCCACGATGGCGGCGCGGAGGGCGACACGATCGTCGGGCGCGACGAAGATGGCGGCGCCGTCCCAGTTTTCGCGGAGACTGCGAAGGTCGCCGAGAACGAGCGCGCAGCCGGCGTGCGCGGCTTCGAGCACGGAGATGCCGAAGGGCTCGTAAAGCGCGGGAAGGGCGAAGATGGTAGCGCGATCATAGTGGGCGCCAAGCGAGTGATCGGGGAGCTGGCCGAGCAGCTCGACGCCGGGCAGCGAGACGACCTCGCCTTCGGGCGAGCGCGGGGAGCCGGCGAGCCGCACGGTCCACGGGTAGGGCAGGCTGGGGGCGACATCCGCCAGGGCCCGGAGATTTTTCGCCTGGTCCCAAAGGCGGCCGACGCCGAGGACGACGTTCTCGCGAAGGAGCCCGGGCGAGGGAAGCGGCGAGCGGCCGTGGGGGATGACGCGGCAGGACGGGAGTTCGCCGTATTGGGCGACCAAGGCGGCGAGCGCGGCCTGGGTCGGCGCGACGACGAGTCGGGCGGCGCGAAGTCCGCGGGCGACGGACTCGTGGTAGCGGTCGAAGTCGGCGGGCGGATAGCACCCATGGACGGCGCGCCACCACGCGAACACGCAGGAGTGGGCGACAACGAGCACGGGGGCGCGGAAGGGCAGCGCGGCGTGGGCGTAGCTGTTGAGGTGGATGAGATCGGGGCGGTGTTCGCGCTCGAGTTTGAGGAGCCACTCGCCGGTTGCGGCGATGTCGTCCCAAGGCTTGTCCATCCATTCGAGGCGGCGGTGGTTCTCAAGGAGCGTGGCCTTGGGGCCGAGGCGGTCGAAAGCGGCGTGTTGCGCTGGCGCGACGGGTCCGCCCATCGAGGCGACGACCACCTCCACGTCGGAGGCGAGGAGACCGCGCACGAGCTCGAGCATGTAGGTCCAGACGCCGCCGAGAGGATCGGCGCTCATGAGGATGCGGCGCGGAGCGGGACCTCGAGCCGGCGCGCGACCGGGCGCGATGGTCAACGCGGAGGGCGAGTGGTCGGGCTTTGAAACGGGCGCCGCGGGAGCGGTCCCGCCGGAGGAATGCGAATCAGTGATCATAAAGAACAAGGGCCTTGCAGAAGCCTTCGGGGCGGTCGCGCAGCAGGGTGAAGACTCTGTCGAGATCGGTGAGGCGGAAGCGGTGGGTGTAGAGCGGAGCGGGGTCCATGCGGCGCTCCTCGACCGCGGCCGCCGCGGCGGAGACGCCGAGCGAGGCGACGAGCGGGTCGCGTTCGTGGGCGTTGACGACATCGAGGCCGCGCCAATTCCAGGAGCGCATGTCGACGGTGCGCGGACCGTCCTGGTGGAAACCGGCGATCACGAGGCGACCGCGTTCGGCCACGAGCTCGGCGGCCAGGTCGAGCGGTTCTTGCAGGCCCACGCATTCGATGACGCGGTCGCAGCCGATGCCGCCGGTGAGCGTCATGATTTCGTCGACCACGCGACGGTTCCCGGCGGATGCGATTACGCGGGTGGCGCCCATCGCGGCCGCAAGCGACTGGGCGTAGGGGCGGCGCGCGACCGCGTAGGTCTTTGCCCCGGTGAGCGAGACGAGTTGGGTAAGCAGTGCGCCGAGGAAGCCGATGCCGACGATGGCGACGTGGTGGTGCGGCAGGATCTGCGCGCGGCGCAGGATATTTATGGCGCAGCCCAAAGACCGGCCGGGAAACTCCGGGACGCCGAGCCCCGGGGGAAGCGAGACGACTTGATCGACCGGGGAAACCGCGACCTCGGCGAAGGCGTTGGCGGACAAGAGCGCGACCCGGTCGCCGACGCGGACGGAGGTGACCGTCTCTCCGACCGCGTCGACAAGGCCCCAGCCATCGATCCCGGGCGCGCCGGGCTCGAGCGGGTAGTCGAACCGCTCGCGGCCCTCCCAGGCGGGGAGCCCGGACGCGCAGACGCCGCAGCCGCGGAGCCGCACGCGCACACCGCCCGGGGCGGGGGCGGGGAGAGGCAGTCGGCGGTATTCGAAGAGACCGGGGGCGGTGAGAACGGCGGCGAGATAATCCGGCTTCATGGGGCGGATGTCGCGGCGAACTCCGCGGGTGCGAGGGTCGGATTTTCGACAAACCAGCGGTGGAGGCGGGCGACGCCATTCACGAGGTCGACGCGGGGACCCCAGCCGGTGGCGGCGCAAAAACGGCGCGTGTCGGAGACGTAGTAACGCTGGTCCGCGATGCGCCAGTCGGAGAATTCCACGGCGGGCGCGGAGCCCTGCAAATCGCGGATGAGATCGACGATTTCGAGCAGGCTGGCGGCGCGGGCGGGGCCGCCGCCGACGTTGAAGGCGCGACCGGTGATCCGGTCGATGCGATCCTGGGCGCGAAGCAGGGCGTCGACGAGATCGTCGACGTGAAGCGGGTCGCGCACCTGGCGGCCGTCGCCAAAGATCGTGATGGTGCGCCGGGCGAGCGCGCTGGCGACAAAGTGGGCGATCCAGCCCTGCTCCTCGTTGCCGCATTGGCGGGGCCCGTAGACGGAGCTCATGCGCAGCACGACGGCCGGAATCCCAAAGGTGCGCGCGTAGTCGAGGACGTATTGGTCGGCGGCGCCCTTGGAGCAGCCGTAGGGGCCGTGGAACGAGAGCGGGCGGGTTTCGTCAAAGCCGCCGCGCAGCGCGGGGTCCACGGGCGCGAAGCGGCGTCCATCGACCTCGAGCGCGACGTCCTCGAGGTGGCCGTAGACCTTGTTGGTGGAGGCGAAGACGACTCCGTGGCGACGCGGTGAACGGCGGATGGCTTCGAGGAGGTTGAGGGTGCCGCGGGCGTTGACGTCGAAATCGGAAACCGGGTCGGAGAAACTCGCGGTGACCGCGACCTGGGCCGCGAAGTGAAAGACGGGGCCGGTGCCGCGCAGGGCGGCTTCCAGCGACCGGGGGTCTCGAACGTCGCCGAGGCGGATTTGAAGCCGGTCGCCGTGCCGGGCGCGGAGCCAGGAAAGGTTTCGCTCCACTCCCGGGCGGGAGACGTTGTCGAAAACGCGGACGCGGCGGCCCTCCGAGAGGAGATGATCGGCGAGGTTGCTCCCGATGAAACCCGCGCCGCCGGTGATGAAGACGGGGCTGTCGTCGAGAAGCGAAGCGCGAGACAGCGGCAGGGGCGCGGTGGACGACTCCAAGTCGGGCGAGCCCGAAGCGGATGATTCGTCGGCGGCGATGAAGGTCGGCTCGGGGATGCCGGCTCCGCCGGAAGCAAAGGGCGCCAGCGTGCTCATGCCGGGACGCCTCCTTCGGCGAGCGCCTCGGCGGGCATCTCGGCGCGGTTGGCGGCGCCGCGGCTTTCGAGCCAGGCGGCGAGCTCGGCGAGGCCGGTGTCGAGGTCGACCTGCGGACTGAACCCGAGGAGCTCGCGGGCGAGAGAGATGTCGGCAAAGCAGTGGCGAACGTCGCCCGCGCGGTGCCGTTGCGTGATTTCAGGCCCGATGTGCGGCCGACCGAGAATGGCGGCGAGACGTTCCGCGGCATGTTTGATCGTCGTGTGGCGGCCGCTGCCGATGTTGATGACGCGACCCGGCGCGCGGGGGGATTCGAGGGCGAGCAGGCAGGCGCGAACGACATCGCGGACATTGACAAAATCCCGGCGTTGGAGGCCGTCCTCGAAGACCAGCGGAGGGAGCCCGTCGAGAATGCGGGACGCGAAGGCGGGGAGGACGCCGGCATGGGGATTCGAATACGAATGGCGGGGCCCGTAGACGTTGAAGAACCGGAGCGCGACGCAGGGGATGCCCTGGGCTTGGCCGACGATGAGACAGAGCCGTTCCTGGCCGAACTTCGAAAGCGCGTAGACGGACGCCAGCTCGGGCTGCTTGGTCTCGGGCGTTGCGACCGGGGTAAGCGGGCGGCCGTCGGCGTCGGCAAGTTCCCACTGGCGGGCGCGAAGGCGGTCGAGGGGGCGGAGGCGCCCGGGGACGAGCGGTCCGGCGGGGCCCCGGCAGAGACCCTCGCCATAGACATTCATGCTGGAGGCGACGACGAGGCGTCCCACCGGACGGCGGGAGAGCGCCTCGAGAAGGACGGCGGTGCCCTCGTTGTTCACCGCGGTGTAGTCGGATAGCCGATACATGCTTTGGCCGGCGCCGACCATGGCGGCGAAATGATAGACGGCGTCCGCGCCTTCCAGCGCCTGTTCCACGGCGCGGGGGTCCAGAACGTCGCCCACCCGGAAATCGACCTCGGGCGCGAGCCAGGCGGGGCGGGCGGCCCCGTCCGCGTGCACCGGGGAAATCAAGGCGTCGAGCACCCGCACGCGATGCCCGGTCCGCAAAAGCTCGTCCGCCAGGTGCGACCCGATGAAACCTGCGCCACCGGTGATGAGAATGAGTTTGGACATGTGAATGGACGGAAAAGCCACGCAGGACGCGGCTCGTGGACGAACCGTGGACGCGGCGGCCTTGCGCGGCGTGAACACGATAGCGGCGACGCGGCGGGGGCGGCATCGGAGCGCGCGCGGGCGACTCCGCCGGGGCTTCCCTTGGCCGATCCCGGTAATTCACCGGGAGGCCGGCTTTTCAGGGTGTTTTTAGCGGGCGTTTAGCGGGAGCCGCCGGGGTGAAACCCCCGCCGTCAACCCGGGGCCGGCGACGGGAAAGGCGGCGCGTGCACGGGAGTCCCGGGAACCGCCGGAGCAAACTCGCCCGCGACCAGCCCCGCCGCGGCGGCCGCGGAGGCGAGCAGGGCGGGCGGCTCGTCGCGAGGTTCGTCGGTGAAGGGGAAGGCGCCCCAGTGCATGCCGAGGCTGCGTCGCGCGCCGAGGGCGAGGTGGATTCGCACGGCTTCGGCGGGATCGCAGTGCTGTCCCCGCATGAACCAGCGCGGGGCGTAGGCGCCGATGGGGATGAGCGCGAGGGCGGGCTCGCCGAGCCGGCGGCGGATGGCCGGAAAAAAGTTTTCGTCGAAGGCGGTGTCGCCGGTGAAGAGGACCGATGCGCCGGAAACCGCGAGATGCCAGCCGCACCAGAGCCGCTGGTTGCGCGAGCCGGACAGGCGGTTTCCCCAATGCCGGGCGGGCGTGGCGGAAAGGGCGTGGCCGGGCGCCGGTTCGGCCGAAGCCCACCAATCCAACTCCGAGTATCGCCCGAAGCCAAAGCCGGTCCGGCGGGCGATGTCGCCGTGGCCGAGGGGCGCGAAGAGCCGCGCGCGGGGATGCGAGCGGGCGAGTCGCCGGAGCGTGGGCAGGTCGCAGTGGTCGTAGTGGTCGTGGCTGAGGAGAACGGCGTCGATGGGGGGGAGCGCGTCGAAGGCGATGGCGGGCGGCTGCACGCGCCGCGGCCCGAGGACGCCGAAGGGGCCGATGCGCGCGCTCCAGACGGGATCGGTGAGAAACGACGCGGTCGCGGTGCGGATGAGGAACGTGGCGTGGCCGACGCACGCCACGGTGACGCCGGCGGCGGGCGCGGGAGGCGGAGGGCATTGCCCGACGGGGACGGAACGCGGCCACGGGGCGGCGCCGCCCGCGAGTTTCCAGCGCAGCACCTGAAGAAGGCCGTGGTCCTCGTGGCGCCCGGGATTGCGGAAGCCGTCGCCGACGCGCAAGGGGCGCGGGAGATCGCCGGGCGGAGAAACGTCGCGGGGCTCGGGCATGGCTCGGGCGATGAGACGCGAAGCCGGCGGAAAAACCAAGGCGCGCGTCGATGAACAAAAATTCATCCGCGGTTCATCCTGGGTTCATGGGGCCGTCGTAGGGTGGGGCATGAACTACGGGGCGATTTGTATCATGATCTTGCTGGCGGCGACGGCGCGCGCGGCGGAGGCGCCTTTGCGGATCGACCCGGCGCAGTCGCACGTGGAGATCGCGGTGAAAGCGACCGCCGATTCGTTCGTGGGCAAGCTGGAGCGCTACGACGCCGCCATCGTGGTGGACACGAACGCAACCGCGGCGGAGGTGGTCCGCGCGCGTTTCGCCTTTCGTTTCGCCGACGTGAAGACGGGCAAGGATGGCCGGGACGAAGCGATGCATGACTGGCAGGACACGGCGCGCAATCCGGACGGCGCGTTCACGCTGGCCGCCTTCTCGACCGGGGCGGATGGCCGGCGGATCGCCACCGGCACGCTGGTGTTTCACGGGCGGGCGCGGGAGATCTCGTTTCCCGTGTCCGTCACGCACGACGGCGACCTTTACGCGATCGACGGCGAGGCGACCCTGGACACCCGGGACTTCGGCCTGCCGGTGATAAAGAAACTTTTGGTCCTCAAGGTTGATCCCGAAGTGAAGGTGCGTTTCCACCTCCAGGGCCGCGTCGTTCCCGAAGGGAAATAGCCGAATTTTTTCGCCATGGTCGCGCTTACATTCTCCGTCGATCCTCTGCTTGCCGCCCTGCGCGAGCTGGCGCCCGTCTCGCCCCGCATGGAGCCGCATCTCGAGGCGGCGATCACGCAGGCGACGGGCGAGCCGGGCAAACTGATCCGCGCGCGCCTCGCGCTCGAGGCCTCTCTCGCGCACGGGCTGGGCGAGCGGGAAGCGCTGCAAGTCGCCTGCGCGGTCGAGTATTTCCACACCGCGTCGCTGCTCCTCGACGACCTGCCTTGCATGGATGACGCGACCACGCGGCGAGGCTTCCCCTGCGCGCATGCGACGCACGGCGAGGCCACGGCGATTCTTGCCGCGCTGGCGCTGATCAACCGCGCCTACGCGCTCGCGGGTTTCGCGTTCGCGGAGCGGCCCCTGGCGAACCGCCTTATGGCCACCGCCTGCCTCGATGGATGCCTGGGAGCGGCGGGTCTGGTCGGCGGCCAGGCGGCGGATTTGCGCTTTGGAGAAACGCGCGGCGGGGCGAGGTCGGTGTCGAAGATCGCCGCGGCGAAGACCGGCGCGCTTTTCTGGATGGCGGTTTTTCTGCCCGCGCTGGCCGGCGGCCTGGACGACGAAAGCGAGCGCAAGGACCTCAGGCGAATCTGCGTGTATTGGGGCCTCGCGTTTCAGGCCCTGGACGACCTTGGAGACGTGCTGAAAAGCCGGGTCGAGACGGGCAAGTCCACCGGGCGAGACCGCGCGCTGGCGCGCCCGAATCTCGCGCTGGCCATCGGCGTTCACGCGACCCGCGAGCGGGTGGCGCGGCTCGGACGGCTGGCCGGCCTGGCCGCGGAGCGGCTGGCGGGACGCGGCGCGCGTTGGAGCCACCTGCAGCGCTTTCACGAGGAACAATTCGCGGTCGCGCACCGCCGGGCGGCGCTCGTCGCAGCCTGAGCCCGCCGAGGCGCCGAAACGACCCGCATGTCCCGATTAAGCTACCTGACCCTGGCCGCCACGAATCTCCGGCGCCATCGCCTGCGCGCGTTGATCGGCGTGGCCGGCATCGCCTTTGGCGTGGCCGCGATGCTCTCGATCCTCGCGGTGATGCACGGCGCGATCGGGATGTTCGAGCGAATCCTCAACACCGACAGCGACTATCTTGTCTTCGAGCGGAAGGTGTCGGATTTGTTTTTCAGCTCGGTGACGCCCGCGCAGCTGGCGGCGACGCGCGCGCGGCCCGAGGTGGCGGAGGCGCATCCGATGCTCTTCGGCCTGGTGTCCGCGGAAGGGCACCCGGTGATCACCTGTTTCGGGATCGAGGCGACGGATCCGCGCCTGCGCCGGGCGAAGTGGCGGGCGGGGCGGGCGGAGGATTTTGGCGTGCGGCCGGGCGAGATTTTTCTCGGCACGCGGGCGGCGGAGTTTCTCGAGGCCCGTCTTGGAGGGAAAGTGGAGATCGGCCGCGGCACGTTTACGGTGGGCGGGATACTGCACACGGAAAACGGCTTCGAGGACGGCGGGGTGTTCATGCCGCTCGGGGAGGCGCAGGCGTTTTTCCACCGGGAGGACACCGCTTCGATCGTGGCGGTGAAGCTTCGCGATCGCGCCGCGGGGAAGGATTTCAAGGCGGCGCTGGAGGCGGCGGAGCCGGGCGTGATGGCGCTGGAGAACCGCGAGTTCAGCCAGAGCTACAACAGCTTTCGCATCCTGCACGTGACCGCGTGGGCGGTCGGGCTCTGCGCCTTCGTCCTCGGCGGGCTGGGCGTGGCGAACACGATGCTGCTCTCGGTGTTCGGGCGCATCCGCGAGCTCGCGGTGCTGCGCGTGTGCGGCTTTAGCGCGCGGCAGGTGGGAACGCTCGTGGTGGCGGAGTCGATGGCGCTGGCGGCGGCGGGACTCGTCGCGGGCGGGGCGCTGGGCGCGGCGACGCTCGCCGGGCTGGCGCATCTGCCGGGCTTGCAGGGCTACCTCGAGGCCAAGCTCACTCCCGCGCTCGTCGTTGGCGTGGTGGCGACCGCTTTTTTCACCGCCCTGGCCGGGGCGCTTTATCCCGCGTGGTATGCCGCGCGCATCCAGCCGGCGGAGGCCCTGCGCTATGAATAACCCCGTGAAGAATCCCGAGGGCCGCGGCGAGATCGTGGCGGAGGCGCGCGAGGTGTGGAAGAGCTACGACGCCGGCCGCGTGGAGGTGCTGCGCGGGGCGACGGTCGCGGTGAGGGCGGGCGAGATGCTCGCGCTGTGGGGCGCCTCGGGGTCCGGCAAGAGCACGCTGCTCCACCTCCTCGGCGCGCTCGACGCGCCCGACCGGGGGGACTTGCGCGTGTGCGGGCTCGATCCCCAGGGAGAATCCGAGCGGCTCCTGCTGCGTCGACACTTGCTCGGCTTCGTTTTTCAACTGCACAACCTGATCCCCGACCTGACGGTGGAGGAGAACATCCGTCTGCCGGCGCTGGCGCTGGGCGCTCGGCCCGCCGCGATGGCGGCGCGGGTGCGCGCGCTCGTCGAGCGGGTGGGACTGTCGCATCGGCTGAGGCACCGCGTGCAGGATCTCTCGGGCGGCGAGCGGCAGCGGGCGGCGATCTGCCGGGCCCTGATGAACTCGCCGCGTCTCGTGCTGGCGGACGAGCCGACCGGATCGCTCGACGAGCAAACCGGCGAAAGCGTTTTTCAACTGCTGAAGGAACTCGCGCGGTCCGAGAAGGTGGCGGTGGTGCTCTGCACGCATGAGCGGCGTTTCGCGGAGGCTTGCGACCGGATCGTCCGGGTGCGCGCCGGCCGGGTGGAGGAGTTGTGAACGAGACGGCGACGAGGACGGAGCTGGCCCGCGCGGTGCGGAGTCACTCGCTCGGCTGGCTGCTGGCGGCGAACGCGGCGGGAGTGTTGCTCGCGGCGCTCCTGGTCTGGCCGGGGGCGGGCGGCGGCGCGGCGTGGCTTGGCTATGGGCGCTGGATGCCGGTGCATCTCAACGGGCAGCTTTACGGCTGGTGCGCGCTGCCGCTGGTGGGCGCCTTGTTCGCGGCTTGCCTGGAGCCGAGGCACCCCGGCGGGATCGCGCATGTCCGCTTCGCGCTCCGCGCGTGGTCGGGGGCGTTGGCGCTGGGATGCGTCGCGTGGCTGTCCGGGGTGACGAGCGGGAAGCTTTTTCTCGATTGGGCGGGCTGGGTCCGGCCGGCGTTGGGCGCGGCGATGGCGGCGCTTTGGACCCTGCTGGCCGCGCATCTCTGGTGGGGCCGGGCGCGGGCGGGCACGGCGCGCTGGCGCGCGGCGGCGGGCTTGCTGGCCATGCTGGGGACGGTGCCGGCGCTGATGTATTGGGCGGCGGGGCGGGAGGTGTATCCCCCGGTGAATCCCGACAGCGGCGGGGCGACGGGCGCCTCGTTGCTGGGCTCGACGCTCGGGATCGTGGCGGTGTGCGGAGCGGTTCCCGTTTTGCTCGGCGTGCCGAAGACGGGGAACCGGCGCGCGGGATGGTTTTGGTGGGCGCTGGCCGCGTCGTTTGCGGGCTACGGACTGATCGATCACGGACACGCGTCGCATCATGCGGGCGCGCAAATCGCGGGCCTCGGACTTCTGCTCGCGTGGATTCCGCTGCTCGTTGCCTACGGCCGGAGCTGGGCGTGGAGCGCGGGGGCGAAACGGTGGGCGATCGCGGCGGGCGTGTGGTGGACCTTGCTGGTGGCGAGCGGATGGGCGGAGTTTTTGCCGGGCGCGTCGGAGGCGTCGAAATTCACCCACGCGCTGGTGGCGCATGCGCATCTGGCGATGGCGGGCTTTGTGACCTCGCTGAATTTCATGGTGCTCAACGAACTCGACCCCGGGCGGGCGCCGGGCGGCGGCGGCGCGTTCTGGACCTGGCAGATCGCGTGCGCGGCCTACGTCGGGCTGATGTTCGCGCTGGGGTCGACCGAGGCGGATCGCCCGGCGGAGTTGTTTTATGGCGCGGAGTGGACGCGCTGGATTTTTGCCGGTCGTTTGGCCGCGGGCGCGGCGATGCTGGGCGCGGTGGCCGTGCTTTGGCGCGAGGCGCGGGCGGGGCGGGAGGCGATGGCATGAAGACGCTCAAGTTGGCGCGCGGGCTGGCTTTGGTCGCGGGCGCGATGGACGCGGCGACGGGCGCGGGCCTCGTGTTGTTGCCGGAGTGGACGCTGGGGTGCATGCGCGTCGAGCCGCCGGGCGCGGAGGCGCTGGTGTTTCTGCGCTGGGTCGGCGCGTTCGTCGGCGCGGTGGGAGGCGCCTATCTGGTGGCGCTCGCGCGGGGCGGGGCGGCGAGGCTGCGCGAAGTGTTTGTCACGACGCTGCTTTTTCGCGCGGCGGCGGGAGGCTTTTGCGCGGTGGCGGTGGCGGGAGGTTCGCTGGAGCCGCGTTGGATCACGGTGGCGCTGACCGACGGCGCGCTGGTGGCGGCGCAGCTCTGGCTGCTGCGGAGAGGAGGGTGGGCCGATGAATAGCGGAGCGAAAGGCGGAGCCTGGCGCGGGGCGGCGTTGGTGGCTGCGACCTATGTCTATTTTCTCCTCTTCGCGGAGTTCGCGTTCCTGGAGCTGGCGCGGCCGGTGGCGGGCGACGGCGCGAGGCTTCGCCTCGTGATGGGCGCGCTCGGCGCGGGGGGCGTGGCGGGGAGCCTGCTGGGCGCGAGATTTTTCAAGCGGGAGGCCTGGGGCCGGCGGCTGGGCGGCTGGCTGATCGGATGCGCGGTGGCGGCCGGCGTGGCGCCGTTCGCGCCGCGGTTTGGGGTGGCGGCGCTGGCGGCGGTGGCGGCCGGCGTGGGGCTATCGCTCGGCGGGGCGACGGTCGCGCTCGCGGCGGGGTTGCGCGCGATCACGGGGCTTGGGCGACTGGGGCTCGCGGCCGGGCTGGGCACGGGTGCGGCTTATGCGTTTTGCAACCTGCCCGGAGTGTTTCTGGCTTCGCCTGTGGCGCAGACGATTTGGGCGGTGGCGGCGGTGCTGGCCGGGGCGATCCTGGCGTGGCCGCTCGACGCGTCGGAGACGGAGGCGAGGGCGGGGGAGCGGTCGGACTTGGAGCCGGGAATGGGCGGATGGACGGTGGCGTTTCTCGCGCTGGTGTGGATGGATTCGGCGGCGTTCTACATCATTCAGCATACGGAGGCGCTGAAGGCCGAGACCTGGAGCGGGGCTTGGACACTGGGTGGCAACGCGCTGACGCATCTCGTCGCGGCGGTGTTGGCCGGGTGGCTGCTCGACCGGGGTCGTGCGGTCTGGGTGGTATGTGCTGCGACGGGCCTGCTCGCGGCGGCGTGTCACTGGATCGAGAGCGCCGGGGCCGAGGTGCTCTATGTCGCCGGCGTTTCGCTTTACTCGGTGGCCTTGGTTTATGCGCCGGCGCGCTCGGGCCGGCCCTGGGCGGCCGCGCTCGTCTATGCGGTGGCGGGATGGGGCGGGTCGGCGCTGGGCATCGGCATGGCGCAGGATTTGCACACGGTGCCGGGCTGGTTTGCCGCGGCGGCCGCGGCGGCGGTGGCGGCCGGTCTGCTGTGGCGGCGGTGCGCGCGGAAAGAGTTGTCGCGGGTGGTCGCCGCGCTGGCGGCGACGCTTGGGGCCGGGGCGATTTTCACGGCGCAGCCGGCGAGGGCGGAGGACGAGGCGGTCGTGATCGGGCGCGGGCGCGAGGTTTATATATCGGAAGGCTGCATTCATTGTCATTCGCAGTATGTGCGGCCGGGGACGGAGGACGTGGTGCGCTGGGGGCCGGCGCGTTCGCTCGAGGAGTTGTTGCGCGAGCGGCCGCCCTTGTTTGGCAACCGGCGCCAAGGGCCGGACCTGCTCAACGTGGGCAACCGGCGCTCGGCGGAGTGGAACCGCTTGCACCTGATCTCCCCGCGCGAGGTTTCGCCCGGCTCGAGCATGCCGTCTTACGCGCGGCTTTTCGCCCCGGGGGAGCGGCGCGGGGAGGATCTCGTGGCCTACCTCGCCTCGCTCGGCGCGGACACGCGGGAGCGGCGCCTGGAGCTCGCGGCGGCCTGGCGGCCGGATGCGGCGGCCAAAGTGGATGCGCGCGCGGGCGCGGCGTGGTTTCTTCGGGCGTGCGCGCAATGTCATGGCGACACCGGACGCGGGGACGGGCCGCTGGCGGGCCGTCTGCCGGCGCGTCCCGCGGATCTGACGAGGAGCGCGATGACGGACGAGGTGGCGCTGGCGCGCATCATCAAGTTCGGGCGGCCGGGGACGGCGATGGCGGGGCACGAGTCGCTGGATGACGCCTCGGTGGTTTCGCTCTCGCGCCATGTGCGGACCTTGCAAGGATCCGAACAAACAACCCGATGAAAATCCTCGTGGTGGAAGACCAACGCAAGGTGGCCGCCTTTGTGGCGCAGGCGCTGGCGGAGCAGGCCTACGCGACGCGGGTGGTCGGCAGCGTGGCCGCGGCGGAGGCGGCGCTGGCCGAGGAACCGTTCGACGCGGTCGTGCTCGACCTCGGATTGCCGGACGGCGACGGGCTCGACCTTCTCGCGCGCTGGCGCGGGGCGGGCTTTAACGAGCCGGTCCTGATCTTGAGCGCGCGCGACGCGGTCGCCGACCGGATCACGGGGTTGAACCGGGGCGCGGACGATTATCTTCCGAAACCTTTCAGCGTGGATGAACTCGTGGCGCGGGTTCGTTCGCTTCTGCGCCGGCAGGCGGGGGTGAAGGCGACGGTGCTGGTCCACCGCGGCCTGCGACTGGACTTGCTGGCGCGGGAGCTGCGCGTCGAGGGCGAGCCGGTGGAGCTGACGAGCCGGGAATTCGCGCTGACGGAGTTGTTTTTGCAAAACCCCGGCCGGGTGCTGACGCGCACGCTCATCGGCGAAAAAGTCTGGGAGGCCAGCTACGACATGGAGACGAATCTCATCGACGTGTATGTGCGGCGCCTGCGCGCGAAGCTGGAGCGTCCGGGGCAGCCTCCGCTGATCCGCACCGTGCGCGGAACCGGCTACCAATTGCTGCCATGATCGCGCTCCGGACGCTCACCTGGAAAACCACGCTGCGCTTCGCGGCGCTCGTGACGACCACGACCGCCGTGGTGCTGGCGGCGGGCGGATGGCTGATAGATCGGCAGATGCGCCGGGGCCTGAGCCTGTTGCACGAAGGCGAGGGCGAGGAGCTGAGGGGAATGCTTTCGGGCGCGGCGCGCACTCCCGAGGCGGTCCGCGCGCGGGTGTTGCGCGACAGCGAAGGCGACGCGGAATGGTTCTTCATCCAGATCCACGACGACGCGGGCAACGTGCTCTTTCGCTCGGCCAATCTCGGCGCCGCGGTGCTGCCGGACCTGAGTCCGGGCGATTTGCGCAACGTGGTGAACCTGCCGGGCGTGGGCGGCGTGCAGATGTCGGAGATCCGCGCGGACGGCTGGCATATCCAGGTGGGGAGCCCGCTCACGATGGAGCGGCTGCTGCTCACCGACTACGCGAAGGTGAGCGGCGGCCTGGTGGGCGCGGCGGCGCTGGCGGCGCTCGCGCTCGGCTATGGGTTCAGCCGGCTGACGCTGCGGCCGGTCGGCGCGATCGCCGACACCGCGCGGAGAATCGGAGGGGACAATCTGAAGGAGCGCATCCCCGAACCGGCGGCGCGCGACGAGCTGGCGGAGTTGACGCGGGTGCTGAACCAGACCTTCGACCGGCTGGAGGCGTCCTTCGAGCAGGTGCGCCGCTTCACGGCGGACGCCTCGCACGAGTTGAAAACGCCGCTCGCGCTCATGCGCCTCAACGCGGAACGCCTGCGGGCGCGAGCGACCACGACGGCGGACGAGGCGGGTTTCGACGACTTGATCGAGGCGATGGACCGGCTTCAGGCGATCATCGACAAGCTGTTGTTTTTGGCGCGCGCGGAAGGCGGCGCCATCAAGATAGAATCGAAGCGTATCCGTGCCGCCGGGCTCGCGGCGGATCTAAAGGAGGACGCCTCGGCTCTGCTCGAGGACGTGGGCGCGCGGTTCGAGGTCTCCGGCTGCGATGACGGCGAGCTGCCCGGGGACGCCGGTTTGCTGCGGCAGCTACTGCTCAATCTCGTGGCCAACGCGGCGAAGGTGTCGCCGCGGGGCGGTCTGGTCGCGCTCGATATTCGCCGCTCGGCGGACAAATGGCGCCTGGCGGTGACGGACGAAGGACCGGGCCTGCCGGCCGATCATCTGGAGCGGGTATTCGCCCGATTCGTGCGCTATGCGCCGGACGGTTCCGGGCGCGCGGAAGAGGTGGCCGGGCAGGGGCTGGGCTTGGCGATCTGCCGCGGAATCGCGCAGCTGCACGGGGGGGCGATCCACGCGGAGAATCGCGGGGACGGTCGCACCGGCCTGCGGGTGGTGGTGGTGCTGCCCGGTTGAACCGAGGAGGGCGTGGCCGGATGCGAGGGTGCTCAGACTTGGACGTAGGCGCGCAGGCGTGAGCCGTCGATGATCTGGATGCTCGCGCCTCGGACGTGGATGAGGCCTTCGCGGCGGAAACGCGCGAAAGTTCGGGAGAGGGTTTCGCTGGTCACGTTGAGTTGGCCGGCGAGGACCTTTTTGGTGATCGAAAGTTCGACGACGACCGGGCAGCCGGCCGCGGCCGCGGGCGACTGGCGCAGCAACCATTCGGCGAGACGGTGCTCGATCTGGTGTCCTTTGATATCCTGCAGGGACTGGACGAGGTGTTTCAGGTGGAGGCTCATCGCCCCGAGCATGTGCAGGGCGAGTTCGGGCTGGCGGCGGATGAGGTCGCGGAAGCGGGCGCGGTCGACGACGATGACCTGCGACGGTTCGAGCGCGATGGCGTTGGCCGGATAGTTTTCCACCGTGGCGAGGGTGACCTCGGCGAAACTCTCGGGCGGGCGAAACACGCAGATGATTTGTTCGCGGCCGTCGGGCGTGACCTTGTAGACGCTGATCGAGCCGGTCTGGAGAACGTAGAAGCCCTCGGACTTCTCGCCCTCGCGGAAGAGCATCTCGCCCTTCTGGAGGTGTCGCAGGGAGCAACCCTCGGCGACGGCGGCGAGATCAGTCGGGGAGAGCGCGGAAAAAAGCCGGCTCTGGCGCAAGGTGGCGCCGATGACGGTCTGACGCGGCGAAAGGGCGCTGGAGGGCGAATGCATCAAGGGCGCCGAGAATGACCGCGAGCGGCGGCTCATTTCAAGGCCGGCGGAGCCCTCGATCACGCGGCCGAGCGCAATCGCCAGTAGCTCGGGTAGCGGTGCCGTCGGGTCGCGCGATGATAGAAGAAAGCGATGGCCACCAAGAGAACGGTTCCGCTGAGGGTGGAAAAAAGCAGCAGGCTCCAGCTGGGTTTGGCGAGGAAGATGATGATGGCGTTCGAGCCGGCGGGCGGGTGGACGGTGCGGGTGAGCATCATGCCGCCGACCGCGAGTCCGGTGGCGGCGCCGACGGCCCACCATTGCGGCCCGCAGACGGCGAGGCAGCCGAGCGCGATCAGCGACGCGAGGAGATGGCCGCCGATCACCGCGCGCGGCTGCGAGAGCGGGGCTTCGGGAAGGGCGAAGAGCAGCAGCGTGGAGGCGCCGAAGGAACCGAGGAGGAGCAGGGCCTGCGTCGCGGCGGCCAAATAGGACAAGGCCGAGACGGCGATCACGGCGCCAAGCGTGGCGAACGCGACTTGGGACTTGGTGAAGACCGGAGACATCGGGA
>CAMLQS010000044.1 GCA_946482165.1 uncultured Verrucomicrobiota bacterium | reverse complement strand
CATAGCCGGAATCCGTGGTTGCAACTCCGCGTCCGGATGCGCGCAGGGCGCTTCCGGCGGCGTCCCGTAGCCGCGGAGGCGGTATTGAACCGCTGAATACCAACGCCGGCGGGCGGACCGGGAACGGGGGCGGGGGAAGTTACGCCACTTGGGGCGCGGAGCCGACGTGGCAGAGAATGCCGTAGAGCTGAGCGACCTCGTTCTCGAGACGGCGGAGCTCGCGCTGGATCGCGGAGGTCTCACGTTCGACGGCCATGAAGCCGGTGAAGCGGCCGGCACCGTTGCGCAGGGGGCTGAGGGAGATCGAGACCATGTAGGGCTCGCCGTCCTTGCGGTAGTTGAGCAACTCCACGATCACCGGTTCGCGGATGCGAATCGCGTGGCGGAGGAGGGCGGCGGACTCGGGGTCGGTGTCGGGACCTTGGAGGACGTGGCCGGGTTTTTGACCGCGCAAGTCGCCGAGAGTATAGCCGGAAAGGCGGGTGAAGGCGGGGTTGACCCAAGTCACGCGGCCATGGAGGTCCGTGAGGATGATCGCGTCGGAAAGCTGTTCCGCGACCGGCGCTAACGAGCGGGGCGTTTTCATGGCACGTCGGGGTTGGGGCGGGGTAGCCGTGCTTGACATCGACTATGGTCGCCAGTGCCGGCGAGGTCAGCTTTTTTTTGCCTCTATCCGTCTGAATTCCCGGAAATTAAGCCGGGATAATAGCGCCTAGGGGTGGCGAGCCCGGGGGTGGAGGCGCCGGACGAGGCGGTGGGCGGGCAAGGGGCCGCGGTTTTTCAACTCGAGTTCGCCGCAGGGGTTGAGCTCGAAATCCGAGGCGATCAGCGCCCGGGTGGCGTCGGAGACGCGGATCTCGCCGGGGACGCCGTGGGATTCGAGGCGGCTGGCGATGTTCACGGTGTCGCCCCAGACGTCGTAGGCGAATTTCTGGGTGCCGATGATGCCGGCGACAAGGGGGCCGCTGTGGAGGCCGACGCGAATTTCCCAGCCGAGGCCGTGGCGGGCGTTGAAGGCGGCCATGATCTCGAGCATGGCGAGGGCGAGGTCCGCGCAGTGCGCGGCGTGGGCCGGGTCGGGGATCGGGACCCCGGCGGCGGCCATGTAGGCGTCGCCGATGGTTTTGATTTTTTCGAGTCCCAGGGAGGCCGCGGCCCGATCGAACTCGCTGAAGAGATCGTTCAGGCGGCAGACGACCTCGGTCGCCGGCAGGATGGCGGCGGTGCGGGTGAAGCCGACGATGTCGGCAAAAAGCACGGTGGCGGCCGGGATGCTGTCGACGATGGGTTCTTCCCCCCGCTTAAGGCGGTCGCTGATGGGGGCGGGAAGGACGTTGAGGAGGAGCCGGTCGGATTTGGCGCGTTCGGCTTCGAGCTCGGCGAGATAGGCGCGCTCGCGATCACGGAAACGTTTCTTCTGCAGGCCGGCCCCGATGCGGGCGCGAAGGAGGGTCGGGTTGAAGGGCTTGGGGAGGAAATCCTCCGCGCCGTGCTCGATGCAGCGCACCACGGCGGCGAGTTCATCGAGCGCGGAGATCATGATCACCGGGAGATCGCGAAGGTCGGGGTCGCGCTTGAGTTCGACCAAGGTGGAGAAGCCGTCGAGGACGGGCATCATTTGGTCGAGGAGGACGAGGTCGAAGGGCTCGCCCCGGAGGCGTTCGAGGGCCGAGCGTCCATCCGCCGCGGTGGCGACGGCGTGGCCCTGCCGCTCCAGCTGGCGGGCGAGAAGCTCGCGATTGGCGGGCTGGTCGTCGACGACGAGGATGCGGCCGGTGATGACGGCGGCGCGGGCGGCGATTTCGGGCGAGGCGGAGTCGCCGAGAAGCGCCGCGACGTCGGCGGCGGGGTGAACGAGTTCGGCCGATGAGGCGGCGGGCGGAATTTCGGAAGGGCCGAAAGCGGCAGGGGCCCGGGACGGGGACGCGGGTGGGGGAGCGAAAGAAGCGGAAGGGGTGGAGAAAGTCCGAGGCGGAACGGACGCCGGGGACGGCGCACCTCCACCAGGAGCGCCGGCGGCGAAGGGGAACGGGGCGGCGGTGGCGGAGCCGCGGTTGACGATTTCGCCCGCGAAGGAGAGGCGCTCGTCGGTGAGGTTGTCGTTGATGAGGTTAAGAAGGGTCTTGGCGGCCTGGCGGATCTTCTGGAGATCGGGGGCGAGGTCGTCGGCGGAAAGCGGGATGGATCGGAGCGCGGCTTCCTGCGTTTCCTCGAGCAGGAGTTCGCTGTAGCCGAGGATCTGGTTGATCGGGGTGCGCAGGTCGTGCCGAAGGTGGGAAAGGGAAGCGCGGGCGGGGGTGTCGGACATCGCGCCGGAGACCTTGCAGAGTCCAGGGGACGAGAGGAAGCGCGGAGGTGGCGGGAACGCGGATGCGCGAACCTCAACGGAAAATCGGCTGGTAAGGTGATCTAAATACAGTTTATCAATCAACAGAAGTTATGAAAACGAAACCTGGATTCCGGATGGTTGGATGTTTGGCCGCCGCCGCGGCCCTGGCCTGCCTGGGCGGGTGTGCGAGCTATGGCGGGAGGCAATCGGCCCAGGGCACGAGCGTGATGCAGTTTCTCTACCCGGAGGCGGTGGGGTATGTGGAGGAGTTGACCGTGCCCGAGCTGGCCTTGCCGCTGCGGGTCGGGGTGGCGTTTGTGCCGCCGGGCGGGGACAAGCGCGGGGGTTACTCCTATGGCATGCGGAACGATTTTTCGGCGGCGCAGCAGACGCGGCTGCTGGAGACGGTGGCGGCGAAATTTCGAACCCTGCCTTTCGTCTCGGAGATCAAAATCGTCCCCGGGGCCTATCTTCGGCCGGGCGGCGGTTTCACAAACCTGGATCAAGTCCGTTCCATGTTCGGCGTGGATGTGATCGCGCTGGTCGCCTACGACCAGGTGCAGTTTACGGACGAGAATTTCCTGTCGCTGGCGTATTGGACCATCGTCGGAGCCTACGTGGTGCAGGGGGAGAAAAACGACACGCAGACGCTGATGGACGCGACGGTGTATGACATCGCGAGCCGGCGTTTGTTGTTTCGCGCGCCGGGCACGAGCCGCGTGCGGGCGCAGGCGGCGCCGGTGGGCCTGGAGGCGGCGCTGCGCGAAGATCGACATGAAGGCCTGCGGCTGGCGACGGAGGATCTGGTGAAGAGCCTGGAAGCGGAGCTCGCGGTGTTTCGCGCGCGGCTCAAAGAGCGTCCGGAGGAAGTGAAGATCGTGCATCGTCCCGGATACACGGGAGCGGGCGCCTTTGAAGGCGGGGCTGCGCTGGCCTTGGCCGGTCTGGTGGTCTGGGCCGGACGGAGGCGCGCGTGAGAGGCGATCGGACAAACCGGCCATGGGGCACGGCCGCGATCGCCTTGGCGGCGCTTGTCGTGTTTGCCGCGTCGGGCGGCGGCGCGTTGACCGGCGAGCGCGCGGCTTTGGCGCAGGGGCAACTTTGGCGGCTGTGGACGGCGCATGTGGTGCATTTTTCGGCGAGTCACGCGCTGTGGAGCGGACTCGTGTGGCTCGTGGCCGGTGCGTGGATGGAGATCGAGGACCGGCGCGGCTGGGCGTGGACGGTTTTGGCGGGAGCGCCTTTGGTGACGGCGGTGGCGTTGGCGGGGGACGCGGAGATGGCGCGTTATGGCGGGCTGTCGGGTCTGGCCTGCGCGCCGTTGGTTTGGGCGGGGTGCCGGATGTGGAGAAGCGGAGACCCGGCGCGGCGCGCGGCCGCGGCGGCGGTTTTTTCGCTGTTGGCGCTGAAGGTCGTCGCCGAGATGACGGGCGGCGGCGTGGCGTTCTCGCGGTTCGGCGAGGGTGTGGGCGAGGTGCGTCCGGCGCCTTGGGCGCACGCGGGGGGGGCGCTGCTTGGCGCGGGGCTCGCCGCGAGGTTGGCCGGCCGGCGCGAGCGCCCGTGTGGTGAGTTGGCTTGCAGAGCGCGGGGCGCGCCGGTGGGGTCGGCCCATGAATAACGAAATCGGACCACGGGCGGCGGTGCGGGTGGAGACGACGGGTGGGGCTTACGCGGTGGCCTATGTCACGGGCCGGCTGGACGCGGCCGGGGTGGTCGCGGTGGAGCCGGAGATCACGCGTGCGGTGCGCAGCCACGACCGGCTGGCGCTCGATTTGTCCGGCGTCCCCTACATGGCGTCGATGGGGCTGAGGCTTTTGATCGCGGCGGCGCGCAGCCTGGAAAAACGCGGCGGCCGGCTGGTGGTGGCCAATCCCACGTCGGATATCGAAGGCGTGCTCGCCATCTCGGGTCTGGAAAAGCCGCTGCGCGTGTGCGCGGGGGAGGCTGCGGTGGCGAAGGCCTTTGGTTGAGGCCCACGGCCGCCGTCCCGCTGGCGTCTCGCGGGCGGCCTGCTAGACGATGGGGATCCTGAGCTCGAAGGTGGCGCCCTTGCCGGCCCCGTCGCTGAAAGCGCTGAGCGAGCCGCCCAGCTCCTTGGCGGCGAGGGCGCCGCTGTGCAGTCCGAAGCCATGGCCGTCTTTGCGGGTGGTGAAGCCGTGGGCGAAGATCTTCGTGAGGTTTTCGGCGGAGATGCCGACGCCGTTGTCGATGACCGCGATGGAGACCTCCCGGCCTTCGCGGGTGGTGCGCAGGGTGACGGATTTGTCGATGCGTCCGGACTCGTCGCAGGCGTATTTTGCGTTGCGGATGAGATTCACCAAAACTTGGAGCACCTTGTTTTTATCAACCGAGACGGGGAGATCGACCTGGTAGTCCCGGATGATCTCGACGTCGTGGCGCGCGAGGGAGCCGATGTTCATTCGCAGGGCGTCCTCGACGAGCTCCGAGACGGGGAAGGTTTCGACGACGCCCGAGGTCTTCGCATAGCTTTGCTGCATCGCGACGATGTCTTTGATGTGGTCGATGTTCTTACGAAGCGCGTCCAGCTCGGCGATGATGTGGCGCTGCTCGGCGGCGAGCGAATCGGCGAGGCTGGCGATGTAGGAGGGGACGACGCGGCCGCGCGGATCTTCCTCGAGAAAACGCGCCAGTTCGTCGCGGTGTTCTTCGAGAAGATCGCCGAGTTTGGCGAGGTTGGGGGCCTTGGAGCGGCGCACGACGTCGGAGACGAGGGTGGCGGAGACGTTCACGCTGTTGAGCACGTTGCCGACGTTGTGGAGGACGCTGGTCGCCACCTCGGCCATGCCGGCCTGGCGGGAGATATCGAGCAGCTGCCGGTGCGTGGCCTCGAGATCGCTCGTGCGCTCCGCCACGCGCCGTTCCAGATCCTCCCGGGCGGCGCGGAGTTCGTCCTCGGCGTGCTGGCGTTCGAGGATCTCGCGCCGGAGCGTCTCGGTTTTCGCGGCGAGGTTTTGCTCGATGCGGGTGAGGAAGAGATAGAAGAGCCCGGCGAGGAACGCGCCGACGCCGAGGCAGGTGACGGTGACGAGGCGGACGGCGGAGCGGGCCTGCTCGAAAGGCGCCGTGATGTCGCGGAGGACGATGAGCTCGCCCAGCGCCTTGCCATGCATGTCCGTGAGCGGAAGGAAGACGAGGAGGAGCCGCCGATCATCCCACGGAACGACGCGGTTGGTCCCGCGGATATCGGGGCGGATGTCCGAGAGATAGGTCGTGACGGGCGGCGGGATGGCATCGAGGGTTTTGTCGATCACGACCGTGGTGGGGAACTGGTCCCACGAGGCCGCGCGACCGTAGGTTTTCAAGGCGCGATCCCACTGGGCTCGGTCGAGGAACTCCTTGTAGACGGCCACGACGAAATCGACCTTCAGCAAGCCGTGCACGGGCTGCATCATGTCCTCGAATTCGACGCCAAGCTCGACGTATCCGAGAAGGCGGCCCTCATGATGCCAAGGTGATACGACGCGGAGGACAAAGGTGCCGATGGGCCCGCGTTCGAGGCCCGAGGCGATGCGGTCCGTGCGCTCGGCTGCGAGGAGCGTGGCGCGGTTTATGGTGTCGCCCGCTTGTTGGGGGCGGTGGACGCGCAGCAGGTTGACCCGGTCGGGAGCGTGGAAATAGAAATGGGTGATCTCGTGCTCGCGGCGCAGGGAGTCGAAGAGCGGCTTGGCGCGCGCGAGCAGGGCCTCTCGATCCCGGGTGGCGAAGGTCTCGGCGAGGTGGTCGTCGTGCATGACTGCCTCCAGCATGGTGCGCATGGTGGCGGCGTGTTGCTCCTGCTCGAGGCGGAGGAGGTTCTGCACCTCCCAGGCGGAGCGTTCTGTCTCGCGTTCCGCGTGGCTGAGCTGCGAGTGCCGGAACGCGAAAGTGAAGGCGGTGAGCAGCAGACCCAGGGCGAGGACGAGCGGGACAAGTATCCGGAACTTGATACGCTCGCCGGGACGGGAGCCGGGCGAGGCCGACGGGGCGGCGCTCGGGCGGTCGGGAGACGTCTCGCGCGGGGACGGCGAGTCGGAATGGGAAGGCGGGCGGGAACGGGACACGAAAGGAATTATGGAGCGAACGCGGTCGCGGATGCGGGGAGGGCGATGCTTCTGCTCGCGTCGACCGGGAACAAGGGAAGGGCGGGGGCGGGAATGGTTGGCGAGATGCGTTCGCGCGGGGGGCCGCGAAGATCCGGAAGATCGGCGCCGCGCTTGCTGGATAGGGAGCGAGGCAGAGGAGCCTTTTGATTTCCCGGTGAAAAATTGCTATAGGGAAACATCTGCGACGGTCCGAGGTGGAGACCCCGGTCGAAGTGCCGACGATCCGCAGGACATTCGGGCCTGTGTGGCCGGGAGCGGGAGTTTTGGGCGCACAAGAGGCCCAAGGTGGTGCGAGGGAGGCGCTTTGGGTTCGGGCGTCGGGCGCAGTCCGGCCGCGGGGACGGACGCGGTCGCGGACGCCGGGGACGGCGTCCCTCCGAAAAGAAAAAGCCCGACCGGCGGTCGGGCCTTCAGGGGCGGTATCGGAACGGGCGCGCGCGAGGCGCGCCTTACGCGCCGGGGGCGCCGGGGCCGGCGAATTTCTCGATCTTCGGGAGGAGGCGGTCGAGCTCGATGGGCTTGGTGTCGTAGTCGTCGCAACCGGCGGCGAGCGCCTGTTCGCGGTCGCCCGCCATGGCGTGGGCGGTGAGGGCGATGACGGGAATGTGGCGCGTGGTATCCGAGGCTTTGATACGACGGGTGGCCTCCCAGCCGTCGATGACGGGGAGGCTCATGTCCATGAGGATGAGGGCGGGCAGCTCGGAGCCGGCGAGGTCCACGCCCTGTTGTCCGTCGACCGCGATGACGATCTGGTAACCGCGGCGGGTGAGGCGACGGGAGAGCATGTCGCGGTTCATCTCGTTGTCTTCGACCAGGAGGATTTTGGGCATGGGCGGGGGAGTCTGATTTTTGTTTTTAACGCAGAGACGCGGAGGCGCGGAGAAGGCGGAAAAAACGGAGAGGGGTTATGGGAACAACGGAATTGGTCTTTCTCCGCGGCTTTGCGACTCGGCGTTGAAATTCAGGGACTCAGCTCTCGGCGGCGAGGGCGGCGTCGAGGTCGGGGACGAGGTGGAGGACGGTGTGGAGGCCGGCGATCTCGAAGAAGTTGCGGAGGGTGGGCGAAAGGTGGGCGATGAGGAGGCGGCCGCCGTTCTTGCGCTGCTCTTTCTCGGCCTGGAGGAGGACGCGGAAGCCGGAACTGGTGACATACTCGACCTTGGCGAAATCGAGGGCGACGGAGGCGGGGCCGGCGGAGAGGCGCGGGAGGAGGTCGGCCTTGAGGACGTCGGAGCCGGTGTTGTCGACCTTGCCGTCGAGCGAAAGAATGGTCCAGGAGCCGCGGGTGGAGGGCGTGATTTGCATGGTGAGCTGGGAGCGTGAAGCAGGGGGCAAGGAGCGGAGATGGACGACGGGGAGGCGAGCGCGAGCGAGGTTACGTTTGGGTGGCGGCGGCGGGGTTGGCGAGCGCTTGCTGCGCTAGGGCGAACTGGCGGAGGAGCCAGACGGCGCGTTCGAAGAGGCCGGTGGCGTAGAAAAGATCGGATTTGCGCGCGTGGTCGAGGGCGGGATCGGAGGCGGCGAGAAGCTGGCGACGGAGGCGCTCCATGAGGTCGCCGCGGTCGGCGGTTAGGCGGAGCAGGAGGGCGAGGTCGTCGGGATCGGCGGAGCGGGCGGCGTCGACCGCGGTGAGCACGAGCGTATCGAGGCTCTCGAGGAGCGAATCGAGCAGGGGGGCGGCGGGAGCGGAGGACGCGCGCAGGCGGGCGAGGGCGGCGGTGAAATCGTGAACGGTGTCGGTGAGGGAAACGACGAGCGCGTGACGTTGTTCGAGCGCGAGGAGGCGGGCGGAGGCGTGGTGGTCGGGGGCCTGCTCGACCAGCTCGCGGAGGTAGGCCTGGATCTCGGCGGCGACGGCCTGGGCGGCGCGATGGCGCACGTCGGGCGGGATCGGCGCGGAGGCGGAGCCGGGGGCGGCGCGAAGGGTGTCGAGCTGGGCGGGGAGTTGGGCGAGGAGGGCGATTTGTTCCTTGTCGGCAAGCTCGAGGGCGGAGTCGGGGTCGGCGAGGGCCTCGGGGGAAATGAAGCGCGGCCGGGCGAGGTCCTGTTCCCCGGTGGGAGGGCAGAGGCGGGCGAGCCAGGCGGCGGCGGGGCGGGAGGCGAGCAGGGCGGCGGCGACCGCGGCGCTTTGAAGGAGGAGAAAGGCGTAGGCGAGGCGGACGGGGGAATCGGGCGCGGGGGCGAGCGCGGCGGCGAGGGACAGGACGAGCGGCGCCCCGGTGTAGTGCTCGATGTAATACAGGGCGCAGAGGACGAGCGCCGCGGAGGCGTTGATGAGGGCCTGGTAGAGGGCGATTTGACGAGGGACGCCGCGGAGGTTCGACGAGAGGAGGAAGATCGAGAGCCCGACGCCGGCGCCGGTGCCGAACATCATCATGGCGGCCTGGTCGGCGGAAAGGAGACCGCCATGGGCGAGGGCGATGGCGATGACGGCGATGGCGGAGGAGGACTGGACGAGGACGCGGAGGAGGGCGCCGGCGACGAAGGTGGCGAGGGCGGAGCCTTGGATGAAACCGGCGAGATCGCGGAACCAGGAGAAGCCGGGGAGCGGCGCGAAGGCGTCCTTCATCAGTTGCAGGCCGAGGAAGAGAAGGCCGACGGAGAAGAGCGCGGAGAGGGCGGGGCGGAGGCGGGCGGAGCCGAGGTCGAAGGCGAGGGCGAGACCGGCGAGACCGAGGAGGTAGAGGAAGGCGAGGTGGGCGTTGAGCGAGGCGAAGAAGACGAGCGGGACGGTGCCGAGGTTTGCCCAGGCGACGATGGGCAAGGCGTGCGCGACCGACATGAGTCCGCCGGAGACAAGGCTCGTGAGGATGAAGGCGACGGCGGTGGAGCTTTGCGTGATCGCGCCGAAGAGAAAGCCGCCGGCGCCGGCGAGGAGGGGGCGGCGCGACCAGGCGGCGAGCTGGCGGCGGAGGCGACGGCTGGTCAGACCCTGAAGGTGCGTGCGGATGCCGGAGACGCCGTGGAAGAAGAGCGCGAGGCCGGCGAGGAAGAGAGCGAGGAGCTGGGCCATTCTGGAATGACGAATGCCGAATGCCTAATGACGAATGACGCGCTGGCGGGCGTGGATCACGAGGCCGTGAGGCGGGTGGCGCGGAAGCAGAGCCAGAAGGCGGCAAGGACGGCGAAGGAGGCGACGATCCACGTGATGCGACGGAGGGCTTCGTAGCGGGCGGCGGCGCGGGAGGACATCGAGGCGAGTTTGTCCATGGCGGTCTTTTCCGCGGCGCCGGCGAGGGCGTCGAGCTCGTCGGCGAGGGGACGGTCGAGGCCGCGGACAGACGCGTCGGCTTTGAACGGGGCTTCGGGTTGGGCGGGATCGAAGGCGGCGAGGGCGGCGCGGTAGGCCTCGCCAAGGCGGACGTGTTCGGCGACGAGATCCTTGGTGTCGGCGGAGGGGTGCGCGGGCGACGCGAGGCGGGTCAGGCCTTCGCGGACGAGGGTTTCCTCGGT
Source organism: uncultured Verrucomicrobiota bacterium (assembly GCA_946482165.1). The sequence continues at coordinate 10,955 of CAMLQS010000044.1, read as the reverse complement.
CTCGAAACGCGCGCGGTAGGTGGCGAAGTCTTTGGCGTCGCGGCCGCGGAGAAGGATGTTTTTCCACTCCTGCACCTGGGTTTTGAAGGCGGCGCGGGTGCGGAGGGCGAGCAGGGTGCGCTGCTCGGTGGCGTCGAGTTCGGCGAGGCCGGCGGCGATCTTCTGGTGGGTGTGGTGCAGCGCGAAAAGGCCGGTGGCGCCGAGGAGGAGGACGAGGAGCGAGACGAAGGCGGCGACGGGGAGAAGGCTGGGACGGGAGGCGGAGCTCATCGGCGAAGCGAGGGTTGGCGAATGTGGATCAGCGGATAGGAAAACGCCCGCGAGCGGTGGGCTGGCGGGCGGAGAAAGGAGGAGGCTGAGAAGCGGGCTACATGCCCATGACCGGAGTCGCGGAGCGAAGGACGCGGGCGAGGGTGTCGATGGCGGCGGCGACTTCGCGGCCGACGAGGTCCATGCGGGCGAGGGTGGCGATGCGCTCGCCGCGGGCGTGGAAGCGAGGCTCGTCGAAGATGCGCGCGAGGAGGTGGCTGGCGGTGAGAAGGCTGATGAGGATGGCGTCGCGCGGGTCGGGCAGATCTTCGCCGAGGATGAGGGCGGAGAGGCGGGTGCGGACCTCGACGCGTTCCTGGTTGTCGACGGTGGGGTAGCGGCGGACGCCGAAGACCCAGAGGAATTTTTTCTCCTGTTGGGAAAGGATGCCTCGGGCGACGAGGCGCTCGAGGGCGGCGCGTTCGAGGGTGGCGCGCTCGGAGGCGAAGACGCCGAGCCAGTGCGAGACGGATTGCGGGGCGGGGGAGGACGCGATGGTGCCGAGGGCGCGGTCGAGGAGGGGGTCTCCGGTGGGGGCGCGGTCGAGGACGACGAGCTGCTGCGGGTCGGTGTCGATGCGATTGGCGAGGGCGAGGTCGGCGAGGAGCGCGCCGGCGAGGGCGTAGTCGAGACCCATGACGGGCATCGGCCGCAGGGCGCCGGTGGTGTCGTCGAGGGCGAGGAGGAGGATTTCCTCGACGAAGGAGAGCGGGGCGTGGGGATGCGGGACGGAGGCGGCGGGCGTGCTCATGGTCGAGGAGGGTGGAGTTTAAACGGCGGAAGCGACGTCGGCGCGGATGTCTAGAACAGTGAGAAAGCCGGAGAGCTCGAACACCTCGCGGATGGGGGCGGGGAGGGCGACGAAGGTGGCGCGGCCGCCGGCGGTCTTGAATTTTTTCGCGGCGGTGAGGAAGACGCGCAGCCCGGCGGAGCTGACGTAGGCGAGGGCGGAGAGATCGAGCACGAGGGCTTTGGCGCCGGAGGCGAGGACGGCGTCGACGCGTTGTTCCAGGGCCGGGCTGGCGAGGCCGTCGAGGCGGCCGGCGAGGGCGAGAACGGTGGCGCTGGCGTGCTTGGTTTCGGTGATTTCCATGATGGCGGGGAGCAGAAGAGAGCAAACGGGAGGCGACAAGGCCGGGATGGCAATGAGACGAGAAAGTTCAGATTTCGGTTCGTGCATCGTTGCCCTGAGTCATGGGGGCTGCCGAGCGGAGGCGGACGGGCGAAGCTGGCTTTCTGCAAGATACGATGTAACGAAGCGCGGGATTTCTGGTAGGGAGAGGCTTTCCGAATGCCCGCGCGCGATTCCGACCCCACGCTTTTTGCCACGACGCATTGGACGGTGGTATGCGAGGCGGCGCGCGGGGGCGACGCGGGGGCGGTGGCGGCGCTGGGAGGCTTGTTCGAGACTTATTGGGCGCCGCTTTACCGGTATGTCCGCCGCCTGGGGCGATCAGCGGTGGACGCGGAGGATCTGGTGCAGGGTTTTTTCGCGCATGTGATGGAAAACGACGGGCTGCGTCTGGCGGACCGGGAGCGGGGGCGGTTTCGCGCCTTTCTGCTCGGGGCGCTCAAGCACTACATGGCCAACGACTGGCGGCGTGCGCACCGGCAGAAGCGCGGCGGGTTTGCGCAACATCTCTCCATCGAGTGGCGCAGCGCGGAGACCGGGTTGGGGATCGATCCGGCGGACCCAAGCGGTCCGGATTTGCTCTACGACCGGGACTGGGCAATGGCGCTGCTCGACAAGGTCCTGGACGACATGACGCGGGAGGAGCGGGACTTCGCGGAGTGGAAACCGTTTCTTGAGATCAGCGGGGATCGTCTGCCCTATGCGGAGATCGCGGCGCGTTTCGGGTTGAGCGAGGGGGCGGCCCGTGTGGCGGTGCATCGTTTGCGCAAACGCTATCGCCAGCGGCTACGCGATGAGATCGCGCGGACTTTGGTCGGCGAGGCGCAGGTGGAGGAGGAGATGCGGGCGCTGTTCGCCGCGCTCAGCGCGTGATTTTCTTTGCGAGGTGATGTAACGAAACCGCGCCCGCGCGTAAGAGACCGGCACAATGAACCTCGATTCGCCCCAGCAATGCCCGCAGTGCGGGAAGTCCCTGCCGACCGGGGGGCAGCACCGGCTTTGCCCGGCCTGCCTGATGGCGCAGGCTCTGGCCTCGGGCACGGCATTCGCGACGGGCGGGCCGGACGCGGCGCGTGAAAAGCCGAGCGCGCGACACGCTCCCTCGCCGGAGGAGATCGCGGCGAAATTTCCCCAATTCGAGATTCGCGAGTGCCTGGGGCGCGGCGGCATGGGTGTCGTTTACAAGGCGCGTCAGATATCGCTCAACCGCGTCGTTGCGATCAAGGTCCTCGCGCCCGAGCGGGAGCATGACGCGCGTTTCGCGGAACGATTTGCCCGCGAGGCCGAGTTGCTGGCGAAGTTGAGCCATCCGCACATCGTCACGATCCACGATTTCGGACGGGCGGACGGGTTGTTCTATATCGTGATGGAGTTCGTGGACGGCGTGAATCTCCGCGACCTCATCCACGACGGGAAGCTGGAGGCGAAGCAGGCTCTCGCCATCGTTCCTCCCATTTGCGAGGCCCTGCAATATGCCCACGAAAAGGGCGTCGTCCATCGTGACATCAAGCCCGAGAATCTCCTCCTCGACCGCGAGGGGCGGGTGAAGATCGCCGACTTCGGCATCGCCGCCCTCGTCGGCTCCGGCGATGGCGCGGGCGAACGCGCCGGCACCCCGCCCTACATGGCCCCCGAGCAGGGCGGCGCCTCTTCGGGCACCCCGGGCTCCGACCCCGCCGCCGACCACCGCGCCGACATCTACGCGCTCGGCGTCGTGCTCTACGAAATGTTGACCGGCGAACGCCCGGCCAGCGACGTCGTCGCCCCCTCGCGCAAAGTCCAAATCGACGTCCGACTCGACGAGATCGTCCTCCGCGCTCTCGAAAAATCCCCCGCCCTCCGCTACCAGACCGCCGGCGAGTTCCGCACCCGTGTCGAAGCCCTGACCGCGCCCGCACCGGCCCCGGGTCCCGCTCCCTCCGCCGCCACACAACCCCCGTCGCCCGCCGGGCGCGCCGCGCCGCCGCCACCCGTTGCCAGCCGCCTCTCGCGCACCGCCCTCGCCGGGGCGTTTCTGACGCTCCTCGCGGCGGCAGCTCTGCCCCTCCCGCTCAACATCATCGTGGTCAAAGCGCCCCTCGCCCTCGCCGCGACCGCGCTCGGCTGGTTCGCCGTCGCCCAAATTCGCCGCTCCTCCGGCCGTCTGCACGGCCTCGGCCTGGCGCTGTTTGCCGGTTTGCTTTTCCCACTCCTCACCTTCGACATCGCCGTGGCGTTGCCGATCATCAGCCGGCTCCGAAACGAGGGCCTGAACTACCCCGGCCCTGGACCGCGCCCCGTCCAGGCTATCCTCGCCCTGCTGCGCCTGTTCGCGCTCGCCGCTCTGCCGCTGGCGAATGCCCTTTTTATCCGCGCTCTCTGGCGTCGCCTGACCGGGACCGGTTCCTCCGCCCGGCTGTTCACGCTCAGCGGCATCGCGACCGCCGTCACGATGCTGTTCGCCGGACTTAACTGGGTGAACACGCCCCCCGCCCGCAGCTCCCTGCGCGGCGTCACCTACGGCAACGAAGCCGCCGTTCTCGCCGCCGCGAACGCCAGCCCGCATCTGCTCCCCGAGTGCGTGCGCTCCGTGCCGGACGGCCCATGGGTGGCGCAGTTGCCCGACGGTGGCAGCGTCGAACTGCTCGCCGTGCGCCTCCACCCCGGAGACGGCCAGCCTTGGCTGCGACCGGACGGCACGCCGAGTGATTACGACGCCAGGATCGGCCGCGAATCACCCACGAACAGCGACGGCGCAGTCCTCGCCCTGGCCCGCCTCCAATGGATCGACCAACCACCGAGTTGGCCCAACCCAGACGGCAGTCCCGGCATCGTTTACAGCAGCCTGAAAAACCGCATCGGCTTCGCCAGTCGCGACGGCCAACGCCTGCCGATGAAGGATTTCGGGCTCATGGAGTTCCCGCTCGAGTCGGTCACCGCTATCCAAAGCGGCGAGACCACCCTCCGCCTCGGCGTGGCCACCTCCGGGTGGCAAACGCTCGCGGGTCAAGAACCAGGCCGGTGGAAGGATATCACCGCCGACACCAACTCCGCGCGCCGCGAATGGAATTTTTCCGAGACCGCCAACGGCAGCCTGCAGGTCACGATTACCCATCTGATCATGTCCCCCGCGATGCAATACCGCCTCATCGCGGTGGACCTCGACGGCGTGGAGCACCCGGAAACGCGCGTCGAGCAGCGACTCTGGATTACCGACAAGTCAGTCACCTACACCGCCGGATTCGACCTCAAGGGCGGCAAACCCCTGCCGCTCCGCCGCGTCCTCGCGGTCCTCTTGCAAGGCCGACCCTACGAAGCCGTGGAGTTCCGCCACGTCTCCCTCCGCGCCGACCACCGCTCCACGGTCGAAATCCAGGACTTCGCGAAACCGGGCCTCACCTCCTTCGTTTCCCCGCCCACCGCCCCCTCCCCGTGAGCGCCTCCGACACCCCGCCCTCCCGCTTCCACACCACTCAGTGGACCCTCATCCACGAAGCCGCGCGCGGAGGCGACACCGCCGCCGTTGCCGCGCTGGGCGAACTGGTTCAAACCTACTGGCCGCCGCTCTACCGCTACGTTCGCCGCCTCGGGCGCAGCGCCGCCGACGCCGAGGATCTCGTGCAAAGTTTCTTCACCGATCTGCTCCGGCAGGACGGCCTTCGCCTCGCCGACCGCGACCGGGGCCGCTTCCGCATGTTTCTCCTCGGCAGCCTAAAAAAACACGTCGCCGGCGCCTGGCGGCACGCGCACCGCCTGAAACGCGGCGGCGGCGTGGCCCACCTTTCCATCGACTGGCGCCACGCCGAGACCGGCCTCGGCATCGAACCGACGGACCCCGCCGCCGGGCCGGACCAACTCTTCGACCGCGACTGGGCCGCGGCGCTGCTCGACAAGGTGCTCGACGACTTGGAGCGCGAGGAGCCCGACGGCGATTTCGCGCGGTGGAAACCCTTTCTCGGCGTGGGCAGCGCCCGCCTGCCCTACGCCGAGATAGCCGCCCGTTTTGGCCTGAGCGAAGGCGCGGCCCGTGTGGCGGTGCATCGCCTGCGCAAACGCTATCGTCAGCGCCTCCGCGTGGAGATCGGCCGCACGCTCGCGGACCCCGCCCTCGTGGACGAGGAAGTGCAATCGCTCTTCGCCGCCCTTTCGGGGTGATTTTTTCCTGTGGCGACCGGCCTTCGTCTTGCGGTCGAGGCGGGAGCGGACCGCATCCTGGCCCGGATGCGGCAAGCCTCCGCCGCCCGGCGGCTGTCAGTCGGTTTTTTCGCGTTCCGGATAATCCGACAGGAGCTTTTTCATCATCGCCTTGTGGTCCATCATGACGGATCGCGTGACGCGGTAATGTTCCGTTTCCTCAAACTCCACGCGCCCGACTCCGTCGGGCCCGAATTGGTAGATCCAAGCCCCCGGGAAGGCCATGAGCAGAGGTGAATGCGTCGCGATGATAAACTGGGAGAACTCCTCCGTCAGATCATGCATGCGCACCAGCATGGCCAGTTGACGTTGTGGCGAAAGCGCCGCCTCCGGCTCGTCGAAAAGGTAAACGCCGTGGCCGCGCAGGCGCTGCGTCAGCAGGCTCAAAAACGATTCGCCGTGCGACTGCGCGTGCAGGCTTTTTCCGCCGTAGCTCGCTAGCACGCCACCGCAAAACGGCGTCGCCTCCAACTCGTCCAGCTCCGTGGCCCAGTTATGAAAACTCTCGGCGCGCAGGAAGAAACCATCCGAAGGCCGGTTGCGCGTGCGAGCGATCCGGAGGCGCGGCGCCAGGGGCGATTCATAAGCCCGCGCCGCCATGTTTCCGATGCGACTCCCGCCCGAGGATCGGAAGCCGAGCTTTTCCGCCAAGGCTTCCAGAAACGTCGATTTTCCCGATCCGTTTTCCCCGACGAGAAACGTGACCTTGGGGTGCAGGTCCATGCGCTCGAAGCGCTGCAAGGCCGGCACGCAGAAGGGAAACGCCGACCAGTCCGCCACGTCGTCGCGCAGCAAGCTCACCGAGTCGAGGTAATGGTTTTGGGGAACCACCCGACGAAGCACGAACAAGGAGCGCGGCACCGGCAAGCGTTCCGTCCCGTTCGCCAAGTCCAAACCCCGCTCTCCGGAGGGATGCCTCGCCGCATCCGGTCGCTTCGACTTTGCGCGCTGCTCCCGCCGCCACGGTTCGGCTTCGCTCCGTGTTTCATAAGCATCCGAGCTAGCCAAAGTTTCCGCTCGATCTCATCGTCGCCGATCAATCTCCCGACTGAGCATCGCTGTCTCTCGCCGTTACCGTCGGCTAAATTTTTTCTGTAACGTTCCACCCCGGACGCGGAAGAGCGGCATAGAGATGAACTCCCATTCCCTTCCCCGTTGCCCCGAATGCGGAAAACCCGTGCCGGCCGAGAGCCAGCATCAGGTCTGCCCCGCTTGTCTCCTCGCCCAGGCGCTCGCGTCCGGCACCGCGTTCGACCCCGCCGCCGCTTCTTCTTCGTCCAGCGCAAAACCCCAGCCGCCGCCGCCCGCGCCGGAGGAGATCGCGGGCAAGTTTCCCCAGTTCGAAATCCTTTCCTGCCTCGGGCGCGGCGGCATGGGCGTGGTTTACAAGGCGCGGCAAAAATCCCTCAACCGCCTCGTCGCGATCAAAATCCTCGCCCCCGGGCGCGAGCACGATGCGCGTTTCGCGGAGCGGTTCGCGCGAGAGGCGGAGCTGTTGGCGAAGCTCAGCCACCCGCACATCGTCACGATCCACGACTTCGGCGAGACCGGCGGCCTGTTCTACATCGTGATGGAGTTCGTCGACGGGGTGAACCTTCGCGATCTGCTGCGCGAGGGGAAGATCGAGCCTCGTCAGGCGCTGGCGATCGTGCCGCCGGTGTGCGAGGCGCTGCAATACGCGCACGACCACGGGGTGGTGCATCGCGACATCAAGCCCGAGAACCTGCTGCTCGACCGCGAGGGCAGGGTGAAGATCGCCGACTTCGGCATCGCCGCGTTGGTCGGCGGCGATGGCGCGGGCGGCACGGGCGAACGGGCGGGGACGCCGCCCTACATGGCGCCGGAGCAGGGCGGCGCGAAACCCGCGGCGGATCATCGCGCGGACATCTATGCGCTCGGCGTCGTGCTCTACGAGATGCTGACGGGCGAGCGGCCGGGGCGCGAGGTGGTGGCTCCGTCGCGCAAGGTCCAGATCGACGTGCGGCTGGACGAGATCGTGCTGCGGGCGCTGGAAAAGCAGCCCGAGCTGCGCTACGCGACCGCGACGGAGTTTAAGACGCAGGTGGAGACGGTGGCGGCGGAGGGGGCGCGGACGGGGGCGAGAGGTGGCGGGGCCGCGGGGGCGACGCGGTTTTCACCCACGGCGCTGTTCGGGGCGGTCGCTGGAATCACGTTTTCCTTCACCGGTCTGCCGTTTGTTTTGGGCTGGGTGAATGGGACGAGGTGGCCGGGCATCTTGATTCTGCTTCTTGGCATGTGCGTCATGACGCTTTGCGGGTGGGTGGCGGCCTCGCAGATCCGCCGTTCGGCGGGAGGGTTGCACGGGCTGTGGCTGGCGGTGTTCGACGGGCTGTTGTTTCCCCTGCTCGCGTTGAACCTGGTGGTGGTGCTGCCAATTGTTCGATTCGCGAGAGGCTTGGAGCACCTTACGCTGGGAGTGATCGGCCTGTGGGCGGTCGCGCTGGGGTGTTTGATCGCGGGCAACGTGCTCTTCATCCACTGGGTTTGGCGCCGGGTGGTTGGCGGCGAGACGAGGGATTCCCGGTTGGGCACGAGTGAGAAGGAAAGAGTCGGCGGGATTGCGGCGAAGGCCTCCGCTGGTTGGCGAAAATGGGCGCTTGGGCTTGGTATCGGCGGGGGTCTGCTGGCCGGATTGACCCTTGCCATCGCCGTGCGCGTGGCTGCGGGAGCGCACAAGTTTCCCTGGCATAAGATCCCGGAGGGTTACGAGGACTTTGTGGTTCTGGTTTACGGCCAGCCCGGCTTCCCGGAGCTGCCGGAAAACGGCCGACATCAGATCCTGCGTTACCCTGCGGATGGCATTCTCATCACCTCCTCCTCGCCGAGCTTCGGGCTGAACGCAGACCAGATCATCGAGACCTATGACGAAGGGAGCGGAGCCGTTGCCAAAAAGGTCGCCGCGTGGAGCCGCCACGAATCCGGAGGCACGCGGACCGCCGCCGACGGGCTCAGGTTCAGCTATCTGGTGAAGGCGGTGGGGAGTCCCGAATACTGGAAGGCGAGGAATGTCGCCGCTTATCGCGCGAAGATCGACGAAGCGGAGCGAAAGCTGAGGGCTCAGGGGAGGCGCCCGGGATCTGCACCGTCCTCCTCGGCGCTTCCGGCCGGTGATCCGGCGCAGGCGTCTTTCGCGCCGGTGGTGGAGCGTGATCTCCCGTTCGCGTCCGACGGGTTTACCGGTTGGCTTGATTTGGATTCGGGGAAATATCCGCACGAGGATTTCCCTTCCGCGTCCATAAATTTCTCCAAGAACGGGACCTTGTCCGCCACCGCGCATCTGGTCATCGAGTCCGTCCCGCGCGAGCAGTGGGACACGCTGACGGCGGAACAGGTGATCCGCGTTGTCGGAAACGCTCCCTTCCCCGGCTTCACCGGCGACACGGGACGCGGAGATGGGCTGCCGAAGGTGTGGCTCTTCAAAACCATCCAAGGCGGCATGGGCATCATGCAGATCACCGCGCTCGCCGAGAACTCGCGCGGGGTGAGGATCCGCTACAAGCTGGTGCGGCAGGAGAAGAAGGCGGCATCCTCCGCAACGGAGATCGTGGGCGGGACGGGGAGTTCGTCGGTGGCGATCCCTGGGAATGGAGCACGAATCGAACAAGCGATCGAAGCGGCGGGAGGCGACGAGGGCGAGGCCGTGCGGCCGGAGACCGTTTCCTTTGGCGGGGTCGAATGGCAGGCGTGGCGGACTTTGTTCGAAGTGCGGGAGGGTTCGGGGGCGGGTTTGGTTTCGCTGCCAAAGGTGCGGCCGGGATACGACTACGGCCACTGGGGTCGCGGGCGAGGGCCGGAGGTCGTCACGAACATCGGCAACCCGGAGTGGCGGGATTATCGCGTCGAGGCCGATCTGCTCGTGCCGGGCGTGGACCCGGCGCTGAATCCGCACGGGCTGGGGTTGGATTTTCACGGGGCGATGATCGCGTTCCACGTCGTCGACAAGAAGGAGAGTTGGAACGAAGCGGGAACGAGCGCCTATGTGCTGGGCTTCGAGGGGCCGGGGAACTGGAGCCTCACGGCGCACTACAACAGCTACTGCCGTCAGCCGAAGGGTTGGGGGAACAGCCAAAGCGACGGGGATCGTCGCCTCGCCGGCGGGAGCAATGTGAGCCTCGATCCGGTGGAGGGGAACCGCTTCCGGATCGATGTGCTGGGAACGCGGATACAGGTGTGGATCGACGAGCGAAAGATCGTGGATGTCGTCGACGAGCAGATGGGCGAGCCCATCGGAGGGCGGACGCTCGACCACGGCGGGGTGGCGTTCGTGGGCGGCTTCGACGCGATGATCCGGCTGCGGAGTTTTCGGATCACGAAGCTGTAGCGCGCGGGGCGGCTTCCGGCGAAAGCGGCTACGCTCGCGATCCGCGGCGGTCCCGGCTGTCCCGCTCTGCCTCGGAGATTGGACCGCCGAAATTTACTTGGCCGCGGTGGCGTGACCGAGGGCCCAGACGAAGCCGCGCGCGAGCAGGTCGCGGAAGACGGGGTCGAGGAAGGTCTCGTCGGAGTGGCCGAAGGTGGTGCCGAAAACGCGCGCGCCGTGGTAGTCGTTGACCCAGATGACGGGGTGGACGGCCCCGTCGGCTTCGCTGACGGCGGTGGCGAGCGGGGTGGCGCCGGGCCAGATTTTTTCGAGGGTGTAGAGTTCGTCTTTCGGGGTCACCCAGTTGGCGGGAAAGCCTTTCATCACGGGGTGATCGGGCTGGACGACGGCGACCGGGTAGCGGGCCTGGTGGTCGTGGCGGCGGCTGGTGACGCCGAGGAACTCGCGCCAGTCGTCCTCCTTGGCGGCGCGGTAGCTGTGCATGGCGCAGTGGATGACGAGGGCGGGTTTGCCGCGGCGGTGGGCGGCGGTGATGCGGCGGATGTAGTCGATGTTGGCGGTGTCGGCGAAGCAGGCGTTGTGCACGACGATGTCGTAGGCGTCGGCCCAGTCTGCCTTCTCGTAGAGGGCGATCTCGGCGCGCGTGCCGGCGCCGCCTTCGTTGACGACGGTCCATTCGACGGCGAGCGACTTGGTCTCGGCGATCGATTCTTTGATGGCCTGGGTCTGGAGCGGGTAGTTGTGGCAGCAACCGCCGGTGACCAGGAGGGCGCGGACGGGGGCGGGCGTCGGCGTTGTGGCGGGCTCTGCGGCGGAGAGCTGGGAACCAAGGAGGAAGGCGGAGAGAGAAAGGACTGACGTGAGACGACGGGGGATCATGCCGGGGAAGGGGATTAGGACGCTGCGAAGCCGAGGACGCGCTCAAGGGTGAGAATGTTACGGTTGTCGCGGCGGGCGTAGGCGGCATGGGTCATGAGTTTTTTGACCAGATGCACGCCG
>CAMLQS010000043.1 GCA_946482165.1 uncultured Verrucomicrobiota bacterium | reverse complement strand
TGGTCGGGGCCGAGATAGAAGGACGGATGCGGAGGCTGGTTGTAGGCGACGTTTTGCCAGGCGACGCCGAGACGGTATTGGGCGTCGTGCATCAGCGTGGGCAGGCGTTGCTGCGTCGGGATCGTCGTCGAGTAGATGCGCAACTCGCTATGGTCCGCGGAGGGAAAGACGACCTCCTCGCGCCAGTCGCCGAAGAGGTCGGCGCTGAGGCTGGGCGTGGCCTTGGTGCCGTTGATCGCCGTGCAGCCTTTCGCGACGAGGAGATCTTCGGTCGAGCCTTTCTCCCAGTTCCATTTCATCACCCGGTTCTTGTCGAGCAGCTCGCGGAGGAGGTCGCCGTCCCACCAGATGGCGAAGTTGACCGTGCCGGGCGCGCGGGGCGCGATCACCTTGCCGCGCGCGTCGTAGAGGCTGTTGACGCCCGCGCCGGCGGCCCAGCACTCGGCGCCGGGGTGGCGAGGATCGATGTCGGCCGCGAGGCCGCGCCCGGGGCCTTCGCCGTCGGCGCCGGCTTTGACCGAGGCGACCTTCCAGAGAACGGTGCCGGTGGCGGCGTCGAACATGCGCGCTCCGGCGTCCGCAAAGCGTTCCTGAATTCCGTAAACCTCGAGGCCGGGGCGGGCCGGATCGAGGTCGGAGACATGTTGGGCGTCGCCGTGGCCGAGGCCGGTGCTGTAGAGGCCGCGGCCATCATCGTCGATGCTCATGGCGCCGTAGACGATCTCGTCGCGTCCGTCGGCATCGACGTCGACCACGCTGAGGTTGTGGTTGCCCTGGCCGCGGTAGGCGCGGTTGGACGCGGGGCCGGCGTCGGAATCGAAGACCCAGCGCGGGACGAGTTTTCCGCCGCGGAAATCCCAGGCGGCGAGCACGGTGCGGGTGTAGTAGCCGCGGCAAAAAACAAGGCTGGCATGCCGTCCGTCGAGGTAGGCGGCGCAGGCGAGCATGCGGTTGGCGCGATTGCCGTAGTCGTCGCCCCAGATGGCGCGGAGTTGCGGAGGCGTGGGCGAATCGGTGTCGGGGTGGCGTTGCGGCGTGTAGAGAACGGTGTCGAGCGCCCGGCCGTCGCGGCCGTCGAAGATCGTCAAATACTCCGGCCCGGCGTGAACCATGCCGACGCCGTAGGCGGGCGTGTTGGCGCCGACGACATGGGTGCGGTAGTCGGCGTCGGCGTTGCCGATGACGGCGCCAAGGCCGTCTCGCGTGCCGTCGGCGGTTTTTACGGCGAACTCGGCGCGGCCGTCGCCGTCGAAGTCATAGGCGAGGAAGTTTATCGAGTGGGCGCCTGCCATGACGTTGCGGCCGAGGTCGATTCGCCAGAGGCGGGTGCCATCGAGCTTGTAGGCGTCGAAAAGCACGGGGCCGGTGTGCCCGCCGAGGCCGCCGCCGGGGGAGTTGCTCGGCTCCCAGCGGAGGACGATCTCGTAGACGCCGTCGCCGTCCAGATCGGCGGGCGCGGCGTCGTTCGCGGCGTAGCTGAAGGCCTTGCCGTCGGGCGAGACGCCGCCCTCGGGACGTTGCAGCGGAACCGCGACGTAGGGCAACGCGTCGGCGGGCGGGACGGCGAAGGGTGCGGACGGCGCGGCGAGATCATTCGCGCCGTCCGCCGGCCGTATGGAGTAGCGCAAGATGTCGCGCGTCGCGATGGGCGGCCGGTCGACGAAGTGAGTGGGTCCGTTCAGCGGGGCGGAATTGATTCGCACCGCCGGGCGCCCGCCAATCTGCCGATAGACGTCGAAGCCGAGATCGGGCGCCTCGTTGCCCAGCAGCCGCCAGGAAACGAAGATCGAGCCATCGTCGGCCGGAAGCGCGACCACGCCGCGGTCGAGCTTCTCCAGAACGGGTTGCGAGCGCAGGGGAAGCGCCAAGACCGCCAGCATCAGCAGCCTCGTAAAGCAGGGGTAAAGCATGGGGTGCGACGGAGACAAAGCCCCGGACTTGCGGACGGCAACCCCGGGGCCCGGCCGCCGCGTGGGAAAAATCGCGTAGGATGGAGGAATGGGCCATGAACGACCGGCGCGCGGCCGAACCCGGCCGGCGAAACGCGGGGACCGCCGGCGTGGGCGGCCTCATTCGTGCGTCCTTGTGCGGGTGGACGGGCGGGGCATTGTCGCGGGCAGCATGACGACCCCCCGCACCGCCTTTGTCACCGGAGCCGACCGTGGCCTTGGCCGCGCCCTTGTCGACGAGTTTGCCCGCCGCGGGTTGCGCGTCTTCGCCGGTATTCATACAAAAACTACGCCGGAAAAGGCTCCGTTCGTCTCCGATCTCGTCGTTCCGATCCTCCTGGAGGTCGCGGACGATGAGTCGGTCGCGCGGGCGGCCGCCGAAGTCGCCCGGCAAACCGAGTCTATCGACATCCTCGTGAACAACGCCGCGCGCCTCGGCGAGATCGAGCAGCCCATCGACGGCCGTCCCGACTTCGACGACATGTTGCGCACGCTGAACGTGAATACCCTCGGGCCGCTGCGGGTTGCCCACGCCTTGATGGACCTGTTGAAACGCGGGCGCCTTCGCTCGGTGGTGAATATCTCGTCGGAGGCCGGCAGCATCGGCGATCAAGGCGAGCGCGGGGCCTGTCTCGGATACTGCATGTCCAAGGCCGCGCTCAACATGGGCACGGTGCTGTGCCGGAACCGGCTCGCGGCGGAGGGATTTCGTTTCGCGCTCATCCATCCCGGCTACCTCAAGACCTACATGCATGGAGCGAAGAACGAGGCGGCGCATTTCGAGCCGGAGGAAGTCGCGGGCTTTATTTGCGACGTCGCGATGCGGACCCGTGAGCTTGAGGTGGCCCAGGTCGGAGGAGTTCCCTTTGTGGATCACACGGGGAAAGCGCTGCCGTGGTAGCCGAGGATGCTCCGCGGTTTAAGCCCGCCGACTCTTGGGTGCCGCCGGCGTGATTACCATCGGCGAGCGGCTGATGTGGGCTCGGCCCATGGCCCTCGGTTCCGAGTCGCTTCTGCCGATGATCCAGCTCGCGATCACGCCGGTGATTTTGATCACCGGCCTGGGTTCGTTGTTGCTGACGATGACGAACCGGCTGGGGCGCATCGTGGACCGGACCCGCATCCTTGCGGGGCAGGCGCGAACGGCGGCGCCGGGAGAGGAGCGGACGCATATCGAGTCGCAACTGCGAATCCTGTTTCGACGGGCGGGTTTGGTGCGCATGGCGGTCTCGCTCGCCGCGACGAGCATGTTCGTCTCGGGTCTGCTGGTGGTGGCGATTTTCCTGAGCGCGCTGCTGCGGATCGAGGCCGGTTTTGCGCTGCTCGGTCTTTTCGTGGCGGCGATCGCGCTGCTGCTCGGCGCGCTCGTTTATTTCCTGCGCGACATCAACCAAGCCCTGCATGCGCTGGGGCTTGAGGTTCGCCGTGCGATGCCGGACCCGTGAACGGGTCCTCGGAGACGGCGCAAAAAAGCGGGCCCCAAAAGGGCCCGCACGGTGAACGGGAAAAGGGGAAACGGCGGGCGGGGAAAGGCCCTGCTTACTCCTTCTTTTTCTTTTCGGGCTTCGTCTTCTTCAGGTCGGCTTTCAGCGCGGCCTTCTCCTCTTCGCTGAGCTTGCCGTCCTTGTCGGTGTCATACTTTTCGAGCCGGGCTTGCTGCTCGGCCTTGCGGGTTTCCCTGTAAGCGGCGGCCTCCTCTTCGCTGAGTTTGCCGTCGCCATCTTTGTCGAAGGTTTTCTGCGCGGGGGAGAGGCGCTTTTCGGGTTTGGGTTGTTGCCCGGCGGAGTCCTCGGCGCGAATTGCGGGCGAGGCGACCAGGCAAAGCGCGGCGGCGAGGAGGCCGACGCGGGGGAGCAGGGGAAGGGTTTTCATAAGCGCCCGCAATCTATGACGTTTCGCGATTTGCTCAAGCCGTCTTGTGCGGCGTCGCGCTTAATATCCGCGCGCGGGTGACTAATATGAGCGGGGCGCAGGCCTTGTCGGCGCGCTTCCGACTTCGGGACGGGCGTTCGCTCGGGCAGGCTGACGTCTGCGTTCACCATTGCCATGAGATCACTCCCCGCCGCTCGCCCCACGCATCGCAGCCAGCCCGACGCCAAGGGCTTTTTCGGACGCTTCGGCGGTTCGTTCATTCCGCCGGAGTTGCAGCGCGAGATGGACCGGATCAACCACGCCTATCTGCGCATTTGCCGGAGCCATGATTTCATCCGCGAGCTCCGCTCGATCCGCACCCATTTCCAGGGGCGACCGACGCCGGTCTATTACTGCAAGAACCTGAGCGACGCGGTCGACGGCGCGCGCATTTATCTGAAGCGCGAGGACCTCAACCACACCGGTGCGCACAAGCTCAACCACTGCATGGGCGAGGCGCTCCTTGCGAAGTTCCTCGGCAAAAAGAAACTCATCGCGGAGACCGGCGCGGGCCAGCACGGCGTGGCGCTCGCCACCGCGGGCGCGTATTTCGGCATCCCCGTCGAGATCCACATGGGCGCGGTGGATATCGCGAAGGAGCACCCGAACGTCGTGCGCATGAAAATCCTCGGCGCCACGGTGGTGCCCGTGACCTTCGGCGCGCAGACGCTGAAGGAGGCGGTCGACTCCGCCTTTCAAGCCTACCTGAAGGATCCGGTTAACAGCATTTACTGCATCGGCTCGGTGGTCGGCCCGCACCCGTTTCCGCTCATGGTGCGCGAATTTCAGCGCGTGGTGGGCATCGAGGCGCGCGAGCAGTTTCTCGATATGACGGGCGAACTGCCGGACAACGTCGTCGCCTGCGTCGGCGGCGGCTCGAACGCGATGGGCATTTTCTCCGCGTTCCTCGACGATCCGGTGCGTTTGCACGGGGTGGAGCCGCTCGGGCGCGGCGCGAAGCTCGGCGACCACGCCGCCAGCCTCAACTACGGCGAGGAAGGAGTGATGCACGGCTTCAACTCGATCATGTTGAAGGACGCGAAGGGCGAGCCCGCGCCGGTCTATTCGGTGGCGAGCGGACTCGATTACCCCTCGGTGGGGCCGGAGCACGCGCACCTGTTTTCCACGGGACGCACCATCGCGGGCACGGCGGGCGACGAGGAGACGATCCACGCTTTCTTCCGGCTGTCGCGACGGGAGGGCATCATCCCCGCGTTGGAGAGCGCGCATGCCGTCGCCTATGCGCTGCGGCTCGCGAAGGAGCGCCCGGACGAATCGATTCTGGTCAACCTCAGCGGGCGCGGGGACAAGGACATCGATTTCGTGATGGAAAAATTCGGCGCCTACGCCACGCGGACGGATTACTGAGCGGCGACTTTCAATGCGGGCCGGCGGCCGGGTCGCTCTGGAGCGGATAGGTCTCTACCATCCGGTGGACGGCGCCGGCCGGTCCGGGCGTGCTCGCCATCAGGTGAAACGCCTCCGCGCGCCAGATCGGGCCGGCGAAGTCGCGGTGGCGTTTCAGCCACTGCTCGACCGCGGCTGGCGAGGATTCGCGCACGCGGCCGATCGTGAAGTGCGGGACGAAGGGCGTGAGTTCAAAAGGCACGCCGCCGCCGAGAAGGCGGTCGTCGACCTGTTGCCGCAGGCGGAGCAGAAATGGATGGGCCGTGCCGACGCCCGCCCACGCGACGCCCGGCTGGCCGCGGGGCGGGAAGCGCCCGACCCCTTCGACGCCGAGCGGGAAGGGCGCCACGCGAACCGCCGCGAGGGCCTCGCGCACGCGTTGCAGGTCCGTGTCCGACACGTCGCCGATGAAGCGCAGCGTGAGGTGGAACTGCCCCGGTGGAGTCCATCGTGCGCGCGCAAGATTCTCGGCGAGCGAGGCGAGTGCGGCGCGGGCGGGCTCGCTCGGCAGGAGAGCGACGAAGAGGCGGTGGCGTTCGGCGGGCATGGCGGCGGAATTTCGCTCTTAAACGAAACCGGGATCTTTCACGCGGCGAGCGCGGTTCTGTTTTGGAGTGCGGCGGCACGACGCCGCACTCCAAGATCGGAGGCGAGGTCGCTAAAACTCCGCGCGCTCGGTCTGGCCGACGTGGCGGTCTTCGTGGCCGGGGCGATCCTTGACGGTGACTTCGCGGACGCGGCGGAGCACGTAGTCGGCGCCTTCGCCGGGGCGGCGCTTGCCCTCGACGCCGGAGAACACGAGGTCGCTGGATTGCTCGATGACGAAGGCGGGGCGTGCGTCGGGGGCGAGCGTGCCGCAATGCACGTCGCGCATGCGCACGCCCTTGGCGTTGCGGATGTAGAAGCCGTGGCTCGGCGTGACGCCGAACATCGAGGGCTCGGGGTAGGCGCGTTCGTTTTCGGGGATCTCGCGCGCGGCCTGCTCGGCGGTGCCGCCGCCGGCGGAGACGACGCGGATGTTGCTCAGCTCGACGTCCTCGATGGGCGAATCGGGCAGACCGGCGATGATCGACGCGTAGTTCGGATCCGCGTCGTAGACGGTGATGTTGCTCAGGCGGACGCGGCGCATGGTGCTGACCTTCGTTCCTTCGGGCCCGCGCAGACGAAGACCGACGCGCAGGAAAATCGGCGCGGTGGTGATCTCGCGCATCACGATGTCGGAGATGTTCACGTCCTCGAGCGGGCCGCCGTCGACGGTCTCGAGCGCGATGCCGCGGCAGCGCTCGAAGGTGCAGTTGGAAATGGTGATGTTGCGGAACCCGCCGTTGGACTCGGTGCCGAACTTGATGCGGCCGGTGACGCGATCCCGGTCGGGCGCGAGTTCCTGGGTGCGCCCGCGGGTGCCGTCGAGGAGCGTGCCGGGGTCGAAGCCGCTTACGTGGCAGTTGGTGATGGTGACGTTCTCCGTCGCGCGGGCGAAGCCGAGGCCGTAGGAGCTTTTGAGCACGATGGCGTCGTCGTTGGGCGTGTTGAGCGTGCAGTTCGAGATGCGCACATGGCGGCAGGCGTCGATGTCGAAGCCGTCGCGCAGGGTCTCTACGGTGACGTTGTCGACGACGAGGTTGTCGACGCCGGTGGCGAGAAGGGCGAAGTGACCTCCGTTGATGACGGTGAAATCGCGCAGGACGACATGGCGGGAGAGTTTCAGGGCGATGGCCTTGTTGCCTTCGCCGTTCATGCTCTCGAACTCGTCGACGGTTTTCCGGGCTCCCTTGCCCTCCGGATCGACGGCGCGGGACGCGTCCGCGGCGTCCTTGAGCGTGGTGGGCGTGTCGCCGGGGCGTTCGGGGCGGCGGGGGCCGGGGCCGCGCCGGGTGAGGCCGTCGCCCAGGATGCGGCCCGGGCCGGTGATCGAGACGTGCTCGACGTTTTCCCCCCAGACGAGGCTGTTGCGCCAGTGGCTGTGCCCGAAATCCTGATACATGTCCCACTCGTTGGGCTCGGGATAATCGTAGTGGCCGGGGTGTTTGCCCGGCGTGGCGGCGCGGAGGATGGCGCCGTGCTCCAGGCGGATGCCGACGTGGCTGCGAAGACGGATGGAGAACGAGAGGTAGTCCCCGGCGGGGAGGACCACCACGCCGCCGCCCTCCGACGCGGCGGCGTCGATCGCGCGCTGGATGGCGGCGGTGTCGAGGGTCTTGCCGTCGCCCTTGGCGCCATGGGCGCGGACATCGTGGTCGGCGGCGCGGGCGGACAAGGCGGCGCCTGCGAGCGCGCAGGCAAGGCGGAGCAGGCGGGAGAGGGGAACGCGAACAACGGCGGTCGGGGCGGGGCGGGGCATAGGCGGGCAACTTCGCGGAGACGGCGGATCGAAACAAATCCCGAAGCACCTGACGGTTTGAATGGGAGGAAGGCGGCAGGGCGGGGCGCGAAAATGGCACCATCAGCCGACGGCGGGCCCAGCGGTCCCGCCCTCCCAAGCAAGCCGTCGCGCATCACACGCCGAGGCGTGTTTTTACCTCGGCGAGCGTCAGGCCCTCGACGCGGACGAGCTTGTGGCGCGAGAGGTCGCCGTGTTGCACGACAACCGCGCGGCGCGGGAGCTTGAGCGACTCGGCCACAAAGTCGCAAAGCACCTCGTTGGCGCGGCCCTCCACGGGAGGGGCGTGGACCTTGATTTTCAACGCGTCGCCAAGCCAGCCGCAGATCTCGCTGCGAGGCGCGTTGGGCACCGCCTTGACCGGCAAAACGCAGAATGGAGAAGGAGCGGTTTTGGAGGCGGAGGGTTTCACGGAGTGGCGACGGAAGCGCGGAGGCTGGTCGGCGGGCGGCGCGATGTCGATGAGCGGTGTTTGGCTGCGAACCGGTCGAGGAGGGCATTCCGCGCATTTTTGCGGCAGGGAATCCGTTTGGAACGAGCCGGCCGCGGCGGGCCGTTTTTCCGGCTTGGCCGGAACCAAAGTATCGTGAAACGATACAAAAATGCCGTTCGCCTGTTTGTTTTTCGAGAGATCATTTGAAAGCCCTGGCTCCGAGTCCCGGGGCCCGGCGTTTCGGGTTGTCCTGGCCCGAAGGCCCATGAAGGCGGGCGGCAAGCGGGAGCAGGCGTGAACGACCATGCCGGTGAGGAAGCGGCGGTGGCGGATGAGGGCGCGCCGTCTTGGCGGATGTGCGTGCTGGCCGTGCTGCTCTCGGTGGCGGCGACGGCTGCGGCCCGTGGGTTGCTTGGTCTGATTGCGGCTGTCCAGTGGCTGTTTGCGGAGGCCCGCGCACACGCTTGGATCTGGACGCTGCTGGGCCCGGGCATCGGAGGGTTGGGCGTGGGGCTCATCGCCCGCTACGGAACGCGGACAGTCGTCGGTCATGGCATCCCTGAAGTGATGCAGCAGGTGCTCGCGCACCGAAGCCGAGTCTCGCCGAAGACCGCTTTTTTCAAACCGCTCGCTTCGGCTCTGGCAATCGGTTCCGGCGGACCTTTCGGCGCCGAGGGTCCCGTGATCTCGCTCGGAGGAGCCGTGGGTTCCCTTCTCGGGCAGGCGTTGCCGGCCACGGCGAGCGAGCGCAAAACGCTCCTCGCCGCGGGCGCGGCTGCGGGAATGACGGCGGTGTTCGGCACGCCGCTCGCGGCGACTTTGCTGGCGGTCGAGTTGCTCCTCTTTGAATTCAAGCCGCGCTCGGTCCTGCCCGTCGCCCTTGCAGCGGTGTTCGCGGAGGGGCTGCGCTTTGCCTTCGGGCATGGGCAGCCGGAGTTCGCCTTGGCCGCGACCGAAACGGGCGGACCGGGGGTCCTGATTGTTTGTTCACTGATCGGCGTGGTCGGAGGGGGGCTGGCGGTGGGCGTTTCGCGCTTGGTGCACGCGCTGGAAAAACTGTTTGAGCGCGCTCCCGTGCCTTGGTTCTGGCGCCCGGCCTTGGGCGGGCTTTGCGTGGGAGCGATCGCATGCTTTTTGCCTGTCGTGATGGGGCCGGGTTACGCGCAGATCGACGCCTTGCTGGCGGGGGAACTGGCCTTGGGCGCGGCGCTTGCGCTCGGCGCGGGCAAGCTGGCGGCGTGGACGCTGGCGCTTGGCAGCGGCACCTCCGGCGGCACGCTGGCGCCGATGCTGGTGATAGGCGGCGCTCTCGGCGCGGTGGCGGGACGTTTGCTGGAGTTGGGCGGCGTTCCTTGGGTTCCCTCGCCCGGCTTGGCCGCGCTGGCGGGCATGGTCGCGTTTTTCGCCGGCGGATCGCGCGCCTTGTTCGCGACTGTCGCGCTTGGCGTCGAGATGACGGGCGCGCCGGGGATGCTTGCGCCCTTGCTCGCGGCGGCGGTGCCGGCGGCATGGGTGGCGCATGCGAACGCGAGGAACTCCCTGATGAGCGGCCCGGTGGAAAGCGGCGGGGTGCGCGTGCCACGCGGGCTGGCCACGGACGCCTTCGAGCACATTTCGGCGCGCGAGGCCATGTCGACACCGCCACCCCTCGTCGAGGCCGGGCTGACGGTCGGAGAGCTGGCCCGGCGGATCTCCGAACCCGCGTCCGTGCACGCGCGACATTCCGCCTGGCTGATCGTGGACGGCGAGGGCGGCTTGTCGGGGATCGTAACGCGTCGCGATGTGCAAGCGGCGGTGGAGGGCGGGACGTTTGAGAAGCCCGTTCTTGAAATAGGGGTGACGCGGGTCGTGACCGCGTTTCCCGACGAGACGCTCGATGTCGTGCTCGCCCGGATGCACGCGCGCGGGGTCGGACGCGTGCCGGTCGTGAGCCGGGCGGACCATCGCCGTGTCGAGGGATACCTTGGCAGATCGGCGATAATCACTGCGCGAAGTCGTCGCTGGGAGGCGGAACGCCGTCGCGAACCCGGCTGGTGGCGCGCAAGGGCCGACGCAGCTTCCGCCAAATGATTTTTCCAAACATGAAGAACCTGATGCCCAAGTCCTCTTTCTCCCTTTTCGCCGCGCAGACGGCGATCGCGCTGCTTGCGGGGATCGTTTATTACGCGCTTTGAGGTGTTAGCTTCCGGCTCGAAGCGTCGTTTCCGCTATCAGGCGGATGCGTTGTGCCTGGCGGCGATGGGGCTCTACGCGCTCAATCGCTGGTGCCTCAAGCCTCGGCTGGGCGCGGGTTTCTTTCACGATCAATTCAACGACCTGCTGCTGATCCCGGCGGGGCTGCCGTGGGTGCTGTGGACGCACGCGCGCTGCGGCTGGCGGCAAGGCGACCCTCCGCCGACGGCGCGCGAAATTTGCGCCCATACCGCGCTGTGGAGCCTCGTTTGCGAGGGAATCGCGCCGCGTTTAATAGCTCACGGCACCGCGGACTGGCGGGACGTGGCCGCCTACGTCGCAGGGGCTTGGTTTGCCTGGCTGTGGTGGAATCGCCGGGAGGGGCGAACGCTGGGGCTCGATCAGGCGGGCTGAAGGTCGGCGAGGTCGAACCGCGCGATCTCGCGGCCTGCCTCGAAGCCACGGGCGCCGCTTCGGATGCGGATTACGCGCACACGCTCGCCGTGGAGCTCGACGAAAAGCGCACCGAGCGGGCGCGTGAAGGAACCGGTGTTGATGACCACGATGGGTTCCTTGCCACGACGGCCAGGCACGCGCCAGACGCCGGGGTAATGCGTGTGGCCTAGGATGACGACGCGAGCCTCGGGCCGTTGTGCGCGGGCGAGCGCGGCGACCACTCGCGGCGTGGTGCTCCAAGTGTGAAGTATGGACGCCAGTCTACGGGGAGGGAAAACCGCCCGCGCCACGCGGTAGACGCGGCCGTAGAGACCGGGTTGAAAGAGGTGGTCTTCCTCGGGGAGCGCGTGGCTGACGATCCGGTTGAGACGCAGGCGGGTCTCGATACGGGCGAGCTCGTCGCGCGAGAAACCGGAACCCACCTCGGCGAGGCGACGGCGGAGCTCGACAGCGTGATGGCTCCATGGGGCGATGGCCTCGAAGAAAACGTCGCCGTGCGTGATCCAGACCCGGCCGCCGGCAAGGGACGTTTCGCCGTGCTCGGAGAGATCCGGGTCGTGATTGCCGCTTAGCCAGTCGATCTCGCGTCCGCTGCGCGCGGCGAAGTCGAGCAGCTCCCCGCGGTGTCGCGCCATGCTCGGAACCTGCGTGTCGATCGAGTCGCCGTTGAACACGACGCGGTCCGCGTCGCCGAGCAGCGGGGCGAAGTGGTCGAGCTCGTGGAGCAGCCCGCGCGGATCGCGAAAGTGCAGGTCGGAGAAGATGCGCAGGCGCGGGACGGCCATGGCGGACGCGCTTACTTGCCCGAGGCGGAAGGCGGGGCGGTTTTTCCCGCGTCGCGTTTGGCGAGGATCGCCTCGATGCGGTCCATGATGGACTCGAAGCGGGCGACGGTCGCGCGGTAGGGCGCGGGCGAGGCGAGATCGACGCCGGCGTCCTTCACGAGCTGGTAGGGATGGCGGGAGCCGCCGGCCTTGAGCACGCCGAGGTAGGTGTCGACCGCGCCGGGTTCGCCGGCGAGGATGCGATCGGCGAAGAGGTTGGCGGCGGCCATGGAGGTGGCGTATTGATAGACGTAATACGCGTTGTAGAAATGGGGGATGTAGGCCCACTCGACGCAGTAGGGATCGTCGATCTTAAGCACGCCCGCGTCGTGGCCGTGGTAGCGGCGGAGGAGGTCGCCGTAGGTCTTGGCGTAGGCCTCGGAGCTAAGCGCGCCGCCTTCCTCGACGGCGCGGTGGGTGGCGAGCTCGAACTCGGCGAACATGGCCTGGCGGTAGAAGGTGCCGCGCATGCCCTCGAGGGCGGTGCCGAGATAGAAGAGGCGCTCGTCGTCGTTCTTGGCCTCCTTGAGCATGTGCTCGAGGAGCAGGACCTCGTTGACCACGGAGGCGATCTCGGCGGTGAAGATGGGGTAATCCGCGGTGGGGTAGGGCTGGGCGGCGTTGGCGAGACGCGAGTGCATGGCGTGGCCCCATTCGTGGGCGAGGGTGGTCACGGACTCGTAGTCGCCGTTGTAGTTCATGAGCACGAAGGGATGCACGTCGTAGGCGTAGCCGGCCATGTAGGCGCCGGACTGTTTGCCCTCGCGCGGATAGGCATGCATCCAGCGGGCATCGAGGCCTTCCGTGAGCTGCCGGACGTAATCGTCGCCGAGTGGACGGGCGGACTCGATCGTGAGTCGTTTGGCTTCGGCGAGGGAGAATGGTTTCTCCAGCCCGATCATGGGCGGATAGATGTCGTAATAACGCGCCTCTTCAACGCCGAGGAGGCGGGCGCGGAGCTTGAAGTAGCGGTGCAACGCGGGCAGGCCGGCGTTCACTTCCGCCACGAGCGTGGTGTAGACGGCGCTTGGCACGTTGTCGGAGGACAACGCGGCGCCGAGCGCATCGGGATAATGACGGGCCTTGGCGTTGATGACGTCGGCGAGATTTTGCGAATAAAGCGTGGTGCCGAAGGTGCGCGCGTAGGTCTGGAAGGCGCCCCAGAAGGCGTCGAAGACCTTCTTGCGGTCCTCGCGGTTGGGCACGGCGCGGTAGCGGGTGTAGCCGGAGGCGTCGAGACGCGCCTCGGTGCCGTCGCTGAGCGTGACGACCGGCCAGGGGACATCGGCGTTGCTCAGGATGTTGTAGATGTTGCCCGGCGCGCCGGAAAGCGGGCTGAGCTGGGCCAGAACGCTTTCGGCCTCGGCGCCGAGCGTGTGCGCCCGCTCGCGGAGGACGTTCTCCAAGCCGACACGGTGCGGCGCGAGACGAGGCTCGGCGGCGAGCGCGGCGCGCACGGTTTCGTCGCCGAGGGCGAGGATCTCGGGGCTCATCCAGCTCGCGGCCTCGGCGAGATCGGAGCCGAGCTGGTTGATGAGCGCGGTGCGCTCCTGGCCGGCGGCGACGCGGGTGTCCTCGTCGGCCTGAAGGCTCGCATACATGGCGACCTTGGCGTAGCGGAGATTGAGGGCGCTTTGTTTTTCGAGCGCGGCGAGGAGTGTTTGGGGGCTTTCTCCGAGGCGACCGCGGAAGGATTCGAGCTCCTTCAGATCGGCGATGAGCGCGAGCCGGGCCTTGTCCCAGGACTCGACGTCGGGAAAGAGCGTGGTCAGGTCCCAGGTATCGGCGGGGGTCTCGACGGAGGGCGAGGCGGGGAGCGGGGCGGAATCGTTTGAGCGGGCGAGGGCGGGCATGAAGAGCAAGGCGGCGGCGAGGAGAGGAGGGACGCGCATGGTGGGGAAGACAGGGGGAAGCGAGGCGGGTGCCAACGCTATCTTGCTCCGGCGCGCGGGGACCGCCCATGCTGCCCGATCATGTCCACGCCCAAGTCTTCCGCCGCGACTCCGCTGCGCGCCTGGTTTCCGACCCAAATTTATTGCACGCCGCTCCAGCGCGGGAACCCCGCGCGCTTCAACGCCGACCTTGCCGCGGAGTGCCGCCAGTTGCGGGAGTTCGACGAGGAGGGTCGCGAGTGGTGCAAAAAAAACTACCCTGGCGGCTACACGAGCTATGCCTCGCTCAACCGGCTGCACGCGTTTTCCAGCACGTTCGAAGGGCTGGAGAAAAAAATCACCCGGCACGTGCGCGCTTTCGCCAAGTCGCTCGACATGGATCTCCGCGGGCGCGACATCCACATGAGCGACTGCTGGGTGAACATCATGCCCGAGACGGCGGCGCACTCGATGCACCTTCATCCGAACAGCTTTATCAGCGGCACCTACTATGTCGTCACGCCTCCGGGTTGCCCGGGGCTGAAGTTCGAGGACCCGCGACTTGCCTCCCTGATGGCCGCCCCGCCGAAACTGCCGAACGTGCGCGACGAGAATCGCCTCTACACGACCTATCCCGCCGAGGCGGGCAACGTGATCCTATTCGAAAGCTGGCTGCGCCACGAGGTCGCGCAGAACCGCACGAAAGAGGAGCGCATCAGCATCAGTTTCAACTACGCCTGGAGCTGAAGCCCCCGGGGCGAACCTCGCCCCCGCTTCGCATGTCAGACTCCGCACGCCCCCGAACGCTTCCATGAATTCCCGCCGTCTCACCCCCTGCGTTGTCGCACTGGCTTTCGCCCTCGCCTCGATCGGCGTTGGCGGCTGCGCGTCTTTCCGCCGCGCCTCGGAAGACGTTTCCGTGAGCCTCGCAAATCTGCGCCCGCTGGAGAGCACGGCGTTTGAGAGCCGCGTGGTCCTGACGGTGCGCGTGACCAACGCCGGACCCGAACCGTTGCGACTTGCCGGCTCGCGGCATCGCCTCGCGATCAACGGGCGCGCGCTCGGCGTGGCGGTCACTCCGGACGCGCTTGAGCTTCCCGGTCTCAGCACCGCCACTCAGGAAGTGGTTTTTAATCTGAGCCACCTCGCTTTGATCCCCTTGGTGCATGAGCTTCGCCAGGAGCCGGCGGCTCGCTACGAGATCGAAAGCACGTTTTTCGGCGCGGGCGCATCGTCCCGCGGGGTGACGGCCCGCCAATCCGGCCGCATCGATTTGTCGGGTTTCGCTCGCACGGCGGCGGCGCCGGGGCTGGCTCCCTAAACGGAAAAACATGTCTTCAGCTTCCGGCAACGTTCCGCCCGACGCCGGCCTCGCCAACGCGACCGCGGCGCCACGCGTCGAAGTCGTCCGGTGGGGACGCACCGGCTACGCCGACGCGCTCGCGCGGCAGGTGGAGACGCAAGCCGCGCGTCTCGCCGGCTCCGTGCCCGATACGCTTGTGCTGACCGAGCACGATGCGGTTTTCACGGTCGGCCTTCGCACCGGCGCGGTGAAGAATCTCGTTTGGGATGACGCGACGCGCGAGCGCGAAGGCGTGGCCATCCACGACACCAATCGCGGCGGCGATATCACCTACCATGGTCCCGGGCAGCTCGTGGCGTATCCGATCGTGAGCCTCGATGCGCGCCGCGATTTGCACGCGTATCTGCGTTTTCTGGAAGATGTGCTGATCGCCACGGTCGCGCGTCACGGGTTGGCCGCCGCGCGGCGCGAGGGGCTGACGGGCATTTGGGTCGCCGAGCGGAAGCTCGCCGCCATCGGCGTGTCGGTGCGCCGTTGGGTGACCATGCACGGCATCGCGCTCAATGTGACGCCCGACTTGCGCCACTTTGGCGGCATCGTGCCCTGCGGGATCGCGGCGAGCGAGGGCACCGTGACCTCGCTTGCGGCCGAGCTCGGGACGGCTTGTCCGAGCCTGGAGCGGGTCGGGGAGGACTTTGCGGAAGAGTTTGCGCGCGCCTGGCCGGGGTGGAATTTGCCGTCTGGCGAACCTTGATGCTGGAAATTGGCGAAAGAGTCGTTCCGCTCGGGACCGTCCTCCTTCGCATGAAATCTTCCCAAATCCTCCTTCTCGCCGCCGCGCTCGGTCTCGGACTCGGCGCCGGCTCCCCGGCTTTCGCCACTCAGTGGTTCGCCACCGGTTACGGTTACAGTGTCGCTCCTTCCGGGACCTACCCCGATTCCGGCGGAGAGCTTACCAACGGCATCACCTACAGTTTGGCCTGGGGCGGAGCGGAATCCATCGGCGCCGGGGATGTCGTCAACCTGGCCGGCTGGAACAACACCAACACCACGATCACCTTCACGTTCGCGGAGCCGGTGAGCATCGGCTCCGTCTCAATTTACTTCGCCGACAGCAACGGCGCGGCCGGCGTCGGCATGCCGGACAGCGTGACGCTTTCCGACGGGGGCTCCTTCTCGCAGGTTTTTGCGGTCTCCGATCCGGCGGGCGGCGGCAGCACGGTCGAGAGCGTGTTCGACGGGTTCAGTGTTTCCACGACCACGCTGCAGGTTTCCTTCGCGCGTCATTACCAGTGGACGATGTTGTCCGAGGTGCAGTTTTTCTCGCCGGTTCCCGAACCTTCGAGCTTCGCGGCATTCGCGGGATTCGCGGCCCTGGGCGGGGCGCTCCTCCGCCGTCGCGCTCGCGCGCGGGGCTGATCGTTGATCGCTTCGGCTGCTAATACCTCGCCGGGGCCTCTCGCGCCCCGGTTTTTCTTTTTGCGCTTTCGGCGTCTCTTTGCGGCCATCCTCCCTTTCCGTCCGATGAACGACACCGCGCGCAAACCCGCCTGGCTCCGCGCCAAGCTCCCCTCCGGTCCCGGCTACAACGCCGTGCGCAAGCTGGTGGACGACCACAAGCTTCACACCGTTTGCCAGAGCGCGCAGTGTCCCAATCTCGGCGAATGCTGGTCGCGCGGCACCGCCACGGTGATGATCCTTGGCAACATCTGCACGCGCTCCTGCAACTTCTGCGCGATCCAGACCGGGCGCCCCACGGAATACGATCTCGGCGAGCCCGCCCGCGTGGCCGAGGCCGTCGCGGTGATGAATCTCAAGCACTGCGTCATCACTTCCGTCGCCCGCGACGAGTTGAAGGACGGCGGCGCCGCCGTCTGGGCCGCCACCATCCGCGCCATCCGCCATCGGACGCCGCAGACCGCGATCGAGGTGCTCACGCCGGACTGGAAGGGGCAAACCGAGCTGCTCGACCTCGTGCTCGACGCCAAGCCCGACATTTTCAACCACAACCTCGAGACGGTGGAGCGCCTCCAAAAACCGGTCCGTGTGCAGGCCCGTTATGATCGCTCGCGCTCGATTCTCCGCCATGCCAAGTCGCGCGGCTTCACGACCAAGACCGGCATCATGCTCGGCCTCGGCGAGGAGCAGCACGAGATCGAGCAGACGCTGCGCGACATCGCTTCGGACAAAACCGACATCCTCACCATCGGCCAATACTTGCAGCCCACGCCGCAGCACTGGGCCGTGACGCGCTGGGTCCACCCGGACGAGTTCGCGCGCTGGAAACAGCTCGGTCTTTCGCTCGGCATCGGCGTCGTCGAGAGCGGCGCGATGGTGCGCTCCAGCTATCACGCGGACGAGCAGTCGCAGAAATACACCGGCACGGAACACCTCAACACCGCCAACGCCCTCGCCACCGCGTGAGGCGCGATTCGTTTCCCATGCGCCGATTTTTTCTCCTTCTTCCGGCGCTGGTGTTGGCGGCGCTGTTTGCGACCGCCCTCCGCGCCGAGACGCCGGCGCCGCCACGCGCCGGGCACGTTTTCATCCTGAGTTTCGATCAGGCCGGTCCGGCCGACATCGCGAACGCCGAGATGCCCGTCTTCAAGCGCTTTGCCGCCGAGGGCGCGCATACCTGGGAGGCCTACACGATCGTGCCGAGCCTCACGCTGCCTTCGCACGTCTCGATGCTCACCGGCGTCGGCATCCAGAAACACCAGGTTCTCTGGAACGATTGGACTCCCTCCACGCCGCCGCTCGCGGTGCCGACGATTTTCCGCTTTGCGAAAGAGCAGGGGCTCGGGACGGCGATGATTGTGTCGAAGTCGAAGTTCAACACCCTCGGCCACTCCGGCTTTCTCGACGCCTACGTGACGCCCGAGGACTTCCGCGCCGCGAGCATCGCCTCGGCATTTGTCGAACTGCTTAAAACGCAGCGTCCGAATCTTTGCTTCATTCACTTCGGCGATCCCGACCGCGCCGGTCATGCCTATGGCGTGACCTCGGCCGAAAAGAAGCAGGCGCTTGCCGACTGCGACGTCGCCTTGCGCACGATCATTGACGCGGTCGCGGCCGCCGGGCTCGCCGAGTCGAGCGTGTTCATCCTCACCGCCGACCACGGCGGCCACGATGTGCTGAACAAGGAGGGCAAAACCGTCGGCACCCACGGCACCGCTCATGCGCTCGACGTGACCATCCCGTGGATCGCGTGGGGCAGGGGAGTGAAGCCCGGCTTTGCCATCACGCGCCCCGTGCTCATTTACGACACGGCGGCGACCGCGCTTTGGCTGCTCGGCGTGCCCGTCCCGGAGAGCTTCTGGGGACGACCGGTCGAAAGCGCGTTCGAGTAGCGCGCGTCGCCGCGCCGTCGCCAAGTTCGCCACCGTTTGGCTTTGGCGTGCAATGTGCGACCGTGCATGTGTTCCGCATGGGGATACGCTCACGTTCACGCCTCCGTTTCGCCTTCGTTTTTTCTCTGCTTGGCCTTGCGGCCTCGGATGCCGCCCATGCCGCCGGCTCGCTCGTCTCCGGCCCCATGCTCGGCTACCGTGCGCACCGCGAGGTGCTCGTCTGGCTTGAGACCCGCGACGCCGCCGAGGTTTCGCTGACGTATCAACTCGTCCCGGACGCGGCCGTCCCCGACGCGCCGCGATCCGCGCCGGTCACTATCACGCACCGCGCCCCCGCCGCCACGCTCGTCGGCGCGCAGCCGCAGAAATTCATCCTGCCGCTTCTCGAGATGGGACGCCGTTACACCTACTCGATCTCGGTCGACGGCCAGGCTCAGCGATTCGCCTACCCGCTGGTTTTTCAGACGACGGATCTGTGGGAATGGCGCAAGGCCCCGCCCGAGTTTTCGTTTCTTTTCGGCTCCTGCGCCTACCTCAACGACGCGCCCTACGACCGTCCCGGCACTCCCTACGGCAAGGGCACCGAGATCTTTCGCCACATGGCGGAGAGCGGCGCCGATTTTTGCCTCTGGGGCGGCGACAACCTCTACCTGCGCGAGGCCGACTACTCGTCGCGCAGCGGGATCTGGTATCGATATTCCCATGACCGCGCCACGCCCGACATGCAAAAGCTCTGGGCCTCGATGCATCACTACGCCACCTGGGACGACCACGACTACGGCCCCGACAACGCCAACGAATCTTTCGAGTTCAAGGACGTCACTCTCGACGCCTTCAAGGCCTACTGGGGCAACCCCTCCTACGGCGAGCCTGGCAATCCCGGCGTCTACGGAAAATTCACCTGGGGCGACGCGATTTTCCTGCTGATGGATGATCGCTATCACCGCGACGACACCACGCTGGATCAGGACAAGAACCCTCGCAAAACCGCCTGGGGCGAGCGCCAGACCACCTGGCTCAAGCAGTCGCTCCTTCACGCCAAGGCGCAGCGTCACTCCCGGTTCAAGATCATCGTCACCGGCGGCCAGGTCATCCAGACGGCGATCAAAACCGCCCGGTCGGAAACCCATGAGCTCTACCGGCGCGAGCGCGAGGAGCTGATCGACTTTATCCGCGACAACAAAATCACCGGCGTCGTGTTTCTCACCGGCGACGTCCACCACACCGCGCTTTACCGCCGTGCGATCGACGAGGCCGGCACGCAGTTCATCTACGAACTGACCTCCTCGCCCTTCTCAAGCGGTTCCTGGGCCGCCGCCGAGAGCGAAAAGGCCAAGGACCCCTTGGTGGTGCCGGGCACCATCGTAGGCACGCAAAACTACGCCGTCGTGCGCGTCACCGGTCCGAAGGAAGCCCGCGCCCTCGTCGTGCGTTGCCACGACAGGACCAACACCCTTCAATGGGAGGAAACCATCCCCGCCGCCGCGCTTGAGCCCTCCCCGGTGTCGTCGCCGTCCACCGCGCCCGCTCCCGCCTCCAGCACTTCCGCCCGCCCGTGAAAAAGCCCGAAGCCCTCGCCGCCACCGCCGCTCCCTTTCCGTCGGTTTCCGCCGCCGCCTCGGGCCCGGTTCCGAGCCCCGGCGCCTCCCTCACCAACTCGCCTTTCCCGCTCAAGTCGCGCCGCGACATCGTCGAGAACTGGTTGCCGCGCTACACCGGCGTGCCGCTCGAGGAGTTTGGCGGCTACATTCTGCTGACCAATTTTCAACGCTACGTGAAGCTCTTCGCGCGCCTGCACAAGGTGCCGATTCGCGGCCGCGACAAGCCCATGCCCAGCGCCACCGCCGACGGGATCACGATCATCAATTTCGGGATGGGCAGCGCCCCCGCCGCCACCGTCATGGATCTGCTTTCCGCGATCACGCCCAAGGCCGTGCTTTTCCTGGGCAAATGCGGGGGCATCAAGCACCGCGCCGAGATCGGCGATCTTATCCTGCCCATCGCCGCCATCCGCGGCGAGGGAACGAGCAACGATTACTTTCCGCCCGAGGTCCCGGCCTTGCCCGCCTTCGCGCTCCAAAAGGCCATCTCGACCACGATCCGCGAGCGCGCCCGCGACTACTACACGGGCACCGTTTACACCACCAACCGCCGCGTTTGGGAGCACGACGCCGAGTTCAAGACCTACCTGAAAAAGATCCGTTGCATGGCGATCGACATGGAGACCGCGACGATCTTCAGCGTCGGCTTTTTCAACGAGATCCCGACCGGCGCGCTCCTGCTGGTTTCAGATCAGCCCATGCTGCCCGAGGGCATCAAGACGGCCGAAAGCGACCGCGTCGTCGACGACGTCTACGTCGAGGACCACCTCGCCATCGGCATCGAGTCCCTGAAGCAGCTGATCAACAAGGGCGTCACGGTGAAGCATTTGGTGTTTTGAGATCAGTCGGCCGTTTTTCACCTCATTCCGCATGCGCTTCATCGCCGCCGCTATTCTGGCCTGCTTGCTGCCCCTGCTTTGCCCGGCCCGAACCATGGCCATTCCGGGTGAGCTCAAGGATCGTGTCATCACGATAACATTCGACGATATCTGGGGTCTGCCTGACAAAGATCGCCACCAGCCCGAATTCGCGCTCGCCGCCTACGATCAGATCAAACTTGTCCGCGCCGCCATCAACGCGGATCCCGCGACTCCCTTGTGGATGAAGGCGGACAACATCGGGGTCATTTCCATCGATGAGGCGAAAACCGGAGTCCAGCTTACCTTTCCAGACGCGCTGACCGCAGAGGAGATCCGCGGTTTTTACCGGCAGTTTCTCAGATTCCACGCAAAGGTGCTGGTGGACTCGGAAGCGATGATCGTGGAATCGCTGGAGGATTTCATTCGCTCGACAAAAGCGTCCGTCGAAGCGGAGCAGGATCCGATACGGCGGGGGCTCTTGAACTCTGTCCTGGAGAAAGCCCGAAACGAAC
>CAMLQS010000042.1 GCA_946482165.1 uncultured Verrucomicrobiota bacterium | reverse complement strand
TCGCAGGAGACGTAGACCACGACCTTCGGGCCGTATTCGAAGAGTTGCGACAAAAAGGCCTCGTCGCAGCCCTTGCGCGGCGGGTCGATCACCATCGCCGTGTCGGCGGCGGGAAACTCCAGCCCGGCGAAAATCGCCGACGCGTCGCCCGCGAGGAAGGTCGCGTTGGCGATACCGTTTAGCTGCGCGTTTTGCTTCGCGAAAGCCACGCTGCTCTCGCTTATTTCGACGCCAGCCACGCGCTCGAAGGCCCGCGCGCAGACCAGCGCGAAAAGCCCGCTGCCACAGTAGGCGTCGACGAGAAAACGCGCCCCGCTCGCCGCCGCCTGCGCCCGCACGTAGGCCGTGAAGGCCGGCAGGATGAAGGGGTTGTTCTGGAAAAAATCGCGCGAGAGAAACTTCAGTCTCAGCGGCGCCGCGTCCGGCCGCTCCGGGTCGGCCACCGTCTCGGTGATCACCGCGTCGTAGTCGGTCGTCACCTGGCCCGATGCCTCGCGGAGCAGGAGCGTCGCGCTGCGCTCGTAGTCGCCCGCCGCCGCCTTCGCCCGCACGCGGCCGCGCGCCGCGCCGAGCTCGACGTTGATCGCATCGGTCGCGATCGGGCAGCGAGGCACGTCGACGATGTCGAAGCGCGTGCCCTGCCTCAAAAAGCCGATCGGCAGCTCCGCCGGGTCCGCGCCGGGCCTCGGCGGGTGAAAGTGCGGCGTGATCTTCGAGCGGTAGCCAAACTCCTTGGGCGAGCCGATCACCGGCGAAACCGCGAACTCGATCCCCGCCATGTATTTCAACAGCTCCTCCACCTGGCGCCGCTTCCACTCGAGCTGCGCCGGATAGGCGAGGTGTTGATACTGGCAGCCGCCGCAGCGGCCGAAAAGCGGACAAGGAGGCTCCGCAACGCGGTCCGGCGAGGCCTGCAAAATCTCCACGAGGTCCGCTTCGGAGTAGTTCTTGTGGTTGCGAAAGATCCGCGCCCGCACCCGCTCGCCGGGCAGAGTGAAAGGCACCATCACCACCCAACGCGCCGTCGCGTCATCGGGATGCGGCACGCGCGCCAGGCCCACGCCGAGGTTGGTGAGCGTGGAGATCTCCAGCTCGAGCTCGGCATGATAGGCGAAGGGACGGTCGTTGAATGCTTTTTTCTTAACCACGAAACAGACGAAACACACGAAAGGCCCGGCGAAGAGGATTTTCTTTTCCCCACCTTCGTGTGTTTCGTGATGCCCCATGCCTTCGGTCGAGTTCATCACCAGCCTCCAGAATCCGCGCGTAAAACAGCTCGTGAAGCTGCGCGACCGCCGTCCGCGCGACGAAGCCGGCGTGTTTCTCGTCGAGGGCTACCGCCAGATCCGCCGCGCCTTGGACAAGGGCATCCCGTTCACCGAGCTCTACCTCTGCCCCGAATGGTATCCCGGCGAGCAGGGCAACGAGGCCGCCCTCATCGCCGACGCGCAAGCCGCCGGCGCCAAGGTTTTCCAGCTCACGAAAGACGCCTTCGCCAAGGTCGCCTACCGCGAGCGCCCCGACGGCCTGCTCGCCGTCGCGCCGCAATGGCGCAAGACCCTCGCCGACCTCGACGCGCTCCTCGACTCCAAGGCCGCGTCGGCGGGCGCCCGACGCGAGCCATTCCTCCTCGTGGTGGAGGCCATCGAAAAGCCCGGCAACCTGGGCACCATCCTTCGCAGCGCCGACGCCGCGGGCACCGACGCCCTCATCGTCTGCGATCCGGTCACCGATCTTTTCAACCCCAACGTCGTCCGCGCCTCGACCGGCGTCTTGTTCTCCGTCCCGGTGATCATCGCGGGCAGCGAGGAGGTCCGCGAATGGCTCCGCGCCCGCGCCATCCGCGCCGTGGCCACCACGCCCTCGGCCACCGCGCTCCACACCGACACCGATCTGCGCGGCCCGCTCGCCATCGTCATGGGCAGCGAGC
Organism: uncultured Verrucomicrobiota bacterium; assembly: GCA_946482165.1. The sequence goes on along the minus strand of CAMLQS010000042.1, from coordinate 19,249 downwards.
AATACGGCCTGAGCGACTACTGGCTGCGCGAGGCCGACGCCCGCGTGCGCATCCCCATGGCCGGACAGGCCGATTCGCTCAACGTCGCCATGGCCACCATTATCACGCTCTTCGAGGCCGTGCGGCAGCGGGGCTGAAATCGCATCGCATCCGCCTGTTTGTTCGGTCGTTGAGCCGCGATGGCCTTTGTGCAATCTCCGGCGCACCCCATGCGCCGGCTCGCGTTTATCGTCTTCGCCTTCATCCTTGGGGGGCTCTCCCGCGCCGGCGAAGTCCCGCTCGATGCCGACACCCGCGCCTGGCTTGTGGCGCATCCCGCGGTTCCCTTTTCCTACGACCCGAACTGGCAACCATTCTCCTATCGCGACGAGACGGGAACTTTTCGCGGGCTCGACGCGGACGTGCTTCACGTCCTCGCATCCCGGCTCGGCGTTAAATTTCAACCCGTCACCGCCTCGGACTGGCCCGACGCGTATCGGAGCGCGGTCGCGGGCGAGGTCCTCATGCTCACCGGCACCGCGCGCACCCCGGAGCGGGAGGCGGACTTCCTTTTCACCCGGCCCTATATCTCTTTTCCGACCGCAATCATCACACGAACAGACGCCCCCGACTTCGACGATCCGTCCCTCCTGATCGGCCTACGCGTGGCCGGTGTGCGGGATTACGCGCCGACGCTCGCGCTCCGGCGCGACTTTCCGGAGGTGGAGATCGTCGATTGCGCAACCATCGGCGAAGCCCTCCGCTTCGTGGCGGGCGGCAAGGCCGACGCCGTGCTTTGCAACCTTGTCACGTCCGCGCACCTGATTCGCCAACAAGGCCTGACCGGGCTGAAGGTCGCCGGGGTCGCGCCCTACACCTTCCAGCTTCGCATCGCCGTCCGGCGCGATCATCCGGCGCTTCACAAGGCGCTCGACGCCGCCATCGCCTCCCTCGGCCACCAGGAGCGCCAGGACCTGATCTCGCCGTATGTCCGGATGGAAACCGGCTCCATCGTGAGTTGGCGCCGCGCCATCCGCTGGCTCGTCGCCGGGGTGCTCCTGGCTGGCGCGGTCATCGGCGCGATCGCCTGGCATAACCGTCGCCTGCGGCAGGAACTCGCGGAACACCGCCGACTCCAAACGGAGCTCGAGGCCTCGCACGACCGCCTCGCCCGCCTCAACGAGGAGAAATCCGGCCTCATGCGCATGGCCGCCCACGACCTGCGCAACCCGCTTTCGACCCTCATGCTTTCGCTCGACCTGCTCAGGCTCGAAAGGCCCGCCGTCCGCGAGGAGACGCTCGACCGCATGTCCCAACAGGCGGACCGCATGATGCACCTCCTCGGCAACCTCCTCGACGTGCAGGCGCTCGAGTCCGGCGCGCGTCGCATCCAGCCCGAACGCATCCTGGTCGATGGCGCGTTGCCCGAATCCTTGATCGGCTTCGATGCCTCCGCCCTGCGCAAAAACATCCGACTTTCCTACTCCGCCGCCGAACCCGGGCTCGCCGTCCACGCCGACCGCTCGGCGCTGCTCCAGATCGCCGACAACCTCGTATCGAACGCCGTCAAATACTCGCCCCCCGGCGCTTCGGTCCATTTTTCCGCCGCCCGCTCCCCCGACCCCCGGTTCACCCGTCTGTGCGTGCGCGACGAAGGCCCCGGCGTGCATGCCGACGAGATTCCGCTCCTCTTCCAAAAATACACCTGCCTCAGCGCCCGCCCCACCGCCGGCGAATCCTCCACCGGCCTCGGCCTGTCCATCGTGAAGGAGCTCGTCCAGCGCCTCGGCGGGCGCGTTTGGTGCGAAAGTGAACATGGCCGCGGCGCCGCCTTTTTTGTGGAGCTTCCGGCCACGCCGGGCGTCCCTCCTGTTTCCCCATGAAAAAAGTCCTATTCGTCGCCGGCGGCTGGGCCGGCCACCAGCCCGACAAAATCGTCCGCCTCTTCGCCGCCGAGTTGGAGGCGGTCGGACTTGCTCCCGAGATCGTCACCACCCTCGAACCGCTTGCGGATCTCGAACGGCTGAAGACCTACGCGCTCATCTTCCCCTGCTGGACGATGGGCCGGCTCGCCGACGAGCAGGAGAAAAGCCTCGTCGCCGCCGTGCGCTCGGGGGTCGGCCTCGCCGGCATCCACGGCGGCATGGGCGACGCCTTTCGCGGGCAGCTCGATTACGAATGGATGGTCGGCGGACACTTCGTCGGACACCCCCACGTGGGCGACTACACCGTGCGGGTCGTCGATTCCGCCAGCCCGATCGCCGCCGGCCTGCCGGCCGACTTCGCGTATCGATCCGAGCAATACTACATGATGGTCGATCCGGGTGTCCGCGTTCTGGCCGACACCCCCTACGCCCACGAGGGCCGCGTGGTCGCGATGCCCGTGGCCTGGACGAAGCACTGGGGGGCGGGACGCGTTTTCTACAACGCCCTCGGTCATGCCCCGGAGGAGTTCACGCTTTACCCGGAGGCCCGCCGCCTGACGGTGCAAGGCTGCCTCTGGGCCGCGGGCCTGCTCTGAGTTTCGTTTCGCGCAGTGATCCGAAAGGCGTCCGACGCAGCTCAGGCCGCGGGGGCGAGGAGTTTTTCCTCTGCGGCGAGCAGGACCTCGGCGAAGGCCTCGGGCGTGGGGGCGCCGAGGAGGGCTTCGCGGTTGGCGGCGTCCTTGAAAATCTTGCAGAGCGTGGAGACCACCTGGAGGTAGGCCATCGGGTTGCTCTTGGGAGTGCCGAGCACGAAGAGAAGGCGCACGGTCTGGCCGTCCTTTTCGAAAACGACGCCGTCGCGGCTGCGACCGATGGCAAGGACGAGGTCGCTGACGTGTTCGGTGCGGGCGTGAGGCAGGGCGATCTGGTTGCCGAGACAGGTCGTGTCGAGGCGATCCCGGGCGAGCAACTCGTTGTAAAAACCGCCGTAATTCACGACCGAGGGGTGGCCGTCGAGCAGGCGCGCGACCTCGTTTAGCGCGGAGGTGCGCCGGGTGGATTGCACCGCGAGCGCGATGCGGGAAGGATCGAGAAGTTTACGGAGGAGGCCGGCCATTACGAGCGAGGGTCGAGGTCGTCGTTAAAGGTTCGCGCTAACGCGGGGCAGACACCGTCCGCCGTGGAAAATCGTTGGCAAGCGCGGAGTGCGCGCGGCGTCTGGTTTTTAACGCGTAGGCGGAAGGCGGAGCAAAAAAAAGCGGAGGCGCGAGGCCTCCGCCGGGGAAACAAACGAGCGCGAGGGGATGCTCGGCGGAGGGTCAGCGGGTGATCTGCGCGACGTAGTCGACGAGCGGGCGGACTTGCGGGGTGACTTTGACGAAATCGCCGTAGAGAAGCTCCGGCAGGACGTAGGGAGTGCGGTAGTAGTCCCAATTGAGGGAGTCGTTCCGATCAAGCCAGCCGGTCTTCACCGTGGCGCCGGCGTAGTAGCCGTGGTTGCGGCCGTAGACGAGGACGGGGGTCGTAAGGATCTCCTGGTTGACCTTCTCGGCCTCGTAAGTGCGGGGACCGGCGATGGCGCGGGCGTCGACGCCGATGTTCACGCGACCGTCGAAGAGGCGGCGCACGGTTTCCTTGTCCGTGACGACGTAAATGGTCTCGGTGCGCTGGCCGCCGAGCTGGAGGCCCAGGCTGGCCTCGCCGGCCTTGATGAAGACGGGGATGCTCCACGTGCCGTCGTCGCGACGGGCGAGGACGACACCATAACCGTGCTGGAGCCCGAGGATGAGGCCGCCCTTGACCTGGTTGACGATCACGAGGGCCTTGGCCTGGCGAAGAACCTCCGCGGGAATGGAGAGTTGGTCGTCGTCCTGGAACTCGCGGAGGATGGCTTCGCAGGTTTCGATACGGGCGGTGTATTTGTCGGCCTTCGCCGGCTCTTCGGCGCGGAGGAGAGGCGAGGCGAGAAGCGCGAAACACGCGGGAAGGAGACGGAGGACGGAGGAGATTTTCATGATGGCGACGGTTTGAAGGGACGAAATGCGGGCAAGGAGGCGAATCAATCGAGCTCGCGTTCGGCGAGATCGTCTTCGTCCCAGCCGAAGTAGTGGCCGAGTTCGTGGAGATAGGTGACGCCGACCTCGTCGAGAAAGCCCTCCCGGTCCTGCTCCACGAAGTCCCAGATGTTATCCAAGTAGAGACTGATTTGGGGCGGCATCGGCTGGTCCTGCGAGATCTCTTCGCCGTGGGCGGAACCATCGAAAAGGCCCAGGATGTCGGCCGGGAAACCCTCCTCGATGATGTGCGCGGGCGGGCGGGCCTCGTAGTGAACGGGAATCTTTTTCGCGAACTCCCGCACGGGAGGCGGCAGGCGGCGGATAGTCGCCTCGACCTCGCGAGCGGCGGCGGCGGTGCGTTGAGCCAAAGTCATGGGCCGGCACGCTTGGCGGGCTCCCGGCAAAAGGCGAGCCGCGGGCGCTGTAACCGCGGACAGGAAACGGCGTCTTCCGAAACATGCGCCCGATGGCTACATCGGACGCAGCAAGTATACACCCGCAAACCTGATCCGCTTTCAGGACTCTCTCGAAACTCAATCCAACCCATACCCACCATGAAGACCCGTATGCAGACCCTTGTCTGGAGCCTCGCCCTCGCCGGCGGCCTCCTCGCCGCGATGCCCGCCCAAGCCCAAGACCAGGCTCCGACCGAGCGCCCCCGCCAGGAGCGCCGCCCAGGCGGCCCGGGCGGCATGAGCATCGAGGGGCTCAAGAAAGAGCTCGCTCTAACCGACGAGCAGAGCGCGAAACTGGAGCCGATCCTCGCCGCCCAGCGCGAAGAGGTCATGGCCAAGCGCAAGGAGCTCGGCGCAGACGCGGATCGCGCCAAGGTCCGCGAGGCCATGCAGGCCGTCCGCGAGAAATACACGGCGCAGATCGACGCCATCCTCACCGCCGAGCAGAAGGAAAAGATGGCCAAGCTCCGCGAGCGCGGCGCCGGCCGTCGCCAAGGCGGTCCCGGAGCCGGTGCGGGAGCCGGCGAAGGCGCGACCCCGCCCCCTCCTCCGCCCGCGCCCGCGGCTGAATAACACGCCCGGCCAGGTCTCCCTTTTCTCGATCCCGTTTTGGGGTGGGATCGAGGGGTTACAAAAAAGCCCCGGCGCCGAATGGCGCCGGGGCTTTTGCCGTCTTGGCCCGGCCTCCCCCTCGAACGACGATCCGGAAATGCGGCGCTCTTATTGGCGGCCTCGTCAGCTCGCCCTCTCGCTATGGCTCCTCCGGGCCCACCAGATCATCGGCGGTGTATAAACGCCGGTCCGGGCCGGCGCTGCGCACTTGGATCAGGTCGGAAGCCAGCGGATGCACCTGCCAAGGCGTGCCCCAACGGTCGATCAGGCGGCCTTCGCGAATCGCCGGGTGATCGGCCGGCAGGGCGGCCTCGCCGAGCGCGTCGCGATCCGTAAGGGCCGGGATCAGATCTTCGTTGAAGGCGATACCGCGCCCGCCGCCACCCGATTCGCCCGCCGCTCCGCCCAAGCCGGAGTGGACGTGGTTTTCCACCAAGTCCCGCAAAGAGGCCAGATCCTCGGCCGGCGACCCGTCGGCGGCCAGGAGACGTTCCCACGCGAGAGCGGGCCGGGCGGGATCGGCCGGACGCGCCGGAAGGAGCCGTGGCGGCGCGCCAGGAGCGAAGGCGCCGGGGCCCGCGTCGCGCGCCGTCGGCCTGGCCTCCAAAGCCGGGGCCCGCGTCGTTTTCTCCGTCGACCAAAACCAGGCCGCGCCGCCGCCGAGCAACAACACGACAAGGGCCACGGCAGCGGCGGCGAGACGGCGCATGAGGCGAGGGCGGAGCTCAGGCGCCCATGAAACCCACCGGCGAGGCGCCGCCCGGCGTATAGAAATTCCCGATACGCGGGAGCACGTCGGCCAAGTTGCCCGGCGCGACGCCGAGCCAGAGCGCGAGCTCGGCGAAATACTCGTCCACGGAAAGCCCGGGAATCGCGGCGCCGCGCGAGGTGACAAGGTCGGGTCCGGCGAGCGAGAGGTCGGGATAGGAGCCGTAGACGCGGCCTCCGTTGACCGATCCGCCGAGCACGAAGGCGTTGCCGCCCCAGGCGTGGTCGGAGCCGGCTCCGTTGGAGGTGAGGGTGCGGGCGAAGTCGGAGGCGGTGTAGAGCGTCACGGCCTCGCGCAGACCGAGTTCGCCAAGCCCCTCCCAGTAGGCGGCGAGACAGCGGTTCACGACGTCCACCATGCGGTCCATGCTGAGGATCACCTCATCGTGGTGATCCCAGCCGCCGTAGTTCACGAAAAAGGTCTGCCGGCGGAGGCCGAGTTCCTGACGCGCCTTCATCGTCCGCAAAATCGCCCGGAGTTGCTGGCCCAGGCTCACCGCGGGATCGTTGCCAAGGTTGGAGGTGGACACGGGCGCGGTGTAGGGCGCGGGCGGGACGTAGCCGGGGTCCCCGGGGAAAAGCGTGTCGAGCGTGCTGGCGTCGAAGGCGTCCTTGAAGGCGGCGCCGGCGTCGATCGAGTCGCGCATGTTTTGCGCGAAGGTCTGGTCGAGCAGGTTGTGGTATTCCTGCTGGAGCTGATTGTCGATTCCGGCGGTGCGGTTGGCGGTGCGGCTGCTCGAGCTGACGGTCGGCGTGGCGAGCGGGGAGTTGTATTCGCTCGGAAGGCTGCTGCCGGTCGAGCGGATGTTGTAATTGAATATCGAGCGCCCGGTCTGCCAGGTGTTGTTGCCCGAGAGGGAAATGTTCATCGACACGCGGGCGTTCTGGTTGCCCGCATGAAGAAGATCGGCCGCGAGACCGGCCCAGCCGAGGGTGCGCGCCTCGGTCGCGTAGGAGGTATGCCACTGCTGGGTCTGATCGGAGTGCGAGTAGAGGCCGCGCGGGCGCTTCCCGGTGGAGTTGTCGTAGGTGGTCTTGGTGAGGCGCTCGGCGAGGGTCCCGACGTTCGCGACGAAGGCGAGGCGACCCTGCCCGTAAAGCGAGGCCATGCCGGGGCGCGTGCCGTCGTCGGCGCAACGCGGATGAACGCCAAAACCGAAAGGGTCCGTCGCATGGGCCGCGAGGGACAGGATGGAACCGGAGGGCAACGCGAGACCGTCCTCGTTGAGCTCGGCATCGTAAACGCCGCCGCGCGTGGCGGCGTAGGTGGCATAGGGCGCGCCGGAAGAAGGCGCGGGCATGAGGAGATTGTAGGAATCCATGCCGCCGGCGAAAAACAGGCACACAAGCGCGCGATAATCCTCGCCGCCCGGAAGCGTCTGGGCGGCGGCGGAGTTGGCCATGCGCAGGTTCAGCAGGGTCGAGAGCAGGCCGAGGGAGCCGACGGCGGCGCAACTGGCCTGGCCGAGAAAATCACGACGTGAAAGGGACATGGAAATGGATGATATGAGATGTAAGATGGCTGATGGCTGATGGGTGAGGGTGAGGATGCTTCAGGCTCCGCCGCATCCATCTCACATCGCACATCTCACATCATACATGCTTTCTCATTTCAGCACGGCGGCGTCGGCGGAGATCGCGACCAGGTGCGCGGCGACACGGAAGCGCATGCGCTCGCGCCCGAGGCGGTCGGTCTCGCTGAGTCCCTCGGCGGCGGGATCATTGAGCCGGGCGACGGCGCGGGTGACGGCGCGGAAGGTCGCGGGCGTCATCGCCCCGCGGCAGAGAGCGCGATCAAGCGCCCGCACGAGAGGCTCGGGCGCGCCGTGGGCGAGCGGCAGCCAGGCGCCTTCGTTCACTCGGGTGTTCCAGAGCGACTCGTTTACGTCCGGCGTGTCGGGATCGTCGGACTGGCCGGAAGGGTTGAGCTGCGTGAAGTTCGTCGTGCTCGTGACGGCGAGCGCGCTGGAAAAGCGGTTGGGCCCGATGATCGCGGTGACGCTGTTGACGATCTGGAGCTCGGGCGAGGCGAGCCCCGCGGCGGTCATCGGCCCCGGCGGGCGGTAGTCGGGCGAGTAGAAATTGAATACGCTTGGCGCGCTGAGCGGGCGCTGGAGCAAGTCGCTGTCGAGGCTGCCGAAACCCCGGTAGCGTCCGCCGGCCGACACGTCGGCGGGCGCGGCTTCAAGCGCGCGGGCGAGCGAAACGAAGCGGGTGTAGGGCTCGCGCACCTGCCCGTGGGTCGGTTCGGCGAGACGCGCCGGATCGCGGGCCTCGGCATCGAGCAGGATGGCGCGGACAACGGCGCGGAGATCGCCGCGCACGCCGGATCCGTTGTTGGCGAAGACGGCGGAGATGCGCGAAACGTAGCCGGGGGTGGGATTGGACGTGACGAGGCGCTGGATGAGCTGACGCCCGACAAAGGGGCCGACATTCGGATGGTTGCTCAAGTAGTCGAGCGCGGCGTCGAGGTCGGCATCGCCCGCCGCGCCGGTGTCGGGCGAGGCGCTGGCGGTTCGCGCGGGGAGGACGAGCGAAGCGTTGCCCGGAAGCCAGAAGGTCTTGGCCGCGACGTCGTGCTCCACATCCCACATCCGCATGGGGCGCCAGGGGATGTTCACGCTGTCCCTGAAGCGGGTCGTGGGGATCTCCGCGAGGTCGGTGCTCGAAGTGAAGCGCATCGAGTAACTCAGCCCGGTGAGGATACGCGCCAGCACGCCGATCTGCGTCTCGCCGTAAGTGGGGATGGGCTGGCCGGCGGGAATGGCCAATCCGTCGGGGCCGAGATCGGCGCCGCCGGAGAGACGCGGGGTGCCGTCGGCGTTGAGCAACCAAAGCCCGATCGAGAACAACTGCATCACCTCGCGGGCGTAATTTTCGTCCGGGAAACGGTTGAGCGAAGGATCGGCCTTCCGGTTGCGAAGCGCGCTAAGGTAAAGGCCCATCCACGGATGGCGGGTCACCGCCTCCAACAGATCGCGGTAGTTGCCGAAGGCGTTTTCGAGAAGCGTGTCCTGATAGCTGGCCATCCCGCGTTGATCGGCGGAGAGAGAGCTCATGCGATCCGAGATCACGAAGATCTGGCTGAGCGCGAAGGCCACGCGCTGACGCAGCGGGTCCGAGTTCTCATCGGTGCGCATGGTCTGGCGCCACCAGACTTCCATGCGGTTTTCGCTGTTCACGCGTGAGGCGTTGGTCGTGCCGCCAAGCTCGGTCTGCCACACGTGGAGCAGCGGCAGGTGGAGATTCACCGGTCGCGTGAACTGGGCGTCGAGCCAGTCGGAAAAACCCAGGTTGCGCACGCGGGCGAGTTCGTCCGGAGCGGGGCCAAAGGTCGCCTGCGTGAGGAAGCGTGCGGCGTCCTTCTCGGCGGGCCGGCCGTCTGCGGCATCGACGAGGGTGAGCGTGGCGGTGACGGCGGGGCCGAGCGTATAATCCGCGCCCGCCAGCGCGGTCACCGTAATCGTCTCGTCGCCTTCGGTCAGCGCATCGGCGAGCGGTGTAAGCGAGAAATACGCCTCGTCCGCCCCAAAGGGGATCGTGACCGACAAAAAGCCCGGGGCTCCGTAGTCGAGCCCCGAGGTCGCGGTGCCGCCAAGGGCCAGATTCACCGTGAGCGGATCGAGACGGCCGCTGCGGCGCACGACAACGACTCCGGGATCGGGCCAATTTTCCGCCATCGCCGAATCGACCGCGACCAAGGCGACCGTCTGCGTGGCGCCCGCCAGCAAGGTGCGCAACCGCTCAAAGTCCGTGATGCGCGGGTTGTTGGTCGTCGGCGTCGTCGGATTGCTGCCGAGGCCCTCGCTGAACACCCGCCGCGGGTTGAAACCCACGGAGCGTTCCTCCCAATCGCTCAAGCCGTCGCCATCGCTGTCGAAATCCTCGGCGCGCACGCGCACGAACATCCGCGGCCCGGCGACAATCACGGTTTCGCGGCGGGCCGCGCCATCGCCGGCAATGGACTTGAGCGGCGACCAGTCGACCAGATCGACGCTGCTTTCCAGCTGGTAACGCTTGTCTCGCAGGGCCGTCCAATCGAGTTCCAGCCCTCCGCCGGCGGTCGCCGCCACTCCGGGCGCGAGACGGGAGGCGGGATCGCGCGGGTCCGTGCCGAGGATGCTTTCCTGCAAGTTGGAAAAGCCGTCTCCATCCGTGTCCTCCAGCGGCGACAAGGCCTGGGCCGCGAAGCGGGACTGCCACACGTCGCTCGCCTGGTCGGCATTGGAGTCGAGGATCGCCCGCGCGGAGGGGCAGAGGCAAAGCAGGCTGATGATCGGCAAACCGAGGTAAACAACGCGCATCGAAAGAGGGAACGGGGCGCGCCAAGCTCGGCCGGCCGCCCCCGCGCTGACAACCCGGCAACGCGCGCCGCGAGCGTTTTCATCATCGCCTGACGCCCGCCGATCTCCGGCCGGCGGGGAAACCGACAACGCGCCATTGCGCGCCGCGCATCCGGGGGTTTCCCTATGTTTATGGCCACCCGCTTCCCGCCTCTTCGCCTGGTCGCTTTCGCATCCGTCCTCGCCCCGCTCGCCTCCCACGCGGAGACGCTTCCCCCCTTGGACTACGCCGTCCGGGGCACCTACTTGTGGACGGAGAACCTTGGCCGCGCCTCCGGCCGGGCGGATTTCCGCGACACCTCCACCTACCGGGCGGATGCTACCGCGGGCCTCTCCAAGGAACTCGCCGCCGGCCTTGGCGGTCGCGTGCAACTCGAGGCCTCCCACTCCGCGACGCCCGATTTCGAGCTGCTCGACGAGACGACCTTCGGCCCGCGCGCCAGCCTGCGCAAAAAATTCGGCCTCGGGGCCGAGGCTCCCGTGCTCGTCTTCGAAACCGCGGCGCTCGGACGCTTCGCCCGCATCGACGAGAATGACGGCGTCACGCTTCAAGGCGCCCTCACCCTTTCAAAGCGCTTCAGCCCCGTGCTCTCCGCCCAGCTCCGCGGCGAATGGCAGGAGCACGTCGCCGAAGCCGACACCTTCGACGTCCACCACTGCCTGGGCGAAGCCCGGCTCATCCTCGATCCCACCGACCGCGTCCGAATCTCCGTCGGCGGCGGCTACCTGACCGGTCTTTTCACCGCCGGCGCCTCGGGCGCACGCTTCGCCGGAGCGCTCGGCGGCGGCCTCGGCCCCGAAATCGCGGACTACTACGCGGCCATTCCCAAAACCACCACCAACGCCTTCCAGCCCGGCTGGGTCGCCTACCGCGTCGAGGGCGACATCGCCTTCTACTGGTTCGAGATCAACCCCGCGCTCAGCGATTCGCTTTCGCTCTCGCTTCGCTTCGAGCGCGCCCACGCGGTCAACATCGTGGACGTCGACTACCGGCAGGATACGTTCAGCGCCGGGCTGATCTACCGTTTCTGAACAACCGGCCGCGCCGACAAGTATCCACGCCCTCATGACATCTTTGCTTCGCCGGTTCCCCGCCGTTTTCGCCCTCGCGCTGGCGGCGACCACCCATTCCGCGGCGCGCGCGGCGACCGTGTCCGCCACGTTGAGCGACCCCGTCGGAAAAACGATCGCCGACGCCGTCCTCTCGCTCACGCCCCTTGACGCACCCGCGCCGGCGACGCCTCCGGCCGCCGGCGTCGAGATCGCGCAGGCGGGCCAGCAATACCGCCCCTTCGTCACGCCGGTGCGCGTCGGCACCACCGTCACGTTTCCCAACAAGGACGACGTCCAGCACCATCTTTACTCGGTCTCGAAACCCAAGCCCTTCGAAAAACCGCTCTACGAAAGCGGCGCCAGCGAGACCGTGCTGTTCGACCGCCCCGGCGTCGTCACCCTGGGCTGCAACATCCACGACTGGATGGCCGCCTACGTGGTCGTGCTCGAGACGCCTTGGTTCGCCAAGTCCGGCCCCGAGGGTCGCGCCACGGTCGCCGGCCTGCCGGGGGGACGCTACCGCCTCGATCTCTGGCATCCGCGCCTGGCCGCGCCGGCGACCCGCGAGATCTCCCTCGCCGCCGACGCTTCGGCCGAGGAGAAGTTCGAACTTCGCCTCAAGCCCGAACGCCGTATCCGTCGAGCCCCTACGGGGGAATCCGGCGCCTACTGAGCGCGGCGTCCGCGACGGCATGCCTTCCCGGTTTCAATTTCGCCGCTTCGGCCCGCGCCTGCTCTTCTTCATCGCCGGCCTGGTCGCGGTCGCGCAGCTGGCCACCTACGCCCTCGTCTCGCGGGCGAACCGGCAAAACGCCCACGCCGGCATCGAGGACGCGATCGAGCGCGGATTGCGCCAGTTCAACGCCATCACGCGCCGCCAAGAGGAGGACCTGCTCCTCGCCGCCCGCACGATGGCCGGCGACTACGCCATCCGGCAGCTGCTCGTCCGCGAGGCCGACGCCGACACCATACAATCCGCCCTGCGCTCCTACCTCCGGCGCATCGGCGCGGACGCCGTCGTGATGCTCCGGCCCGACGGAGGCTTCGTCGCGGACGCGGAGACGACCGAGCCGGGAGCGCGGCATGCCCCGTTTTTCGAACTCCGCGCCCGGGCGGATGCCGCCGAGACGGGAGAGGCGGCCGGCTGGGGCTTCGTCGGGGCGCGTTTCCAGCAGATCGTGGTCGTGCCGATGTATGCCCCCGAACCTGAAATCGCCGCCTGGATCGCCGTGGGCAAGGCGGTGGACCAGGCGGCCGCCGCGGAGTTGAAAAACGCCTCCGCGCTGGAGGTGACCTTCCTCGCCGCCGGTCCCGCCTCGCGCGTCCTCGCCTCCACGCTGCCGGCCTCGGCCGCCGCCGAGCTCGCCCGGCTCCCGGCGCCCAACGCGCCGGGCCGGCCGATGCGAATCGGCCTGCTCGGCGAAGATTACATCAGCGCCTACCGCGCCCTTCGCGTGGAGGGACGGACCGACGTCTGGGTCGTTCTTCAACGTTCGCTCAACGCCGAGCTCGCGCCCTCGCGCCGGCTCGAGGCGTTGCTCGCCGCCATCACGCTCGCGGGCCTCGCCGCCGCCGTCGTCGCCGCCCTCGCCCTGGCCCGCTCCCTCGCCCTCCCCGTGCAGCGTCTGGCCGAGCACACCCGCCGGATAGCCTCAGGCGACTATGACACCCGCCTGGATTTGCGCCGCCGCGACGAGCTCGGCCAGCTTGCCGAAGCCTTCAACGCCATGAGCGCCGGTCTCGCCGAACGCGACCGGGTGCGCGACCTGTTGGACAAAAACGTCTCGCCCGAGGTCGCCGCCCAACTCGTCCGCCAAGGCGCCGCGCTCGGCGGCGAAGAACGCGAAGTCACCGTCCTCTTCTGCGATTTGCGCGGTTTCACGCCGCTTTCCGAGGGGCTGGAGCCGCGCGAGCTGGTCGCCCTTCTCAACCGCTATCTCGACCGCATGAGCTCCGCCATCGAGGCGCAGGGCGGCGTGATCGACAAATACATCGGCGACGAGATCATGGCGCTCTTCGGCGCGCCTGTCGCCGCGCCCGATTCCGCCGACCGCGCCGTGCGCGCCGCCCTCTCCATGCGCGCCGCCCTTGCGGAGCTCAACGGCGAGCTTGCCGCCGAAGGGCGCCCGCCGCTCGCCTTCGGCATCGGCGTCAACACCGCCCGCGTGGTGGCCGGCAACATCGGCTCCCACCGCCGCCTCAACTACTCCGTGATCGGAGATGGCGTGAACCTCGCCGCGCGTCTTCAGACCCTCACCCGCCGGGCCGAATTCGCCGCGGACATCCTGATCAGCGAGCCCACCCGCGCCGAGCTCGGCGGTCGGTATGCGCTCCGAGACCTCGGCGAGGCCGAGGTGAAGGGCAAATCCCGAGCGGTCCGCATCCATGCCGTCGACGGCGCGGGCGGATCGGACGGCCCCCTGTAGTCGGAGGCGTATCACCCGCGCCCGCCTCGCGCATCGCACGGACGGGCCCTCCCATGGCCCTTGGTTTTCAGGTAGGGCGCGACCGCTGGGCGCGCCGCGTCGGAGTGGTGGTTTTTACCTCCGCGAACCCGCGCCGAGCCCGGCGGGCCCGCCCCGCCCGGTACGGCCACGGATAAAATTGGGCCTGCTACCGGCGCAGTTCGTCCCAGCGGCTCTCTTCCCGCGGCCCGCGCACGACGCGCGTGTCGCACATGTAGTCGTGCAAAGTGCGCTTCTCCTCGTCGAAGGCCGCCATCACATAGCCCGCGAGAAAGGTGATCGTGCTCAAGGCTTCCGCGAAATAGCGCGCGATCACGCGGCCGGTTTTCACCCGGCTCCCATCGGCGCGCACCAGGCGCAGTCCGAGGACGCGTTTGCCCGGCGTGCCCTCGTGAATCGCCGTGAAGTAGACGTGGTAGATGATCGCGACCACCGTGTTGATGGTCCCGGTATACATCAGCAAACGCCACATGGACGGCCAGTCCGCCGGCGCCGGGGTCGTGCCGTTGAACGCGAACGCCACGACCAGGCGTTCCACCAGCGTGCCGAGCCCATAGAGCACCACCCAATCGACCGCCTTGGCCGCCAGCCGGATTCGAAAGCCCGCGAAAACCGGCGCCCGCATCCGCTCCGCCCTTGCCATCGCCTGCGCCGGCATCGCCGAGGAGGAGCCCGCATCCCAGGCCGGTCCGCTCGAAGGCGCGCAACGCTCCGCGCTCGGGAAAACCCCGTTCGGTTCGCCGGTTTGCGCTCCCGCCGCCGGCTCAGTCGCCGCGGGCGCCGCGGGCAAAGGTGGCGGCCGCAACGGCGGCGGAAGTCCGAGCTCGGGCAGCGACGAGGCTTTCTCCCACGCCGGCATGCCGACGCTCCATACCAGCGTGCCGCCGTCCACCACGCCCTCGGCGATGCGCGCATCCAGCTCTTCGCGCCGCATCGGCCCGTTGCGCTGCCCGTCTCTCACGAAATACCACGACGACATAGTCTCGCACCCTCCGCGCCGCGCCCGCGCTTGGCAACCCGCCATTGCACGCCGTCGCGCTCCTCGCTTCGATCCCGCCATGCCCGCGCGATTTCCGCTACTTCGTTCATTCGCCGCCACGCTCGCTTTGCTTGCGCTGGGCGCCCTCGGCTGCCGTCCGCGCCAGACCGACGTCGAGGCCGCCCGCGCCACGCAAACGCTTCTCCTTGGCAACGGCGCGGAACCCGGCGACCTCGATCCGCACCTCGCCACCGCCTACACCGAGTTCAACATCATCCTCGCCCTTGGCGAGGGCCTCACCTCCATCGACGAGGCCGGCGGCAAACCCGTGCCCGCGGCCGCCTCCTCCTGGGAGGTCTCCGCCGACGGGCTGCGCTATACGTTTCACCTTCGCCCCGAGGCCAAGTGGTCCAACGGCGAGCCGCTTGTCGCCGCCGATTTCCTTTTCTCCTACGAGCGCATTCTCCGTCCCGCGCTCGCTTCCGAATACGCCTACATGCTTTTCCCCGTCCGCGGCGCCGAGGATTTCAACGCGGGGAAAAGCACCGACTTCGCCAGCGTGGGATTCTCCGCGCCCGATCCGCGCACGCTCGTGGTCGAGCTCGCCGCGCCCACGCCCTACTTCCTTGGCTTGATCGCGCATCAGGCGTGGTTCCCCGTGCATCCGCCCACGATCTTGAAATTCGGCAAGATCGACCAACGCGGCACCGCTTGGACCCGTCCCGAAAACCACGTCGGCAACGGCGCCTTCCGTCTCGCCGCATGGGCGCCCAACGACCGCATCGAAGTCGTTCGCCATCCCCACCACTGGTCCGACCCGAAAGCCGGGCTTCAACGCGTCGTCTTTTTCCCGACCGACAACCTCCCCGCCGACGAGTCCGCCTACCGCGCCGGGCAGCGCCACGTCACCTACGATGTGTTGCCCGAACGGATCGACACCTACCGCGCCCAGACGCCTTCGCCCCTCCGCGTCGACCCCTTCCTCGAGACCTTCTACCTGCGTTTCAACACGACGCGCAAACCCCTCGACGACGTCCGCGTGCGTCGCGCCCTCGCCCTCGCCATTGATCGAGAAGCCATCGCCGGCTCCGTGCTCCACGGCTCGCGCCTGCCCGCCTTTCACTACGTGCCGCCCGGCGCGGCCGGCTATCAATCCGAAGCACGCCAGCCCCACGACCCCGCCGCCGCGCGCGAGCTCCTCGCGCAAGCCGGTTTCCCGGGAGGCAAAGATTTTCCCCGCCTCGAATTCTTGATGAACACCGACGTCGTGAACACGCGCATCCTCGAAGCCGTGCAAGCGATGTGGAGAACCGAGCTCGGCATCGATGTCGCGCTCGTGAGCCAGGACTTCCGCGTGTATCTCGACGCGATGAAAGGCCTGCGCTACGACATCACGCGCGCCCGCTGGGTCGGCGACTACGACGATCCCAACACCTACCTCGACATGTATCTCACCGGCGGCGGCAACAACCAGACCGGCTGGAGCAACGCCACCTACGACAAGCTCATCGCCCAAGCCGCCGCGACGTCCGACGCCGCCGCGCGCTTCGCCCTCTTCCAGCAAGCCGAGAAACTCCTCCTCGACGAAGCCCCGATCGCCCCGGTCCTCTTCGGCGCCCGTGTGCAACTCGTCCGCCCCGAGGTCCAAAACTGGCACGGCAACCTCCTCGGCGTCCGCCGCTACCAGACCCTGAGCCTCGCGCCCGCAAACTGAGCGACGCCGCCCGACCCCGTGGACTGCGGCGGCAAGACGACGCCTTCGACGTGGGCGCACCTCCCGGTCTGGCGCGAAGCACCGCCCCGTGGACCGCAAGCGAGGCAAAAAGCGTTTGCGTGGCCGCCCCGCGACAACGCACGTTCCGCATACCCCCCAAAAACAAGGCATGAGCTCCTACATTCAGGCCGCCCCAGGATACGGACACTCGCTGCATTCGGCCGAAACCCTTCTCCCCGCAGTCTACGCCGATCTTCGACGCTTGGCCGAGATTCGCATGATGCGCGAAGCGAGCTGCCAAACCCTGCAGCCCACCGCCCTGGTTCACGAAGCTTGGCTGAGGCTCACCGAGGCCGGGACCCAGGAGTGGGACAACCGAGCGCATTTCGTGTGCGCGGCCGTCGAGACCATGCGTCGCATCATGATCGACCGCGCACGCCGAAAATCCCGCATCAAACACGGAGGCGGCCTGCATAGAACCGATTGGGACGAGATGCACCTGGCAGGCACGTTGCCCGACGGGAAAATCATCCTGCTCAACGAGGCGCTCGCACGGTTGGAATTGGTCGACGAGGAGGCGGCCAGGATCGTGACGCTGAAGTTCTTCGGCGGCCTCACCAACGAGGAGATCGGAGGTCTGACGGGATTAAGCGACAGCTCGATCCGGCGCCAGTGGCAATACGCCAAGCTCTGGCTCTTTCATGACATTCAACGACACTCCTAGCCGAAGCGACCCGCGCACAACGCCCGGCCCCGCAATCAGAATATCAGGATAACTCGCGAACTCATCCGCTGGCTCCGCGCGGGCGGTTCGCGCCGCCAGGAATCTCTCGATGCCCGGTCGAAAGCCCAGCCATGTCGCCCACCCCAAACAGATGCCCACCCTCCGTCAGGTAATACTGGACGTAATGGAAATCGCCGACCCCGGGGAACGGCGCAGGCGGCTGGAGGCGCTTTGCGCGGACGACGCCGATCTCCGGACCAAGGCCGAGGCCATCTTGTCCGGTCAGCAAGACGCCGAAAACTTCTTCGGAGAATGCACCCGCGCCATCGACGACCTCCGTGCACCGCCGCATCCGGAAGCGACAATGCGCGGCTACAAGCAATTCGGAGCCTATAGAATCGTCCGGAAAATCGGGGAAGGCGGGTGCGGCGCGGTCTACCAAGCCGAACAGCTGACGCCGATACGCCGCAACGTGGCGCTCAAAATCATCAAGCTGGGCATGGACACCCGCAGCGTGATCTCCCGCTTCGAAGCCGAGCGGCAATCGCTTGCGCTCATGGACCATCCCAACATCGCCCGGGTGCTCGACGCGGGCGCATCCGACCTCGGATGCCCATATTTCGTCATGGAGCTGGTCGACGGCGTTCGCATCACCGACCACTGCGACGCCCAGAAGCTGCGACTGAGGCAACGCTTGGAACTCTTTATCCAAGTCTGCCACGCCATCCAGCACGCCCATCAGAAGGGCGTCATTCATCGCGACATCAAACCGTCCAACATTCTCGTGACCACGCAGGACGGAACGCCAGCGCCCAAGGTGATCGACTTCGGAATCGCCAAGGCGATACAGGAGCACCCGGGCGAGGCGACGGGGCCGACCTTGAACGGCCTCTTCATCGGAACGCCCGTCTACATGAGCCCGGAGCAAACGCTCACCGACGGCCGCCGGGTGGACACCCGGAGCGACATCTACAGCCTAGGCGTGCTGCTCTACGAACTGCTCACGGGCACGACCCCCTTCTCCCGCGAGGCGTTGCTCGCGTCTGGCATCGAGGGAATGCGACGCATGCTGAACGAAGACGAACCGCCTCGTCCATCGGTGCGCCTGCAGAACCTTCCACTCGAAACACGGTTGCTCGCGGCGAAACGCCGACAAATCGACCCCGAAAAGCTCCGGCTTGCGCTGACCGGAGACCTCGACTGGATCGCGACAAAGGCGACGGAGCGCGACAGGGCGCGCCGCTATCAGACGGTGAACGACCTGACCCTCGACGTGCAGCGTTTCCTGGCGCACGAGCCCGTGCTGGCCCGCCCGCCCAGCCGCGTTTACCAATTTCAAAAACTGGTTCGGCGGAACAAAGCGGCGTTTATCGCCACCGGCGCGGTGATGTTGGCCCTGATTACCGGGACCGGCGTCTCGACGTGGTTGTGGATAAAGGAGCGCGAAGCCCGGTTTCGCATGCTGGAGGCCGAAAGCCAGAAGAGCGATTTGCAGGCGAAAACCGCCCGCCTGGAGAAATTGCGCCAGCACGCCGAGGACCGCCGCATGTTCGCCGAAGCGTCCGCGCTGTCCCGCGCGGGCAAGTTCGACCTCGCGGGCAACCTGCTGGACCAAATCCCCCAGTTTGGCTTGGGCGAGGACGCCGCGACCGTCTATCGCGCAGTCGGCAACTGGGACGCCAAAAACGGCCACTGGGGCAAGGCGCTCAACCGTTTCTCGACCCTGTTCGAGATCAACCATGCGCGACAGCCGCCGGCGGATCCGATGGCAACCACGCTGGACGACTACCGACTCGCCGTCATCCTTGCCGACCAAGGGGAAACCGCTCTGTATTCAAAATTTCGCGACACCGTCTTGTCCAGCTACGCCGCGACCACGGACCCCAGGATCGCCGCGCGAATAATTCGAAGCTGCCTGCTGCTGCCGGCGCCGAAGGCCCTTCTGGATCGGCTGCAACCCTTCGTCGAGACGACCCGAAACGAGCTGGCATCCGACAACAGCACGCTCGCCCCGCACGCAAAGGCGTGGTGCGCCTACTCGATGGTCGTCATGGCCTATCGCTGCGGGGACGATGCGGCCGCAAGCAGCTGGTGCGAACAGGCGCTACGGTATGACGACTACTTCCTGATTCGCGACGCCGGCATCGAGCTCGTGCGCGCCATGGTCTTGGCAAG
>CAMLQS010000041.1 GCA_946482165.1 uncultured Verrucomicrobiota bacterium | reverse complement strand
GGCGCGAGCTCCTCTCGAAGAGCCGTGAGATCAACGTCCTTTGCCTCGCGCGCTTCTTCCTCTTCGGCGCGCGCGACATCTGGTTCGTCGTGGGCGTGCCGGTGTTTTTGCGCGGCGTGCTCGGATGGAGTTTTGCGCAGGTCGGCGCGTTCATGGCGTTTTGGGTGATCGGCTACGGCATCATCCAGGGCGCGGCTCCGGCGATTCTGCGGGGGCGCGCGCCCGCCGGCGGAACCGCCTCGGCCATCGCCTTCGCGCTGGCGGCCGTGGCGGCGGCGATTCCGCTCGGTCTCGCCGCGGGCATGCCCGCGAACGTCGTCATCGTGGGCGGGCTGGCCGTCTTCGGCGCGGTCTTCGCGCTCAACTCCGCCGTCCACTCGTATTTAATTCTCGACTACACCGACGGCGACAAGGTCGCGCTCAATGTCGGCTTCTACTACATGGCCAACGCCGGCGGCCGCCTCGTCGGCTGCCTGCTCTCCGGCGTGCTCTACCAAGTCGCCGGCCTGTCCGGCTGTTTGTGGGGCGCGTTCGCGTTCTCCGTGGCCGCCGCCGCGGTCGCGCTCAAGCTGCCGCGCGAGGCCCTGCACGCCGAAAAGCTCGCCCATGCCTCGGTCAAGGCCGGCGACGGCGAGTAATCTCCATCCCCGGGATGCGATTCTTTGCGTCCTTTTGGCGTCCTTCGCGTCTTCTTGGTGTATGAACACCCCCTCGCACGATCCTGAAACGCTCCGGGAAGAAGTCCGCCGCCGCTACGGCGCCATCGCCAAGGACGGCCTCAATCTCGCGGAAAGCGCGCCCAAAGCCGGCGGCTGCTGCTCCCCCGCTCCCGCTGCCGCCGCCGAGGCGGCCGTGCCCGCCCCATCGGGCGGCTGCTGCGGCACCGCCGCGCAGGCGCGCACCCTCGGCTATTCCGACGAAGACCTGTCCGCCGTGCCGGACGGGGCCAACCTCGGCCTGGGCTGCGGCAACCCCGTCGCGCTCGCCTCGCTCAAGCCCGGCCAAACCGTGTTGGACCTCGGCTCCGGCGCCGGCTTCGACGCCTTCCTCGCCGCGCGGGCCGTGGGCCCGGACGGACGGGTCATCGGGGTGGATATGACGGCGGAGATGGTCGCGAAGGCGCGCGCCAACGCCAAGAAAAGCGGACGGACCAACGTCGAGTTTCGGCTCGGCGAAATCGAGGCGCTGCCCGTGGCCGATGCCACGGTGGATGTCATCATTTCCAACTGCGTCATCAACCTGTGCCCGGACAAGCGGCCCGTTTACCAGGAGGCGTTCCGCGTGCTCCGCCCCGGCGGCCGCATCGCGGTGTCCGACGTGGTGGCCCGCGAGGAGTTGAGCGAAGAGGTAAAGCGCGATCTGGCGTTGCATAGCGGTTGCCTCGCCGGCGCGACCTTGCGCGACGAGCTGATCCGCATCCTCCAAGAAGCCGGATTCACCGACATCGCCGTCCGCGCCAAGGGCAACAGCGACGAAGTCATCACCAGTTGGGAATCCAAGCGCGGCTTCGAGTCCAAAGTCTTCGCCGCCGAAGTCACCGCGCTAAAGCCGGGTGGCGGCGCCGCCGCGTGTTGCGGCCCTTCCTGCTGCGCATAAGGTTTGTCATGGACGCGCCGCCCCTGCCTTCCGCCGCACCGCTCGAAAACGAGCAGGTTGTTCGATTCCGCGATCCGGTGCGGCGTTTTGTCGGCGCGCGAGTGCGCGACGACGCGCTGGCCGACGATCTCACGCAGGAGATTTTTATCCGCGTGCTGCGCCGTCTGCCGGAGGTGAAGGATCATCGTCGCGTGATGGGCTGGATTTTCCAGATCGCCCGCAACGTCGTGGCCGATCACTACCGAAAATCGCGCCCGACCGAGTCGGTTCGCGAGACCGATTTGACGGAAGATTCGAGCCGGTCCGCGGTCGTCACGCTGGAGGAAGACCGGCTGCGCGACGAACTCGCCGCCTATGTGCGCGATGTGGTGAAAACCCTGCCGCCCATCTACCGCGAGGCGATCCTGCTGACGGAATACGAGGGCATGACGCAGGTGGAGCTCGCGCGGCACCTCGGTCTCGGTTTGTCCGCCGCGAAATCACGGGTGCAGCGGGCGCGCGAGATGGTGCGGGAGCGCGTGGAAAAATGCTGCCACGTCGAATTCGACGCCTACGGCACGATGATCGATTGCCGTCGTCGCGCGTCGCCCGCCGGCTGCGCCTGCGCTTGAACCCGGTGGGCGGGCGCGTCCCTGCGCACCGTTTTTCGGCGCGATCAACCGAGCCGCGGGCGGGTTCCCCGCCCGTCCACCCAAAGGCGGGAAGCACTGGCGTATCGATATCGAGAGAACGCGCGATCTTACAGGCGACTCGCGAAGGCGCGGCCTTCTTTCAAACCCGCCGCGTAGGCGCCAAACACCCGGCCGATTTCGTCGCGCACGCGACGGAAAGCCGCCATGATTTCTTCTTCGGTGCCCTGGATGTGGTGGGGATCGTCAAAGCCCCAGTGGTGACGGTTCACCTGACCGGGGAACATCGGGCAGGCATGGTCGGCGTTGCCGCAGACCGTGATGACCGTGTCGATCTTCGTGTTCAAAAATTCGTTCATCGACTTTGAGCGGTGGCCGGAGATGTCGATGCCGATTTCCGCCAGCACTTGCACGGCGCGCGCGTTCAGGTGCCCGGCGGGTTTTGAGCCCGCGCTGACAACTTCGACGAGGTCGCCGACGGCGGCGCGCAGGAGACCTTCGGCCATTTGGCTGCGACAGGAGTTTCCGGTGCAGAGGATGAGGACGGTGGGTTTTGGCATGGATGAAAACAGGGCTGCGAAGTGGACGGCGGACGGTGGTTGGCGAGATCAGCGCGCGGCGGGGACGAAGCGGGCGCGAAGGCGGAGCGCGACATGCACCAGGCCGATCAGGACCGGCACCTCGATCAGCGGTCCCACGACGGTGGCGAAGGCGACAGGCGAATTGAGCCCGAAGACCGCTATGGCCACGGCGATGGCCAGCTCGAAATTATTCCCCGCCGACGTGAACGCCAGCGTCGTGGCCCGCGGGTAGTCCGCGCCGAGTTTCTTCGCCAGGAAGAAGCTAACGAAAAACATCGCCACGAAGTAGAGCGAAAGCGGCAGGGCGATGCGCAGCACGTCGAGCGGCATGCTCACGATGGATTCTCCCTGATAGGTGAACATCACCACGATGGTGAAGAGCAGCGCGCTGAGCGTGATCGGCGAGATGCGCGGGATGAATTTTTCCTCATACCATGCCTCGCCCTTCATCGGCACGAGGATGACGCGGCTGAGCAGGCCGGCGGCGAAGGGGATGCCGAGATAGATCATCACGCTCCAGAAAATGTCCTTCATCGCGATCTCCACCACGCGGCCTTCCATGCCGAAATAAGGCGGAAGCACGGTGATGAAGACCCACGCGAAGACGCTGTAGAACAGGATCTGCGCGATGCTGTTGAGCGCGACGAGGCCCGCGGCGTATTCGTTGCTGCCCTTGGCGAGCTGGTTCCAGACGAGCACCATCGCGATGCAGCGGGCGATGCCGACGAGGATGAGGCCGACCATGTAGTCGGGGTGGTCGCGCAGAAACACCACGGCCAGGAGAAACATGAGCACCGGACCGACCAGCCAGTTTTGCACCAGCGAGAGGCCGAGGATGCGCGTGTCGGCGAAGACCTTCGGGAGCTGCGCATACTTCACCTTCGCGAGCGGCGGATACATCATGAGGATGAGTCCGATGGCGATGGGCAGGTTGGTCGTCCCCACCGTCATCGGCGCGAAGAACGCCGCCGGATCGGTGACGACCCAGTGGGCCAGGGCCACGCCGAGCCCCATCGCGGCGAAGATCCAGACCGTGAGGTAACGGTCGAGGAAGGACATGTTCTTGGCTACGGAGTCGCTCATGGTGCGGGAAAGTGTGGGGAGTGGGCGCGGCATCGAAATCGGATGCCGCGCGGATGGGCGTCAGGCGGAACAGGCCGTGCCGGGATTGCGCACGCAGTCCGGGCAGTCGGGTCCAAAATTCACGCGAAGTTTCTCCAGCCGCGCGAGGTCGCCGCGAAAGACGCTCTCCTCGGCGACGCAGTCCTGGAGGCAGGCGAGATTTGCGACGAGCTGGGGCGATCGCTTGGCCGGCAGGCGGTAGATGACGAGATTGGCGCAACGTTCGGACTCCGCGAGTCCGTGGCGTTTCAAGTAGCCGAGGTGCTTGGAGATCTTCACCTGCGGCTCCCGAAGCACGGCCTGAACATGGCAAACGCAAAGGGGGCCTTGCAGGAGAAGATTCAGGATGCGCAGACGAGTCCGATCACAGAGGCATTCGTAGATGCGGACGAGGTTCATGCCCGAATAATGCCGCATAGAGTATATTCCTAAAGCAGAATAATATATCTATGAGCCCCGCTGCATGACGCCAAGCGGCGGGCTTATTCCGTCATGAATGGTCGATGCCAGCGGGGTTGACGGGTTGCGTATTTCGCTGAATTGCGAAATGAGTGTCTCACCATGACTCCGGCCAAAGCGCAAAAACGCAGGAAAGACCGTTCGGCCGTGTTCAAGGCCTTGGGCAATCCGGCGCGACTTCAGATCGCGGAGGCACTGGGTGACGGCGAGCGCTGCGTATGCGAGCTGGTGGAGCTGGTCGGGCTCGGTTGGTCGGCGGTGTCGCGGCATCTCTCGGTGCTCAAGAAGGCGGGGGTCCTTATCGATGAGAAACGCGGCCAGCAGGTTTACTACCGGCTCGCGATGCCGTGCGTCATCACGTTCTCGGCCTGCCTCGACGCGGCCGCAAAAGGCGAACCGGCGGAGGTGCGGCGCTGCTGCGGGTGATTTTCTTCGCGCCAAACATTTCACCGAATTGCGAAATTTAAGACAATGTCTCTTGGCGATTCAGTGAAGTTGGAGCGTGCGGCGGGTCCCTCCGGCAAGACGCTCGCGCGATGGCCGAAGCGCGCCGTCGGCGGGCTGGCGCTGGTCGCGGCTTGGTGGCTGGTCTACTCCCGGCTCGCGGAGGCGGCGCACTGGCTGACGGATCGCGTGCCGGGATTGACGACGGGCACGCGCCTGGCGAGCGCGGTGGAATTTTTCATCTACGAGGTGCCCAAGGTGATGATGTTGCTCGGGCTGGTCGTCTTCGGCGTGGGCATCGTGCGCTCGTATTTCACGCCGGACCGCACGCGGGCGATTCTCGCCGGCAAACGGGAATCCACCGGGAACGTTCTCGCCGCCCTGCTCGGCGTGGTGACCCCGTTTTGCTCGTGCTCGGCGGTGCCGCTCTTCATCGGGTTCGCCACGGCCGGCGTGCCCTTGGGCGTGACTTTCTCGTTTTTGATTTCCGCCCCGATGGTCAACGAGATCGCCCTCGTGCTTTTGTTCGGGCTGTTCGGATGGAAGGTCGCGGCGCTCTACCTCGTCACCGGGCTTATGATCGCGATTTTCGCGGGCTGGATCATCGGCCGGCTGAAGCTGGAGCGCCACGTCGAGGACTGGGTATACGCGACCCAAACCCGGGCAAATGCGCCCGAGGATGCGCCGATGGGCTTTGAGGCTCGCGTCGCCGCCGGCCGGGAGGCGGTGCGCGATATCGTCGGACGCGTCTGGCTCTATGTCGTGATCGGTATCGCGGTCGGCGCCGGCATCCACGGCTTCGTGCCGACCAACGCGATGGCCGCGATCATGGGCAAGGACGCCTGGTGGTCGGTGCCGCTCTCGGTGCTCCTCGGGGTGCCGATGTATTCCAACGCCGCCGGCATCATCCCGGTCGTGCAGGCGTTGCTCGGCAAGGGCGCGGCGCTCGGCACGGTGCTCGCGTTCATGATGTCCGTCATCGGGCTCTCCCTGCCCGAACTGATCATCCTGCGAAAGGTGCTCAAGCCCCGGCTCATCGCGGCCTTCGTCGGGGTGGTGACGGCCGGCATCCTCATCGTCGGCTATCTCTTCAACGCCCTGCTGTGACACAGGACAAGGACCCCGGAAACCGTCGCTTTTTCCCATGAAAACCTGGCTCTCCCGCATCCTCAATCTCGCCCTCTGGCTCATCGGCAGCGGGCTCGCCTCGACCGGTTTGATCCTCGCCTTTCGCCTTCCGCCCGGATCACGCGGCGGACGCGGCCTCGGTTTGCTCGGCTGGACCCGGCACGATTGGGGAGACCTGCATACCTGGCTTTCCTATGTCGCGGTGGCGCTGGTGGTCGGGCACCTCGCGATTCATTCGCGCTGGCTGTGGGTGGTCGCGTGTCAACGCCGTTGGCCCCGCCTGCTCGCCGGACTCGCGCTCGGCCTCGCGTTGCCCGTCGCCGCGCTCCTCTGGCCGGTGGAGAAACGCGGCGACGGGGACGATCACGCCGAGGCTCCGGCCGCCGTTTCCGCCCTTCCCCGCCCCTGATGGCCGGTAACGCTGATCCCTTCGGGCCACCTCCGCATTCCGAGCGACGATCTTTCGTCACGGAGGACACAGAGCGCCGACACAGAGAGCACAGAGCCAATCCGTATTTCAGAAACCCTGATCGATCTTTCCTCCGCGACCTCGGTGTCCGCGCTTCCTCTGATCGCCATGAAAAAAATCCAAATCCTCGGCACCGGTTGTGCCAAATGCAGACAACTCACCGCCAACGCGGAGACGGCCGCCAAACAACTCGGCCTCTCCTTCGAGATCGTGAAGATCACGGAGCTGCCCGAGATCATGAAATTCGGGGTCATGTCCACGCCCGCCCTCGCGGTGGACGGCGTCGTCAAAAGCCAGGGCCGGCTCCTTACCCCTGAGCAAATCAAGCCGCTGCTGGCCTGAAGCCAACCTCCAACCACACCCTCGCCATGAAGGCTCGATTTCTCACGCTCGCAGTCGTGCTCTCCACCGCACTGCGCTCCGTCGGCGCGGAGCCGGCGCCGATGCTCCCTCGCTTGCTCGATCTGGGAGCGACCAAGTGCGTTCCGTGCAAGCTGATGGCTCCCATTCTCGACGAGTTGGGCAAAGACTACGCGGGTCAATTGACCGTGGTCTTCATCGACGTCTTGGAGAAACGCGAGGAGGGCGAGCGCTACGGCGTCCGAATAATCCCCACCCAGATTTTCTACGACGCGACCGGCAAGGAACGCTTTCGCCACGAGGGTTTCATATCGAAGAAAGACATCCTCGCTAAGTGGACGGAACTCGGCGTCGAGCTGAAGGCGCCCGCGCCCGCGCCCGCGCCCGCACCCGCGCCCGCACCCGAGCACCCGGTCGGGCCCAAGGGCTGAGGCCGCCATGGAATCGCTCTTCGTTTCGCTGACCGACGCGATGAGCGGCGCGCCCTGGGTCGCGCTGCTCGCGGCCTTCGCCTGGGGCGTGCTGAGCATCGTGCTGAGCCCCTGTCACCTCGCGAGCATCCCGCTGATCATCGGCTTCCTCCAAGACGGCGGACCCGGCGCGGTGACGCCGCGGCGGGCGGCGGGTTTGTCGGCGTTGTTTGCGGTCGGCATTCTCGGCTCCATCGCGCTGATCGGCGTGCTCACGGCGGCGGCGGGTCGCATGCTGGGCGATCTGGGCTCGTGGGGAAACTATGCGGTGGCGGCGGTGTTTTTCGTCCTCGGCCTGCATCTGCTGGGGTGGCTGCCCTTGCCCGACGGCTGGATGCCGAAGCCGGGACAGCCGCGGCGCGGCGCGTGGGGCGCGCTGGTCTTCGGGCTCGTCTTTGGCGTGGCGCTGGGGCCCTGCACCTTCGGCTTCATGGCGCCGGTGCTCGGGGTGACCTTCTCGCTGGCCGCGAGCCGGCCTCTCTTCGCCTATGGCGTGCTGGTGCTCTTCGGCCTCGGACACTGCGCCGTGATCGGCCTCGCGGGCGTGTCGAGCGCGTGGGTGCAGCGCTGGCTAAAGTTCCAAAACGACGCGCCCGGCGCGGCCTGGCTGCGACGCGGCTGCGGACTGCTGGTCATCGCGGCGGGCGGGTGGCTGGTGGCTAGCGGCGCGTAGTCGATGCCGCGTCCGAAGGGGTCGGTCAGGTGACGACGAGTTTTAGGGCGGCGACGCCGAGAACGAGCGACAGCGCGGGGCGGAGTTGGTCTGCGCGGGCGCGGAGGCTACCCCAGCGGGCGCCAAGAAAGCCGGCGGCCACGACGACGAGCGCGAGCCAGGGCCAGGCGGGCGGGAGGTGGCGCAGCGCGTCGAGGTTGCCCGCGAGGCCGGCGGCGGAGTTGACGAAGATGAAAGGGGCGGAGACGGCGGCGGCCGTCTTGGCGTCCGCCCAGCGGGCGAAGAGAATCAGCGGGGTGAGAAAGATGCCGCCGCCGACTCCGATGAGCCCGGAAAGCAGGCCGATAACGGCTCCGGCGGAAAGGACGTGGACGAGACGCGCGGGGCGGTGTTCGCCGGATTCGCGCGGGGGCAGAAGCAGACGCAGCGCGGCGAACGCGAGAGCGGATGCGAGGAGGAGCTTGAACGCGTAGGCCGGCAGATCGAGTCGTCCGCCGAGATAGGCGCAAGGGATCGAGGTGAGCGCGAAGGGCCAGAAAAGCCGCCATGCGAAATGGCCGGCGCGGAAAAACAAAATCGAGCCGATGAGCGAGACGACGAGATTGAGCGTGAGCGCGGTGGGGCGGAGCGTTTCGGGCGCGAAGGACAGGAGCGCCATCACCGCCAGATAACCCGAGGCCCCGCCATGGCCGACGGATCCGTAGAGAGCGGCGACGAGGCCGAAGGCGCAGAGAATAAACAGGAGGTCGGGCATGGCGGGCGGAGTGTCGACACGGTTCTCCGCCCGCCATGCGGATCAGGCAAGCCGCGGGGCGTTGAAAACCGTGATCCGGGCGATCCGATGAAGCGGGGCCGGTCGTGGTCGTTCAGACCGCTCGATGCCGGCCCGGGTGTGCGCGGCCGGCTAGAACACCACCTGCACGCGGGCGATGACGCGGCCGCCATCGTCGGCGGGCTCGGGGCGGTCGCCGAGGAGGTAGTTGAGCGAGAGCTTCAGGTCGTCGCCTTTGAACAGATAGTCCACGCCGAGGGTCCAGACGTCGGTGGTGGTGTCGGCGGACGAGGCGGTGTTGGTGTCGAGCGTCTCGTAGCGCACGACGCCGCGCCAGTTGGCGTCGAACTTCCAGCCGGCGAGAACGGCCCAGCCGGCCTGCTCGGCGGCGGTGTCGTTTTCGTTGCGCAGCCATTCGGCTTGGATCGTGGCGGGGCCGGCGGTCGCCTGGAGATCGGCGCCGTAGCCGGCCTTGTGGTTGCCGACATCCTGCGTGGTGAAGCCGTTGACGCCGCCGGTGAGCTTCACGGACTGGCCGGCAATCTTGCCCTCGTAGGCCTGGCCGGAGACGCGGCCGGCCCACATGAAGTTGTCGTTGTCGTTCTGGCCGGTGTTGGTTCCGTTGCCGTTGAAGGCGCCGACGGAGTAGCCGAGTTTTTTGTCGGCGACCTCGCCGGAGACGGCCACGCCGATCTGGCGGCTGACGGTCAGGCGGTCGCTGGGCAGGGAGCGCTCGATGGTGAGGATCTTGGTGTCGGAGACGAGCTGCTCGTAACCGAAGGGCGTCTTGAACTGGCCGGCGCGCACGTTGGCGAAATCGTATTTCGACCACTGGATGTAGCCGTCGGTCAACTGGGCGCGGGCTCCTGCGCCGGCGCTGAGGGAGTTGGCGCCGAAATCGGCCTCGATCTTGGCGGAGAAATCGTTCGCGAGCGTGGCGGTGAGGTTGAGCCGGGCGCGGCGGAGGAGGAAACGGTCGTCGTTGCTGGTCCACCGGGAATCGGGGGCGTCGCCGAACTCGCCGTTGGCCTGGACGAAGCCGCCGATGACGACTTTCTGGACTTTGCCGGCGGGAAGCACGAGCACGGGCGCTTTGCCCTCGGCGGAGTAGCCGAGCTCTTTCTTCAAGGCCGCGTTTTCGGCGGCGAGCCTGGCGGTTTGTTTCTCCAGATCGGCGAGGCGCTCCTCGACGGTGGCGGCCGTCAGGTGCGAGGAACCGAGCAGGGCGAGGCCGAGCGCAAGGGCGCGGGGCGCGATGGATGGGCGGTTGGTCATGGCGGGGGTTTGTGTGTTTACGGTTGGGCCTGGGGGAAAGGTATCAAGCGCCGAGAGGTTCGAGGCGCACATGGGTGTCGTAGAAACTCACGCTTCCGCCGACAGGATCGAGCATGCAGGTGTTTTTGAGCGCGGGGTCGATCCACATGGTGGCGTTGGCGTGGATGCCTTTGGAGCGGCGCGGTTCGCCTTTGATGAGGTGGCCGTCCACCTCGATGTCGACCGCGCCGGTCGCCCAGTGGCCGAAGCCGAGGGCGAAGCTGACGATGCCGGGGCGCATCGTCTCGGTGAGGTGGATCTTGCCGCGCATGATCTTGGTCTTGCCCGGACCGATCTCGAACTCGCCGCTGCGGTTGGTCGCGCTGGTGACTTTCACCTCCTGCGCCTCGGCGAGGTTGAGGCGTTTGGCGTCGAGCGGATTGATGAGCAGCGCGTTCTCCGGCATGAGCGGCGTGAGCCACGGATCGGCGATGGTGCGCGATTTGGTCTGGCTGATGGTGCGGTGGGTGATGAGCGCGAAATCCTGTCCGGCGCGCATCTCGGTGGGTTCGTTTCCGTGGAAGTCGCGAATGGGAATATGGCGCGCGATGCCGGAGTGTTTTTTGCCGGTGCCGGAATGAATGACGCCGGCGGTTTTTTCCTGATAGAGGTTGAGCAACTTGGCGTAAGGCTGGGCGTGGAACTCGCCTTTGAACGCCTCCGCGGCGGCCTGGTAGCGGCCGCCCTGGTTGAGAATCGTGACCACGCGCGGCCAGAGTTCGGGACCGACGATGGCGGACCATCGTGCCTCGTCGAAGACCTCCTTGGGCAGGTGGCGGCGGGCGCGGCGGAAGATCTCCAGCTCGCGCTCGGTGGCGGGGCGGATCTGCTGCGAGCCGTCGGGCTTCTCGCCCCACGCGAGGTTGCCGACGCCGCGCAGGTAGAAGTCGTCGGGGTGCGAGAGCGGGATGCCTTTGCCCAGGCCGTCGGGACCGAAGCCGGGGAGGGCGAGTTTTTCGGCGAGGCCGAAGATCATGGCTTCGAGGGAGAGCGGGGTGGGCTGGCCAAAGACCTCCACGCTCTCGGGGATGGGCGCCATGGCTGGCTGACGGAGCGGCTGCACTTTGTTGGGCATACAGGGGTGGCTGCCCTGGAATTCCCAACGCTCGAGGTAGGTGAGGTCGGGGAAGATGTAGTCGGCATACATCGAGGTGCTGCCGACGAGGATGTCGTTGCAGATGAAGAGCGGGAGCTTGGCGGTGTCGCGCAGGATCTCGATGTTGGTGTGGCCGGCGGGCAGCGCGTAGGTGGGCGCGCCCATGTAGAGGATCAACGCCTTGACCGCATAGGGGTAGGCGTCGCCGATGGAGGGGATGATTTCCTCGTAGATGTCGCTGGCGAGTGGATACCAGTTTCGTTTCGCGGGGTAGCCGGCGAAAAGCGTGGTTTTCTCGTAGGCGACATCGTGGCGGATGGAGCTGATGCCGAAGGCGGCGGGCTTGCCCGGGTGCGCGGAGAGGTCGAACTTTTTGCCCTTGGCGCCGGTGATATCGAAGGCGGACGCAGTGAGCATGCCGCCCTTCCGGTCGTAGTTGCCGAGGAGCATGTTGACGCTCATCCAGGCGAGCACGTTATAGAAACCGTTCGTGTGCTGGGCGACGCCGCGGTGGATGTCCACGGCGGCACGGCGGCCGTGGCTGGTGAGTTCGCGGGCGACGTCGATTACGTCGCGCTCGCGCACGCCGACGATCTCGCACCACTCCGCGATGGTGTGCTCCTCGGCGGATTCGCGCAGGAGCTGAAGCGAGCTCTTCACGCGAGTGCCGTCGGGCAGCGTAGCGTCCACGAAAAGGTCGCCGACGACGGCCGGGCCGGTGGCGGCCTCGTCCACGGGGACGAATTTGTCGCCCTGGCGGACGAGGAAGAATTTCTCGGTGTGGGCGACCTCGCCTTTTTCGGTGGCGGTCTTGCGCTCCTCGGCGGTGGCGAGGCCGTGGTCGGCGGCGCGGGCGAAGGCGCCGGGCTGCCCCTTGGCGTCGATCTTCACGAGCCAGGCTCCGTTGGTGTGGCTGAGGTGTCCGGCGGCCTTGGCGGCGGCCGGATTGGCGGCGGAAAGAAAACCGCGGTCGATGCGGTCGGACTCGATCATCCAGCGGATGACGGCCATCGCGAGCGCGGCGTCGGTGCCGGGCTTTACGGGCAGCCACTTCCAGGCCTTGGACGCGATCTTGGAGAAACGCGGATCGGCGACGGCGATTTTCTTTTGGCCGCTGGCGATGCCAGGCATGAGGCGCACGGACTGGTTCGGCGGGCCGTAGTTGCCCTCGAGGGTGTTGGCCCCGACGAAGAAAACGAACTCGGCGTTTTCGAGATCGGCCTGCCAGTAGAATTTCTGGCCGCCGGTGAACTTGCCGCCGATGTATTGCTCGGAGATCGCCTTGCAGGTGAAGTAGAGCGAGCCCTGGCAGACGGTGGTGTGGCCGTGGGCGTTGGTGGTGCCGAAGGCGGTGGCGAAGCGTTTGTAGAGTTCGCCCCGACCGGCCTTGAGGCGGCCCCAGGCGACGACGAGCTGGTTGTTTTTCGGGCCGAGGTCGGGGTGGTCCGGATCGATGAGTTTATCGAGGTGCGCGGCGTGGGTGACTTTGAAGGCGGCGACGAGCGCGGCTTTTTTCGCGGCGTCTTTCTCGTCGAGAATCTTCGTCACGTCCGCGGCCATGGCCTTGGCGACGGCGGCATCGCGCAGGGCGCGGATGGAATCGAGACCCTCGACCTCGCGAGTCTCCTCGCCGGGGACGGAGGCGAAGAGTTTTCCGCCGGCGCCGATCTCGCGCATGGCGTCGGCGAATTCCATGGAGACCCATTTGTTCGAGCCGCGCGGGCCGGCGCGCTTGAGGACTTTGCGAATGCGATACGGGTCGTAGGCGGTCTGGAGGCCGGCCTGGCCCTTGGGGCAGATGGAGCCGTCCACGGTCGCGGCCTCGTCCTGCGGGATGTTGGCGGGCAGGTGCGGGAGAAGAGTCCAGGGGTTGTAGGGGTTGCCGTCGATCTTGGTGATGACGCCGTTCTGGAGCTTGGCCTTGATGCCGCAGCCGGTGTTGCATTGGAGACAGGCGGTGAGGATCTGGTTCTCGGCGTCGATGAGATCGTAGGGCGCGTCGGGACGGTCGCTGTTGAGGATGGCGCAGGCGGGGGCGCCGGCGTCGGAGCCGGCCCAGGCGGTCGCGCCGCCGGCCCCGGTGAAGAGGCCGAAGAGCGCGCCGCGGCGGAGGAAATCGCGGCGGGAGGTCGAGACGGGGACGGATGGGGTGCTCATGGCGGGGATCTATTTGGGGTCGAGCAGGCGGTGGGCGGCGAAGTTGATGCGGCGGCCGATCACGAAAATCGCCATGCCGATGGCGACGCAGAGCAGGCCGACGAAATACTCCATCGGCGTGGCGTGGTAGATGTAGTTGAGGCGCTCGTCCTGGAAGGCTTCCTGCAAGCCCTTCAACTCGCCGACGGCCTGGCCGGGGATGAGCACGTTGAGGCGGGCGCTGAGGAAACAGACGGCGGCGAGCAGCGCGGCGAGGGTCCAGCCGGCGCGCCAACGGGAGGCCAGGAGAGCGAGCGGCACGACGCCGCCGAGAAGAAGATGCACGAGCCAGAACACCCACCAGTAGGGACCGAAGAGCATCAGCTCCAGGGCCGGCGCGTGCGTGAAGGGGCTCCAATAGGCGATGGAGATCTCGGCGAACTCGAAGACGAAGTAGAGCACGATGCCCGCGATGACGACGAGGCGCAGACGGCGGATGAGGGCGTGTTCGTTGTCGAGTTCCTCGCCGCTGAGCGAGTGGTTGGCGGAGGCCTCGATCAGGATACGGGCGAGCATGAGAAGCGCGCCGCCGGCGGTGAGCGCGGAGAGCTGGAACATCAGCGGCAGGAGCGGGCTGTGCCAGTGCCCCTTGGCGCCGACCACGCCGAAGAAGGCGCCGCTCTGGCTCGGGAAGAGCACGGTGAAGAGCGTGGCGAGGCAGACGAGGGGCTTGAGCCATTCCGTGGATTTGGCGCGGTAGCTGAGCGCCCAAATGACGGCGGCGACGCCGAGGTAGGCGGAATACATCCACGAGTTGAACGCCATCATGCTGGTGAAGCTCGGATGGAGAAAGATGTTCGCGAAACGCCACTCGTGCCCGAGGTCGAGCCACACCGCGAAGAACGCGGGCAACAGGCAGGCCACGCTGAGCACGATCATCTGGCGGAGGTTTTTCTCGTCCGCGAAGCCGCGCCAGCCGAGCAGGTAGCCGAGCGCGCCGAGCGTGAACACGCCCCCGGCCAGGCCCACGCCGTGGAAGTAGATGCCGATCCAGAGCCCCCACGGCACATAGGAGCCGTAGCCGGCGGGCAGGTGGCCCTCGGCGAAGCGCAGGGCGAGGCCGTAGAGGCCGACGGCGGAGAAGGCGAGGAATGCCCACCAGAGGATCTGCCGCCACGGGAGCGCGGCGGAGAGGTAGGGCGTGCGGGCGGGAAGCTCGGGGGCGAAAAGGCGGGAAAAGATCGGGTCGGAGGCTTTCATGGCGCGGGGCGGTGTCGTCGTTGTTATCTGAATACGAAGCGCGCTCAGGCGATGTAGTGGACGCCGGGCTTGGTGCCCATGTGCGGCAAAAGGGTGTGGGTGGACTCCTTGGCGATCAGCTCGGTGACGAGACCGTCCGGATCGTTGGTGTCGCCGAAGTAGGTCGCGCGGCCGATGCAGGACGTGACGCACTGCGGGAGCTGGCCCTGGTCGAGCCGATGGACGCAGAAGGTGCATTTGCGGGCGTTGCCCGAGGGGCTGGCGTGGCCGGCGCGGTCCCAGCTCTTGCCGTATTCGTGCGAGGGCGCCTCCTCGTAAGGCATGAGTTTGCGTTCGCCGGCGACCAGCGGGCGGTCATCGCCGGCCGGTGCCCCGGCGGCGACACCGGCGGTGTAGTCGCGGCCGAAGTCGCTGGTGCGCGCGCCGTAGGGGCAGGCCGCGAGGCAGTAGCGGCAACCGATGCACTTGTCGTAGTCGATGGTCGTGATGCCGTCGGGGCGCTTCCAGGTTGCCTCGACCGGGCAGACCGGCACGCAGGGCGGCTCCTCGCACTGCATGCAGGGGCGCGGGGTGAAGCGGAGTTTCACGTTGGGAAACACGCCCGTCTCCTCCTGCACGACGGGGCGATAGACGACGCCGGGCGGGAGCTTGTTTTCCGCCACGCAGGCGATGGTGCAGGCGCTGCAACCGACGCATTTGCGCTGGTCGATCACCATCGCCCATTTGCGTTGCTCCATGGGCTTGGCCATCGCGACGGCGAGGTCGCGCTGCATGCGGATCAAGGGATCCTCGTCATGCGCCGAAGGCAGCGTGGGAAACGGCTTGAGGTCGCGGACGGAGTCCGGGCCGACCGGGTCGCGAGGCGCCTGAGGAAGCCGGTCTTTCACGGCGACCGCCGCGGTGGCGGCGGCGCCGACGCCCACGAGGGCGGCGGCGCGGGTGAACTCCCGGCGGGTCATGCCGGCGCGATCGGAGTCCGGGGAGGCGGGGCGGGGTAATTTGGGGTTCATGACGACGAGCGGTTTTAAATTTTAGCGGAGTGGTCGGCGCGGCGCGGTGGCGGATCGCCTTCGCGCGGGCTTCGGCAGCAAGAGCCGGGCGGATCCGCGCACCCGATCCGGCGGGCACGATAGGAAATGACGTCCGCCAACGTGGTCTTGGTGAGCTCGCCGGTGATCTCCGCGCGTATGCGCGTCCAGAATACATGGGTGGGGCACGCGCCGTCGCTCGCGCAGTCGTTCATGCCGAGCAGGCATTCGCCCAGCCACTCGGGGCCCTCGATGGCCTCGACGATCTGCAACAGGGTGATGGCCCCCGGCTCGCGCGCCAGGGCGATGCCGCCGCCCACGCCGCGCTTGCTCGTCAGGAGTCCCGCGCGGACCAGTGCGTTCACGATCTTGGCCAGATAGGGCCGGGGCACCGAGGAACAGTTCGCTATGGCGGTAATCGACGAGCGGCGGCAGGCGGGATCGTGGATGCAACTCAGAGCCTGGATCGCGTAACCGGTCGTCTGGGAGAGAGCGATCATCGGATTGATGACAAGCTACTCCACAATGGGCCATCCGACTGTGCGTCGTTTGCCCAAATTGCCTCAGTTCTTGGCGATGCGCCGAAACATTCGCTTGCCACAAACGCGGCCGGACAAAATGGCTGTTCGCGCATGACGCTCACGCCACCCTGACCGTTCACTCCGATTGAACCCGTTTCGCCCCCGGCGAACTCGGTCGTGTCTTGCAAATAACTTGGGCCGGCGGAGACGACCGGCTGATCTATTTACAAGACACGGCCTCGGTCAGGTTTCACTTGCGCCCGCTTATCCGCTGGGCCCGCGAAGCGTTTCCTCCATGCCCGCCCGGCCCCGTCGCCCGTCTGGCTCCCTGCTCCACGCTCCTGGCTCCCTGCTCAATCCACCGCGGCGCGTTCTCATTCTCGTTCTCTTACTCCTCCTCGTTCTCGTCCTCCGCCGCCAAGGCTTCGAAGAACGCAGCCCCGGCGCCCCGCCCTGCATCCCTTCAGCTCTCAAGTTTCAGGCCTCAGGTTTCAGGTTTCAGGTTTCAGGTCTCCGGTCCCCGCCGGTCCTTCAGCCCTCAAGTTTCCGGTCTCCGCCCTCCGCCTCTGGCTCCCCGCTCCTAGCTCCACGCTCCCTGCTCCACTCATGTCCGCGCTCCCTCCCTCCTATAAACAACAGTGGTTCGGCAACCCGGTCCGCGACCTCGTCTCCGGCACCGTCGTCGCCCTCGCCCTCATCCCGGAGGCCATCGCGTTCTCCCTCATCGCCGGGGTCGACCCCAAGGTCGGCCTCTACGCCTCCTTCTGCATCGCCGTCCTGATCGCCTTTGTCGGCGGCCGCCCCGGCATGATCTCCGCCGCCACCGGCGCCATGGCCCTGCTCATGGTCACCCTCGTGAAAGAGCACGGCCTGCAATACCTCTTCGCCGCCACGCTCCTCACCGGCCTTATCCAGATCGGCGCCGGCCTCCTCAAGCTCGGCGACCTCATGCGGTTCGTCGCGCGCTCCGTCGTCATCGGTTTCGTCAACGCCCTCGCGATCCTCATCTTCCTCGCCCAGCTCCCCGAGTTCCGCGGCCAGGGGTGGCTCATGTATGCCTGCGTCGCGGGCGGCCTCGGCATCATCTACGGCCTGCCCCGCCTCACCAAGGCCGTCCCCTCCCCGCTCGTCTGCATCGTCGTCCTCACCGCCCTCTCCGTCGCCCTCGGCTGGGCTGATGCCGGCCTCCTCCGCACCGTAGGCGACATGGGCAAGCTGCCCGAAGCCTTCCCCGCCTTCCTCTTCCCCAACGTCCCGTGGAATTGGGAAACGCTCCGCATCATCCTCCCCTACTCCCTCCCGCTCGCCGTCGTCGGCCTGCTCGAGTCGCTCATGACCGCCACCATCGTCGACGACTACACCGACACCGGATCCGACAAGAACCGCGAATGCGTCGGCCAAGGCATCGCCAACATCGGCGCCGGCCTCTTCGGCGGCATGGCCGGCTGCGCCATGATCGGCCAGACCGTCATCAACGTGAAATCCGGCGGACGCGGACGCCTGTCCACCTTCTGGGCCGGCCTCTTTCTCCTCATCCTCGTCGTCCTCCTCGGCGATTGGGTCGCCCGCATCCCCATGGCCGCCCTTGTCGCCGTCATGATCATGGTCTCCGTCGGCACCTTCTCCTGGGCCTCGCTTCGCAACATCCGGGTGTATCCAAAAACAGCCACGTTCATCACCTTCAGCACCGTCGCCATCGTCGTCGGCACGCACAACCTCGCCCTCGGCGTCGGCGCCGGCGTGCTGCTCAGCGCCCTCTGTTTCGCCGCCCGCATCGCGAAGCTCCTGCACGTCACCTCGCACGCCTCGGCCGACGGCTCCACCCGCACCTACCACGTGCGCGGCCAGCTGTTCTTCGCTTCGACGACCGCCTTCGCCGCCGCCTTCGATCTGCGGGAAAAACTCGCCAAGGTCGTGCTCGACGTCACCCACGCCCACTTCTGGGACACCACCTCGATCAACGCCCTCGACAAGGTCGTGATCAAGTTTCGCCAAAACGGCACCGCCGTCGAACTCGTCGGCCTCAACGCCCAAAGCAAAGCCATCGTCGAACGCCTCGCCATCTACGACAAACCGGCCCCCGCCGAGGCCGCCTCCGCCCACTGATTCCTAAGTGGCACGGGCGTCCCCGCCCGTGTTCCGTCCCGGTCCCCCTCGCCTCCGCCTGCCCCTTGGGCTGCGCCGGCCCGCTGCCGCCTTCCGACGCGGCACTCCGCGCAACACCGCCACGGTCATTCGCCATTAGGCATTCCAACGCCGCCGAGGCATCCGTATTCTCGCCGATACCACGCTTGCCGCCTGCTGAGGCGCATCTCACTGATTTATGACACGCGCGGCCGTTTACCGTCTTCAATCCAAGACATACCTCCCCTCAACCGTCGCGAAGCCTACTTTTTGTTTCTAAACTCAAACGCTCCATCTTGCTGCAATGTCCACCTACGTTCAGGGAACCCTCTTCGAAAAAGGTTACTTGCTGCGCACTCTGGGCCCGATCGCGCATGATCCCGATATCGCGTTAACCGAACTCGTGGCCAATAGCTGGGACGCAGGCGCGTCCAATGTTCACATCACGATACCGGACGTGATTGGCGGTCAGCTAGTAGTGCGCGATGACGGCGCAGGCATGACCGCCGAGCAGTTCAAGCTCCGCTGGATGAAACTTGGTTATGATCGCCACGCCCACCAAGGCAGGTCGGCCGATTTCCCTCCCGAACGCGCAAACTGGAAACGGCTGGCCTATGGTCGTAACGGCGTGGGACGGCATGGACTTCTCTGCTTCGCCGACGATTACCACGTCACCACCACGAAAGAGGGGCGCGCCAGTTGGTTTCACGTCTCTACAGCCACCGAAACCGAGCCCTTCGTCGTCCTCGCGGAAAAGATCACCGATGCTGCCGGCCACGGCACACACTTGACCACCACGGTGACGCGTCATCTCCCCGATGCCGCCAAGCTTCGGCAAGTCCTCGCCTCACGCTTCATCCACGATCCGCGCTTCACGATTCATGTAAACGGAATCGCGGTCAGCCGCACCGAACTGGCCGGCAACAAGGCTCACGAGTCCACGCTTACTCTATCGTCGGGGATAAAAATCACCATCACCTGTTACGACACGATCAAGGCCGCGACTAACACCCTGCGGCAAGGCGTCGCGTTCTGGGTGGGCGGACGCTTGGTCGGTGATCCTAGTTGGAGCCTCGGCGGACACGCTCCGGTCGACGGGCGCACCCAGTTTGGCAAACGCTACACTTTCATCATCGAGTGCGACGGGATGAGCGACGAGGTCGTCCCGGATTGGACTGGGTTCAAACGCGGCCCCAAGCTCGACGAACTTCAAGCCAAGGTCGCCGAGCAAGTGGAGAAGGTATATCGCGAGATTTCCATCTCTCGCATCGAGGAAACAAAAGAAACAGTCTACCGCCAGAACGCCCAAAAACTCCATGATCTGCCCAGCGGAGCACGGCATGAAGTCGCCAGCGTCATCGAACGCGTCGCTGAACAAAATCCAGGGATGTCCGTCGAGGTCATGGACACCTTTGTAAGCGCTCTCGTGCTGGAAAAAAAATGCGCCAGCATGGAGTCGGTCCTGCAAAAGCTTATTCAGCTTTCGGAAACCGACATCGCCGGCCTCGACCGATTCCTTTCCGAGTGGGACATCAAGGACGCCCTCACCGTGTTGGACGAAGTGGACAACCGCCTCGCCGTCATCGAGGCAATCAAGCGCCTCTCGGGTGACAAAAAGGCGGACGAACTTCACTCGCTGCACCCCTTGGTTGCCGAAGCTCGTTGGGTCTTCGGCCCCGAGTTCGATACGCCCGAATACTCCTCGAACCAAACGATCCGCAACGCCGTGCAAAAGGTGTTTGGGCAAAAATGCCCGGCCGAGGCGTTCGAGAACGCCAGAAAGCGCAGCGACCTCTTGATTATGGGAGACTCCACGCTCGCGGCAGTGGGGCTCGAGGTGATGGAAGGCGACTCCCAGCTTGTTCGCACCCGTGACGTCCTTTTGATCGAACTTAAACGCGGCGGCTTTGCCATCGGTCGCGAGGAAATGAACCAAGCCGACGGCTACATCCAGGACATCTACGGCTCTGGCCAGTTCACGGACTCCGTGCGCATCTGTGCTTTCGTGGTAGGCCACGAGGTGGAGCCAAAGACCGCCCCTCAAAAAAAGATTGGCGACTATGGCACGCTGCGCGCGACGACCTACGGCGCATTGGTGGATACCGCTTCGCACCGCCTCTTCGGCCTCAAAAAGCGCCTCAGCGAGCGCTACGGCGAACTCCAAAAGGATGCCATGCCCCCCTCCTTGCGCCGTGCGCTCAACAATCACCAACCAGAGTTAGCCTTGGCGTCGTCTGATTCAGCCACCACCGCCGAAAACCTTAAACCGGTAGCCACGGCGATTATCTAATCATGGTGCCAAGCCAAGTGTCCGAAGGAGAAATGAACGACTTCGAACTGATTCTTAGAGAGTTTACTAAGATGTTTCGCTTCGAAGAGACGACTTCCCCATGACCGACACCAACCAAAAGAAGCTGGGCTCCACCCTCTGGGGCGTCGCCACCAAACACGCCGCACGAGGCTGATCATCCCATGCAAATCAGCGCCAAAAGTCTTGGGAAACTCGCGGATATGATCTGCGGCGACAAAACGGGAAAACACCAGCAGCCCAACTTTCCCTATCGCTCCAGCTTCTTCCTCACGCGCTTCTTCCAAGACATCAATTTGCCCTGCACGCACGACGGCACCACTCGGAAATACTGGGTTGAGGAAGTGCTTAAGAAAGAAGCGGCCACAGCGGCGACAAATCCGGCACTCCCGCCTGATTCAATTATCATAATTGTCCAAGCCCTGCTCGA
This sequence comes from uncultured Verrucomicrobiota bacterium, assembly GCA_946482165.1. The sequence goes on along the minus strand of CAMLQS010000041.1, from coordinate 467 downwards.
CGCCCGCACTTTCGAGGAGGAAAAACTGGATGCCACGAAGGCGCTGGAGGACATCAATTCAGTCTTCAAGTGGGATGGTCTGCGCGTCTTTATCGACGCCAGCGGGATTCCGCAGTTCGATGCCATTAGCGGGAGTGCTCGCTCCACTATCTCCGTCGCCTCCCACCGCAAGGCGTGGACGGAGGAAGAAAAACGCCTGCGCGGTGAGTTTGAGGCGTATCTGGACTCCGCCAGCGAAGACCAGATCACGGAGCACCTTTTGGTGCCGCTTTTTACCCGCATCGGATTCCAGAAAATATCCGTCAGCGGCCACAAAGATAAACGCCTGGAGTATGGCACCGATCTTTGGATGAAATTCCCATTGCCCACGCGGCACGTCCTTTATTTCGGCTGCCAGATCAAAAAGGAGAAAATCGACGCGACCGGGCGCAGCGATACAAACGTGGCCACGATCTTGAATCAGATTA
>CAMLQS010000040.1 GCA_946482165.1 uncultured Verrucomicrobiota bacterium | reverse complement strand
GCCTACGCATTCAACGGCGCCTTCCTCGGGACGCCGGTCTATCTCGGCGAACTCCGCACCGACGCCGCCGGCCGCCTGCTCGTGCTCGGCGGGCACGGCGTCTCCGCCTCCCACGACGGCTCGCCCGCCACCACCTTCGCCAACAACGACGGCTGGCACGACGACGTCGCCGACGGCCCGGTGACGGCCGCGGTCGTGCTCGGCGGGCAAACCATCCCCTGCGAAGGAGCCTGGGTGGTCGTCGCCCCGCCCAACTACGCCCCCGACCTGGTCACCGTGCGCACGATGTATGACCTGTTGCGCGCGCTTTTCGTGGACGCGAAGTGGCTGCCCGAGCCGGCCGCGGTGTCGTTCACCCACGATATCCTTCCCATCCTCCAGCGCTTGTCGGCGCTCGGCTGGGTCAACGCCGGTTTCGCCACCGGTTTCGGTCCCGGCTCGCCGCAGGATTTCACCAATCCCGCCTACCTGCGGAAGCTGGCGCAGCGCCCGCTCGATCCGAAGAACGACGAGTTCGGCGAACTCCGCCGCCAGGTTTACAACGCCTTCCGCGTCTACGAGCGCGACGAGAAGTGTCCCTTGCCCTGGCCCTGGATCTACGGCGACGCGATGAGCCTGCCACCGGTTTCGCCGCGGCAATACAACACTCTTTCGACGCTGCAAATGCGGCAGCTCGCGCGCTGGGCGAAAGGCGATTTTCTCGACGACCTCGGCCGCACCCCTCCGCCGCCGCGCCGCCTCTGCGAGGTTCCGCTCGCCGAGCAGCCCGCGATGCTTGATCGCGCCGCGTTGGAGTTCTGCCTCGCCGACGCCTTCCACCCGGGTTGCGAGATTACCTGGCCCATCCGCCAGCTGACGATGTTTTCCGCGCCCTACCGCATCAAACACCGCCCGCCCGCCGACCCCGAGCCCGACTACGGTCCCGTGCTCACGCCCGAGATCGCGCTCGGTCCCGACGGCCCCTGCCACGCGCAGGCCGCCGGCGGACTCTCGCGCTGGATGGCGGTGCCTTGGCAGACCGACACCGCGAGTTGCCAGAGCGGCTACGACCGCGCCTACGATCCCTTCCAGCCGACCTTCTGGGCGGCGCGTGTGCCGAACCAGGTGCTCACCGAGGCGGATTACCGCGTCGCGAGCGATCCGGCCTTGCCGCCGGAGGAGCGGCGCGCCGCGTTCAACCGTCGCCGCTCCTGGATGCGGGTCCTGGCGACCAACTACAAAGTCTACATCAACCAAATGATCCACGACTTCGGCTCGATGGGCGTGGTGGAAACCCGCCTTGCCCCCCTCGGCGACGGCGTGTTGCCGGCTCATGTGCTGGTGGAGTCGATCCCCGGTCCGGTCGCGCCGCCGCCGACGACGGCCGTGGCGACGCTCGCCGCCGCCGCGCCCGCCGCGGGCGCCGACCTCGGGGATCGCGAGCTGCCTCCGGAGAAAACGCGGCGCATCCGCGTGTGATACAGTTTCGCATCCGAACTTATAAAGACGGCGGTGCTGTAGGCGGCCCGACCGCTGGTCGGGCCGACAGGCCAACGCCCCGGCCTACATGACTCGCCGGGCGGTCTACGACGTTTTGATCGCGGGCGGCGGCCCGGCCGGGGCCGCCGCCGCGCTTACGCTCGCCCGCGCCGGGGCGGCCGTGTTGCTGGTCGAGCCGCTGGGCGCGTCCACGCCCGCATTCAAGGTCGGGGAATCGCTTCCGCCCGCGGCGCGCCCGCTCCTGCGCGACCTCGGCGTGCTCGACGCTCATGCCGCCGCCGGGCACCTGTCGTCGCCGGGCAATCTCGCCGCGTGGGGCGGACCGGCGCCGACGGCGCGCGATTTCATCAGGGACGTCAACGGCCCCGGCTGGCATCTTGATCGGCCGAGGTTCGACGCGGACCTGCGTGCCGCGGCGAGCGGCGCCGGGGCGCGGATTTTCGCCGGCCGTCTGGCCGCGGCGCCGGGCCGCGCCGGCGACGTCTGGACCGCGCACGTCCGAGGCCGCGACGGGGCGACGTCATCGGTAACCGCGCGCTGGATACTGGACGCCACCGGCCGCCGCGCCCTCGTGGCGGCCGGGCTCGGGGCGGAGGCGCGTCCCCTGGATCGGGTGACGGCTTTCGGCGTGCGCCTGTCCCCGTGGGCCCCGGGCGGAGCCGGCGAGGACGGCGATGCGCGGGCGCTGGTGGAGGCGGCGCCCGAGGGCTGGTGGTATTCGGCGCGCCTGCCGGACGGCGGGCGCGTGATTTTGTTTTTCACCGATGCCGATCTGCCGGCGGCCGCCGACGCGCGCGGGGCGGCGGGATTTCGGCGGCGCCTCGCGGGGACGCGGCATCTGGCGGTTTGGACGGAGCGGGTGGTCGGCGGCATCCGGCGTTTCCCCGCCGCCACCGTGGCGCGCACGCGCGCGGGCGGCGAAGGCTGGCTGGCCCTGGGCGACGCTTCGCTGGCGCTCGACCCGATCTCCTCGCAGGGGATTTTTCACGCGCTCTACACGGGCCTGCGCGGCGCCCAGACGGTCCTGGCTGCGGATGGGGGACAGGCGGGCGCGCTGGCCGCATGGGAAGAGCGCCTGCGCGCGATCGGCGACGCGGCGCGCGGCCATCTGGCGCAGTGTTACGCGGCGGAACCGCGCTGGCCGCTGGAGGTTTTCTGGGCGCGCCGCCGTGCGTCCTGAATAGATCTTAGATCCCGCAGATGGATAAACCGCTAAGATACGCTAATGATCGCTAAATTAAAGACTAGGGCGTCTGGACAGCGAATTTCTTTTTTCACCCGGCGGGTGAAGAGGCCATGGAGTTTCAGGTAACGGAGCGAAGGGTTGATTTAGCGGTGCTTAGCGAAATTTAGCGGTTCAAAACACTCCGTCTTTGTTCGTCGAACTGCGGGATTTAGGCAGATGTAGGCCAGACCAGCGCCACGGTCGGGCCTACAGGGGGGCGAGGAGGGCGCGGCGGCTTTCGCCGAGCCAGCGGTCGGCGAGGGCGCGGAGCGAGTCGTCGGCCTCGCGGCGCTTTTCCTCGCCGTCGGCGGCGAAGGGAAGAGCGGGGTTTTTGGCGTTGCGCGCGGCGGCGGCTTGCATCGCGGCTTGTTCCGCCTCGTCGCAGTCGCGCAGGCCGAAGCGGTCGCGAAGGAGGGAGGGCAGCTTGTCGCGAAGAGTTGAATACTCGACTGCGAGACCGCGGTGTCCGGGGAGGGCGAGGGCGCGCACCGCGGCGGCGGCGGCGCCGCCGAGCACGCGGGCGGCGTAGGCGTCGAAGTCGAGGTTCGGAAGCTCGGCGGGCGCGATGCCGAAGAGCACGGGGTTCATCATCCCGGGCAGGAATTGGTAGCCGCGCTGACGGCGCTGCGAGACGAGGATCTCGACCGGGTCGCGGTGCAGGTAGATCCAAGGCGTGGCGGGGAACGCCTCTTGGATGATGTCGAGGTGCAGGGTGTGCCAGGCGTCCCACTTGATGAAGAGGTGGCGTTCCTCCGGAAAGCGGCGGCGCGCGCAGGCGTTGACCAAGGCGCGCAGGCGGGCGACGCGACGGGCCCGGGGCAGGCCTGCGGCGAGGTCGTGCGCGAGAAGTTGGTCGATCGGCGGGGCCTCGGAGAGCACGCGGTGGCGCGGGCTGGCGGCGAGAACCTGCGCGAAGAGGGTGGAGCCGCAGCGCGAGAGGTGGAACACGAAGCCGGCGGGAGGGAGCTCGGGCGCGGCGGAGCCGAGTTCGGTTTCCAGATGGTCGATCGTGCAGCGGTGGCGAAAGAGAAGCGCGGAGGGCGGGCGGAGGGCGGCGCCGGCGGTTTGTTCGAAGAAGGGGTCGGTGAGGCGCAGATCGCCGAAGTGCGCCCAGTCGAGCTGAGGCGAGCCGGAGCCGGTCGGGGATGCGCCCGGCGCCGATGCCGGGTGCAGGTGAAAGGGGAGCCAGTCGGGCGGCGGAACCTCCTGGGCGGTCGCGGGCGCCGGGACGGCTGTTTCGTGCGAGGAAGGCGGCGAAATATGACGCTGCAACCAGTGGCGGCGGGCGTCGGAGATTGCGGCGTAGACGTGGCCTTCGGCGAGCGCGATGCCGCGAGCGGAGGCGGCATCGAGGCAGGCGCCGATGAAGGCGGGCGTGCCGACGATGCCGCGAAGGCGAGCGAGGAGGGCTTTGTCGTCGTGAGCGGCGGCTTGAAAGCGCGACCAAACCGAAAGAACGGGGGCGGGGGCGAGGGACGGGGTGGAAAGCACGGGAGGAAGGCGACGACGGGTTAGCGTTGTTCGGGGAACTTGAACCCGATGTAGGTGCCGGAGCTCATGCCCATCAGGCCGAGCAGGGTGGCGCTGAATTCCGGCATCGTGAGCTGGTTGTAGACGTTGGAGACGAACACGCCGCCGAGCGCGAGGGTCCATCCGAAGATCTGGAAGCGGTGGAAACTGTAGCCGGCGCCGTCGGAGAGAATGTCCTGGATGAAGCCCTTGGAAACGCCGGGGCTGGCGGTCGGACCGAGGGCGCGGACTTGCTGATTGAGGAGATTGAGGCGCGTGCGCTGGTCGAGAAGCTGGCGGTTGAGGTTGTCGCGCGCGGCGGCGTCGTCCGCGGTCGGGGAGGGTTTGGCGACGAGCGTGGCGAGCTGGGATTGCATTTCGGCGACGCCGGTTTCTAGCGCCTGTTTTTCCGCGGCGGAGGCGCCGAGGCGGCTGGCGGCGGCGCTGTCCTTGCTGGAGTCGATCAGGACCTCGCCGAGAGCGGTGGTTGCGCTGATGCCCATCAGGCCGAGGAGAGAGGGCGTGATGGTGTCGATCGCGTCGGTGATGAGCCAGATGACGGCGTAGGCGCCGAAGGTGAGAAAAAACCAGAAGGCCATTTGCGTGCGGCCGAGGTTGTAGGGCTTGCGCTGGCCGGCGCCGACGGGCGCGGGGCCGGAGTCGCGGATGATGTCGGTGCGGCGGGCGAGCCAGATGAAGCCGCCGAACAAGGCGACGACGACCACGAGGGAAATCCAGCCGTAGGGTGGCGAGACGACGGTGAGGGCGGGGCTGTTGTCGCCGGTGAGCGCTGTGTCGAAGGGCGACTGGTTTTCGAGCCCGATGCTGAGCGTCACTGGTTTGGAGAGGGCGTCGGGAGCGCCGAGCAAGTCGATCCACACGCCGCGGTTGGCGGGGAGGATTTGCAGTTCGAAGTGAAGATGACCGAGGGAGGCGTGGACCTCGGTGGGATAATTTCCGCGGAGCGCGCGGCCGTTCATATAAGGGACGAGCCGGGTGGCGTCGTGGCCGGCGGCGATCCAGGCGTCGAGGCCGGTGATCTGAAGACGGATGTCGTCGCCGAGTTCCAGATTGCCGGCGAGCGACTCCACGCGCGGGGTGGGGGCGGCGGCCGCCGGGGACGCGGGCTGGCTGAACCCGGTGGCGGAAAAGAAAAGGCCGACGAGGCCGAGAATCAGCCGAATGGGATCGACGAGGAGGCGAGAGGCGACGCGCATGGAGGCGAAGAGGTTGGATGCTTGCGTGGAGAGCTGAGCTCGGGACTGGCTCCGCGCAACGAGACGGGCGAACGGCTGGACAAGGCCAATGCGCATGAATGCGTATGCGCGTGCAAGCTTTTACATGCTGGTCACTTGGGTGCTCTGGCAAATTGACCGCGGTTGGGTCTCCAAAGCCGGGCAGGCCGCGAAAGCAGTGTCTCAGCCGCAGGGCTTGGGGCGGACTTTGCGCGGGGATTGAGAGGCGATGATTTTTTGCCAAGCGGGCGGGGCGCTTGACGGTCTCGAAGATTCTTACGCGCTGAACAAACGGGAGAAGTTTTCCGAAATGCGCGCGGCGAGCGCGGGAGTTTCCTCGCCACGGAGAGCGGCCAGACCGGCGTAGGCGGCATCGATGTTTCCGGGATGGTTGACCGGCGTGCCGTCGGCGGCGGGGGGCAATTTGTGGGTGCGCCAGGCTTGCGGCGGAATCATGGCCGGCGCGTCCGTCTCGCAGAGCAGTCGATCGGCGGGAACGAGTTTGAAGGTTTCCCGTTGCCGTTCTTTTCGCGGGTCCAGGAAGGCGGGGTTGAAGGAGAAATATGCGCCGAGCGCGGCGAATTCGGGCACGAGCGCGGGTGGGCCACTGTAGGCATGGAGCAAAAACCCGCGCGCGGGCACCGGATGCGAACGAAGCAGCGGCAGCAGGTCGTCGAACGCGCGCAGGCAATGGATCGTGGCCGCGCGATCGCGGTCGGCGGCGAGGGCGAGCTGCGGCAAAAACACCTCGATTTGTTCGGGCATCGAGGCGCGTCGCCGTCCGGCGAGCCGGCGATCATCCGGGCGGGCGCCGTCGATGATCCACCGGTCCAGCCCGATCTCTCCGACGGATGCCCCTGCATCGGAATCAAGCAGCGCGGCGAGTCGCTCGAGCCAATCCGCCGGGCGCGGCGCGCCGACGTCCCAAGGGTGAACGCCAAAAGCGGGCCGCATGAACCCATGCTGGCGGGCCAAGGCCGCCACTCGCGGCCAGTCCGTCGGATGCGTGCCATTCACGATCATTTTCCCCCATTCGCCTGCGGTCGACGGCCAAGCCTCCGCGATTCGCGGCAGGTGGGGGGCAAGGGCCTCGTCCTGCAAATGATTGTGAGCGTCGTGTAACATTCGCGCAGCGTAGTCTTGCAAGCTCGGCTGAAAAGCCGCGCCCATTCTTACTGAGGAAAAAAGAACGCCACACATGACGGAGAATTCTTTTGCAGATAATGAGCGGTCGTCGAAGGTCGGGCGGATGAAGCCCTCCATCGTTTGGCTGGTGCGCCTGGGCATCGATCAGGAGCTCTTCACGCTCAAAACCGCCTTGGCGGTGCGCATGAAGCTCGGGGAAGACGTCGATCTTCTCGACTTCGCCCAAGAGCTCGTCGACGCACGCCATGTTGCCGAGGACAAGATCGAGGCGCTCGAGCGTGTGGCCGGCCTCGCGCAGGCAAAGTCGACTGCCGGTCCGCCGGCCGATGATCCGTTCGCCGAGGCGACGGGCACCAATCCGCCTATTCCTCGCCCGGCGGAGCCCAAAAAGCCGGCGCTCGCCCTTCATCGATCCCCCGTGGCGTCAGCCGCCCCGCCGCCTGCGTCGCCACCGGCCGCAGCGCCTGCCGCCCCCGCTTCCGGAGCGCCCGCGGGATACGCCTCGTTCACCACTATCCCGGCACACGTGCCGCTCACGATTCCGCCTTTTGCGCCTGCGCCGGCGCCTGCCGCTCCCCCCGAGGCCGCGCCCACCGGTGCCTTGGACGGTTTTCCCTTTGGGGAGCTGAAGCGGATGGACGAAGCGGCGCTCGCGAAGATGTTTCGCGATCTGCTGCGCATCTGCGCGCGCGAAGGGGTTAGCGATCTTCATATTTCCGCCGGTTCTGCGCCGTTTATCCGCCGTCAGCGTCTGCTTCGTCCGATTGGCGCACATATCCTGACCGCCGAGGAATCGTTGCGGCTTAACACCGCCTTGCTCGCCCCGCATCAGCGCTCGCTCTACCTGGAGCGCAAGGACCTCGACTACGCCTTGGCTCTCGACGCCAGCAATCGCTACCGCGTGAACCTGATGTTTCACAAAGGGGGCGCCGCCGGAGCCTACCGTATGGTGGCCGCGAAAATTCCCAAACTCGACGACCTCGGTCTGCGCAATTTGGACGCGGTCCGGAAGCTTCTCACCTACCATAACGGCCTCATCCTGGTCACCGGCCCGGTTGGCGCGGGCAAGACCACCACGCTCGCCGCCCTTGTCGCGGAGATCAACGCCCAGCGCAGCGATCACATCATCACCGTCGAGGACCCCATCGAGATCGTGCAGATCGCGCGGAGTTGCAACGTCACTCAGCGTGAGGTCGGTCCGCACACCAAATCCTTCGCGGCCGCGCTCAAGGGCGCCCTCCGCGAGGACCCCGACGTGATTATTATCGGCGAGCTGCGCGATCTCGAAACCATCGAGATGGCGATCAGCGCTTCCGAGACCGGCCACCTCGTGATCGGCACCATGCACACGAGCGACGCCTCCACGACGCTCAACCGCTTGCTCGACGTGTTTCCGCCCGCGCAACAAACGCAGATTCGCGCGAGCGTGGCCGAGAGTTTGCGGGGGATCGTTTGCCAGCGCCTGCTCCCGGACGTCGACGGCGGCCTCGTCCTCGCCTGCGAAGTTCTGGTCGGCAATCCCGCCGTCTCCTCGCTCATCCGCGAAGGCAAGATGCAGGGACTCCGCAACATCCTGGAGACCGGCCAGCGCGAGGGCATGTGTCTCATGGAGGCGACCGTGTTTAAACTCTATGAAGAAAGGCGCATCTCCGCCGAGACGGCTCGCGCCAATATCAGCAACCGGGTCCTCAAAGCCCGCGTGGTCTAGCGCGACCGGGCTCTCCGCGTCGCCAGCCAAGCTTTCCGCTCTCCGTTTTCACCTCCCGCTTTCAGATGCCTGCCATCGATTCCCTGCTCCGCCTTATGCTCGAACGCGGCGGTTCCGATCTCCACCTCACCGTCGGCCAGCCTCCGCGCGCCCGCGTCTCCGGCGGCCTGACCGACATCCAGCCCGAGCCCATCGCCGCCACGCAGATGGAAGGTTTTTTAAAGGAGATCTGCCCCCCGCAGCGCTGGGCCGATTTTCTCGAGCGCAAGGACCTCGACCTCGCGCACGAGATCCCCGGCCTCGCCCGCTTTCGTGGAAACTACCTCTACAACCACTGGGGCCAGGCGGCCGTCTTCCGGCAGATTCCCTCGAAGATATTGTCCTTCGACGACCTCAAGTTGCCGGAGACCCTGAAGAAGCTTTGCCACCTAAACGAGGGCCTCGTGCTCGTCACCGGCCCGACCGGTAGCGGTAAATCCACTACGCTCGCGGCGATGATCGACTACATCAACACGAACTTCGCGCGACACATCATCACCATCGAGGACCCGATCGAGTTCGTTCACCAGAACAAGAAGTCGACCATCGTGCACCGCGAGGTCGGCGAGCATACCAGGACTTTTGCCGACGCGCTGAAGGGCGCCATGCGGCACGATCCCGATATCGTTCTCCTCGGAGAAATGCGCGAGCTGGAGACCATCAAGCTGGCCCTTGGCTGCGCCTCGATGGGAATGCTGGTCTTTGGCACGCTCCATACCAACAACGCGCCCAAGACGGTTGATCGCATCATCAACACGTTTCCGGCCGACGAGCAGAACCAGGTGCGAGTGATGCTCTCGGGCTGTCTCGCAGGCGTCGTCTCCCAGCTCCTCTGCAAGAAGATCCCGAAAGGTCGCGTCGCCGTGCACGAGATCCTGCTCCAGCATGAAGCTCTGCCCAACACGATCCGCAGCGGCCAGATCGCGAACATCCGAGCCATCATCGAAAACGGCCGCAACGACGGCATGACCACGATGGACCAGAGCCTGCTCGCCCGCGTGAAGGACGGTAGCGTCGCCGCCGGCGAGGCCTACATGAAGGCCGCCGACAAGTCGCTCTTCGCCGGCCTGCTCAAGCCCGACGAGCTCGAGGGCGGGCATTAGTGTAGCCACGCCCGTCCCGGGGCGTGGCTACGCTACCACCCGAACTGCCGCTTGATCCGCAGCGGCTCGTAGAGGTTGGGCGACAGCTCGGTGATGAAGCGGCTCGGCACGAGCATCATGCCGCCGGGGCCGGCGCGCGACGCGATCTTCGGATAACACAGATACAGTTCGTTCTTCGCGCGCGTCACCGCGACGTAGAATAGGCGGCGCTCCTCCTCCACGTCGCCGTCCTCGATCGAGCGGCGCCCGGGAAACATGCCGTCGGCGAGGCCGATCACGAAGACCGCGTCGTATTCGAGGCCCTTCGACTGGTGCACCGTCGTGAGCTTGATCGCTTCCTGGTCCGCGGCGACGGACTTGTCGGTCGTCTCGCCGTTGAGGAGCGCCACTTGCTCAAGCATGCTTTGTATGTCGTCGAATGGAGCGGCAAAGCCGATCAACGCCTTTAGCTCCTCATAACGCTCGGTGTAATCCGCATACTCACCTTTCATGTAGTCCTGATACCAGCCTTCGATGGCGAGACCGATCACAGCTGCGGGCTTTTCCGTGTTCATCGCGTGTGCAACTTCGGCAAGCGATGCGCAAAAATGAGGCCATTCGTCGCGGGCTCCAGCAGGAACCGCCGACTTAACCGCGTCCTCCTTGAGCGCGTATACGAGATCCATCTGGTGCATGCGCGCGTGATCCTTAGCGGCGTCGTGGATTTTCCTCGCACCCTTTTCCCCAACCTTCGGAAGGAGCTTGGCGAAACGATCCCAAGCTTGGACGTTCGCCGGATTGTGCACGAATTTGATCAACGCGAGGAGATCTCCTACGTGCTGGCGTTCGAAGAACTTTACGCCGCTGGTGATGGTGTAAGGGATGCCAGCCCGGGAAAGCGCGAGTTGCGTCTCTAGAGCGACAAAGTGCGACCGGTAGAGGACCGCAATTTCGGACGGCGATACTCCTTCTTCTTGGATTAACTGTCGCACTTTTATGACTATGAAGTGCGCTTGGTCTTTTTCGTCCATCGCTTGCATGACGCACGGCTTCTGGGAGTTGGCGCGATGGGCGATGAGCTTTTTCTCGAAGTGGCGACCCACGGGTTGCGCCTCGAGCACGCCGTTCGCGAGGGCGAGGATCTGCGGCGTGGAGCGGTAGTTGGTCTCGATGCGGTGGATGACGGTTCCCTCGTGGCGGTCGGGGAAGGTCATGATGTTTTCGAAGTTCGCGCCGCGCCAGGAGTAGATGTACTGCGCATCGTCGCCCACGGCCATGATGCGGTGGTGCGAGCCCATGCGGTCGACGATCTCGGACTGAAGCGTATTGGTGTCCTGATACTCGTCGACGAGGAGGTGGCGGAAGCGGTTGGCGAAATACTCCGCGAGGTCGGGGCACTTCACGAGGAGGTCGAGCCACAGCTCGAGCAGGTCGTCGTAGTCGAGGACGTTCTGCTCCTTCTTGGCCGCGGCGTAGGCGGCGGCAAAGGCGGGCAGGCGGTGGGCGATCTCCGTGTATTGCGGGAAGTGGCGCTTCACCGTCTCCTCGAGCGTGAGGCGGGTGTTGCGCGCGAGGGAGATCACGCTGTGGAGCGGGCCGGGCTTCGGGTTGGTCTTGTCCTTGAAGAAAATTTTGTCGTTCGCCTCGACGGCATGCTTGAGCAGGGTCTCGGATTCGTCGGCGTCGAGGATGGTGAAGTTTTTCTGGAGCCCGATCGCATCGCCGTAGATCCGAAGGATGCGCGCGCCGATGGAGTGGAAGGTGCCGCCCCAGAAGCGCCGCGGCTCCACGCCGGTGAGCTGGTCCACGCGGGCAAGCATTTCTTTCGCGGCCTTGTTGGTGAAGGTAAGGAGCAGGATCTCGCCGGGTTTCACGCCCATGGAGAGCAGGTAGGCGACGCGGTAGGTGAGGGTGCGCGTCTTGCCGGAGCCGGCGCCCGCCAGGACGAGGAGCGGGCCGGGCTCGGCGGTCACGGCGTTGAACTGCTCGTCGTTCAGCTCCGCGCGGAAATCGATCTGAGGGGCGGGACTCTCGGCGAAGGGCGAGCTGTTTTCGAAAGGGGAATCCATGACGTGGTTGGCGAATCACCCTCGTGGGGGCGGCTGCGCAGGCAACGCGAAACGTGGCACGGGCGTCCCGCCCGTGATCCGACATGGGCGGGACGCCCATGCCGCACCGGGCCGCCTGACAAAGACCTGACAACTTTCGGCTGAACAAGCGCCTGCGTTTCGAGTCACTCTCCCTGCAACGCCATGAAACCCATCACCCTCGCTTCGTTACTCGCCGCCCTGCCGCTCACGCTGCCCGCCGGGCCCGCGCTCACGATCTACAACCAGAACTTCGCCGTCGTGCGCGAGACCGTGCCGCTCGATCTCAAGACCGGGGTCAACGCCGTGAATTTCTCGGGCGCCACGACGCAGGTCGAGCCCGACTCGGTCGTGCTGCGCGATGCGGCCGGAAAGGTGGGGCTGCGCATCCTAGAGCAAAGCTACCGCGCCGACGCGGCTTCGCAGGGGCTCCTGCTCGCGATGAACGAGGGCAAGGAACTCGACTTTCTCGTCACCGACCAGAACGCGAAGGAATACACCGTGAAGGGCCGCGTGATCCGCAGCGGTTACAAAGCCGGCGGAGAGGCCGCCACGCCAATCATCGAGGTCGACGGCAAGCTGCGTTTCTCGCTGCCCGGGCAGCCGATTTTCCCGGGCCTCGGGGACGACGCCATCCTGCAGCCGACCCTTTCCTGGCAGGTCAACGCCGACCGCGCGGCGAAGCTCGAGGCCGAGTTGGGTTATATCACCGGAGGCATGAGCTGGCAGGCCGCCTACAACCTCGTGGCGCCGGAAAAGGGCGACCAGGTCGACATCGTCGGCTGGGTGACGGTCTCGAACAACACCGGCAAGCGCTTCGACGAGGCCACTATCAAGCTCATGGCCGGCGACGTGAACCGCGTGCAACCCGCGCCTCCGTCCGCTCCGCGAATGCGGAAGCAGGAGATGGTCATGTCCGCGATGGTGGCCGACGCGGAGGTCACTGAAAAAGCCTTCGACGAATTTCACCTCTATTCGCTGCCGCGCCCCGTGACGCTGCGCGACCAGGAGACGAAGCAGGTCGAGTTTCTCCGCGCCACCGGCGTGACCGCTCCGCAGCTCTACATCTTCGACCAGCAAAAATACGGCGCGAAGGTCGCCACCGTCCGGGAATTCAAAAACACGAAGGAAAACGGCGGCCTGGGCCTGCCCCTGCCCAAGGGGCGCGCGCGTTTCTACCGCCAGGATTCGGCGGACAATCGCCTCGAATTCGTCGGAGAGAACCACCTGGACCATACCGCGAAAAACGAGACCGTGCGCCTCTACACCGGCGACGTCTTCGACATCGCGGTGGAGAAAAAGCAGACCGATTCGCAGATGAGCAGCCGGAACGACTTCCGCGAGGAGGCCTTCGAGGTGAAGCTGCGCAACCGCAAAGCCGAGCCGGTCGAGGTGCGCGTGGTGGAGCACTTCTATTCCTGGCCCAACTGGAAACTGGTCCAGCAGTCGGACCCGCACGAGAAAACCGACGCCAGCGGCGCGGAGTTCCGCGTGAAGCTCGCGCCCGACGAAGAGAGGGTCGTCACCTATCGGGTGCGCTACGAGTGGAAGTAAAGGCCGGGAGCATCCTGCTCCCGGTTCTCGATTCATTACATCAACCCCGTCTCGCCTTCCGGCGCGGCGGGGTTTTGTATGTCGGCGCATGAGAGTCCGTTGCTTCCAGCACGTCCCATTCGAGGGCCTTGGCCTGATCGACCGCTGGTTGCGCGTGCGCGGCCATGAGGTGTCCTTCACGCGTTGGTGGGCGGGCGATGCCGCGCCGGACGCGGACGACTACGACTGGCTGGTCGTGATGGGCGGGCCGATGAACGTGTATCAACATCGTGACTACCCTTGGCTGGTGGCGGAGAAGGCCGCCCTCTGCTCGGCGTTCTCGGAGGGAAAACGCGTGCTCGGCGTATGTCTGGGGGCGCAACTCATCGCGGACGCGCTTGGGGCGAAGGTCGTGCAAAACGCCGAGCGCGAGATCGGCTGGTGGCCCGTGCGCGCCGTGCCGCCCGAGGCGGGCGCGGCCGGGGGCCGCTACGCCTTTCCCGCGTTCACCACCGTGCTTCATTGGCATGGCGACACCTTTTCGTTGCCGACGGGCGCGACGCGTCTCGCGACAAGCGCGGCCTGCGCGCAGCAGGCGTTTGCCTGGGGCGAACGGGTGCTCGCCTTGCAGTTTCACTTGGAGATGGAGGCGGGCGCGTTGAGGGAAATCTCCGAGGCATGCCCGGAGGACCTGAAGTGCGGCGGGCCTTGGGTGCAGTCGGCGGAAGAGCTTCTTCGCGGCGCCGGCGAGCACGGGCCGGCGGCCGAGGCGCTTTTGCATCGGCTGCTTGGCGCGATGGAGTCGGCCTAGCCTAGGCGCTGTCCTCGAGATAAACCTACGCGTTGCCGACGCCCTGCGGGTGGGCGGGAAATCACGCCGGGCCTGCGTTGCCCGAGGTGGCACGGACCTCTGGTCCGCCTCGACCTCGGCCGCCTTGGCCGAGCATATTTCCCTCTCACGGAGCGCTGGTTTATTTCGAAGACAGCGCCTAAATTTCTCGGGCATGGTCTCGGGGAGCGCCCTTGGGCTTTTATCCGGGAAGCGCGGCTTGGCCGCCGATTGCGCGGAAGAGCCGGCGCGGCATTGTCCGGTCTCATGAATCCCTCCGCCTCCTCTCCGTGGTCCAGACGCGAGGTGTTGAAATGGCTGAGCGTGGCGGGCGGCTCGATCGCCGCCGCCAACTTGTTCACGGGCAAAGCGGATTCGTCGCAGCCCGGCGGAGGAGAGCCGCCTGCGCCGGAGAAGAAACCGGACGAGCCCGCGAAGCCCGAGGAGCCCAAGTCCCCGCCTCCTCCCGGCCTCGCCGGAGAGCAGGCGGGTTACTACCGCTTCAAGATCGGCGCGCTCGACGCGGTGGCGTTGTTCGACGGAGGCATGACGCCTCCGAGCGATAAATCGCCTTTCGGGGTGGACGAGTCGCCGGGGGCCGTCGCCGGAGCGCTGGATGCGGCTTGGCTGCCGAAAGACCGCGTGGAAATACCGTTCAACGTGCTGCTCGTCCGCTCCGGAGCGGATCTCGTTTTGATCGACTCCGGTTGCGGACCGCACCTCGGAGCGTCGGCCGGGAAGATGTTCGCGGCCATGTCGGCCATCGGCGTCAAACCGGAGCATATCACCGGCATCCTTCTCACCCACGCGCACCGTGACCACTTCGGGGGTCTGATCGATGCCGAGAAGAGGCCGGCTTTTCCGCAGGCGAAACTTTTTGTCGGGAAGAAAGAGCACGAATTCTGGATGGCTTCCTCGCCGGATTTGTCGGGGATGGCCGTGCCGCCCGAGGCGACCAAGGAGTTCGTGACCGGTGCGCAGACCGCGCTCGGCGCCTACAAGGATCGGGTGCAACTCGTGTCCGGCGGGGATCGGCTTTTGGATAACTTCGAACTGCTGGACACACCCGGACATACGCCGGGGCATCTCGCGGTGATCATCGGTTCGGGCAAAGACGCGCTGCTGCACATCGCGGACGTCGCGCTTCACCACGCTATCAGTTTCGCGCACCCGGGCTGGCGTTACGCCTTCGACGCCGACCCGGCGCTCGCGGTGGAGACGCGACGAAAACTCTTCGACCGCGCAGCCGCGGAGCGTCTGCGGCTTTTTGGCGCGCACGTTCCGTTTCCCGGACTGGGCCGCGTGAAGAAAGTCGACGGTGCTTACGCGTTCGTGATCGAGCCCTTCGCGGTGGAATAGGGCGAGCGAGTCAGGGGGCGCGCTACGGGGACGATTCCGCGAGCCGCCGCCAATTGTTCGTATTACGAACATTGGCGGCCGGGAACGCTGAACCGGCGAGCGTTTATGGACTGCGGCGGCACGACGCCGCCTCGGACGACGAGCCTCGGTTCGTCGCACGGTTTCATGGGGCGAGCCGACACGTCGGCTCGTCGAAGGCGGCGACATGTCGCCGCAGTCCATATCGGACGACTCGCCGCTACTCCGCCGGCAGGAAGCCGCGTGCGACGGCGTCGTCGAGGAGCGTGAGCGCGTGGGCCCAGACGGTGGAGGCGCCGTCGTTGGCGTGCTGGTTGCGCGCGATCACCATGGCTCGCGTGACGCCGTGCTCGCGCCACTTTTCGCCGTTCGAAAGAATGTTGAGCAGGATCGGCTGCAGTCGGTCCACGGCGGCGGCGAACTTCGCCTCGGGCGTGATCTTCGCCTCGAATTCCTCCCAACAGTCGCGCAGCTCGATGGCCTGGTCGGTCGGGAGCAGGCCGAAAATGCGCTCGGCCGCCTTCGCCTCGCGCTCGTGCTGGCCGACCATGCGCGCCGTGTCGTAGGCGTAGGTATCCCCGGCGTCGATCTCCACGATGTCGTGGATGATGAGCATCTTGAGCACGCGGGAGAGATTGATCGGCTGGTTGCTGTGCTCGGCGAGGGTGATCGCCATCAGGCAGAGGTGCCAGGAGTGCTCGGCGTCGTTTTCGCGTCGGCGGCTGACGGGGAGAAGCGCCTGGCGAAAGATTTCGGAGAGTTTCAGGCATTCGGTCAGAAAGGCGTATTGCTGCTGGATGCGCGTCATGAGGGGCAGGGTAGGGGGCGTTTTTCACGCGCCGAGCTTTTCCTTGCCGGGCGGGGGACGCGGGGCATTACCTAGACCCTTTTCCTCCCATGAAAATCCTCGTCGCCGATAAGATCTCACCCAAGGGCGTCGCCTACCTGCGTCAGCAGCCAGGCTTTGAAGTCATCGAGGCTTACGGCTCTTCTCCCGAGAAGATCATTGAGCTGGTGAAGGATGTGAACGCCATCGCCGTCCGCTCGGAGACGAAGATCACGCGCAACGTGTTCGCCGCCGCGCCGCACCTGAAAGTCGTCGGCCGCGCCGGCGTCGGCGTGGACAACGTCGATGTCGAGGCCGCCACCGAGCACGGTGTCGTCGTGATGAACACTCCCGGCGGCAATACCATCGCCACCGCCGAGCTCACGTTCACCCACATGCTTTGCGGCGCCCGCCCCATCGCCAACGCCGCCGCCTCGATGCGTCGCGGCGAGTGGGACCGCAAGTCGTTCTCCGGCGTCGAGCTCTTCAAGAAAACGCTCGGCATCGTCGGCATGGGCCGCATCGGCGGCAAAGTCGCCAAGCGCGCGCTCGCCTTCGGCATGAAGGTCGTCGCCTACGATCCCTACCTCGCCCCCAGCCGCGCCAAGGCCATGGGCGTCGAGGCCGTCTCCCTCGATGAACTCCTCCCGCAGGCGGACTACATCACGGTTCACATGCCCCTCACCGAGGAGACCAAATACATGATCGACGAGGCCGCGCTCGCGAAGTGCAAGAAGGGCATCCGCCTCTTCAACTGCGCCCGCGGCGGCATCATCAAGGAGGCCGCCCTCCTCGCCGGCCTGAAGAGCGGCCACGTCGCCGCCGTCGGCCTCGACGTGTTCGAGGACGAGCCCCTCGCCAAGGACAGCGAGTTCCGCACCCTGCCCAACGTCACCCTCACGCCGCATCTCGGCGCCTCCACCGCCGAGGCCCAGGAATCGGTCGGCATCGAGATCGCCGAGCAAATCGCCGACGTGCTCCTTCACGGCGCCGTGCGCAACGCGGTCAACCTCCCCTCGATGGACGCCGCCGCCGCCAAGGCGCTCGCGCCCTTCATCTCGCTCGGCGGCAAACTCGGCACGCTCGTGCAGCAGATCGCGCCCAAGCAGATCGCCAAGATCCGCGTCGCCTACACCGGCAAGGTCGCCGATCTCGACGTCAACGCCATCACCCGCGCCATCCAGGGCGGATTCCTCCGTCGCATCAGCGGCGACAGCGTCAACGCGGTCAACGCGCCCACGCTCCTCCAGCGCCTTGGCGTGCAGTTCGAGGTCGTGAAGAACAGCGACGCCGGCGACTACACCGACCTCATCGAAGTCGAGGCCACGGCCGGCGACGGCACCGTGCATTCCGCGAGCGGCACCATCATCGGCAAGAACAACGAGCCCCGCATCGTCGGCATCAATGGCCGCGAGGTCGAAGTCGCCGCCGAAGGCTCGCTCCTCGTCCTCGAAAACAACGACAAGCCCGGCATGGTCGGCGCGGTCGGCACCTTGCTCGGCGGCGACGGCGTGAACATCGCCGACATGTCGCTCTCGCGTCTCACGCCCGGCGGCACCGCCTACATGGTGGTGCGCGTCGATCACGAGCCCAGCGAGGCCGCCCGCGAGGCGCTCAAGGCCAACGCGAATATCAAGCTCGCGAAGTTCGTGCAGCTCTGAGTTCGAGCCCCTGAATTTAACGCAGAGACGCGGAGACGCAGAGGAGAGAATATCGGGCTTTCGGCTCCGTTTTTGTTCTCTCCGCGCCTCTGCGACTCTGCGTTGAAAACTGGTTTGGAGTTATGCTGATCCCGCTTCTTCTCGCCGCCGTCGCCGGTTATTTCCTCGGGGCCTTGCCCTTTGGGTGGCTGATCGCGCGCAAGTTTGGCGTGAACATCTTCGAGCACGGCTCGAAGAACCCCGGCGCGACCAACGTGAAGCGCGTCCTCGGCGGCATGTTCGGCAAAAAGGGCAAACGCGCCGGGGATCTGGCGTTTTTTCTGGATGCGCTGAAGGGCGCGGCGGCGGCGGGCTGGCCGCTGTGGCTGGCACGGCGCTCCGATTTCGGATTCATCCTCCATTCCGATGGTAGCACGACCGACTGGTTTGATTCGGGACATGCCCCTGCGATGGCCATCACCGGTCTCGTTTTCGCCCTGATCGGTCACAGTTTCAGCTGTTGGACGCGCTTCAAAGGCGGCAAGGGCGTCGCCACTTCGGCCGGCGGCTTGGTCGTCCTTCTCCCGCTTCCTACGCTCGTCGGCGTCGTCGCGTGGGTGCTCACCTTCTTCGGCTCCCGCTACGTTTCTCTCGCTTCGATCGTTGCCGCCGTCGCGCTGCCTGCCGCCGCCTGGCTGCTCGGCGCGCCGGCCGCTTTCGCGGTTCTCGCCACCGTGATCGGCGCCTTTGTCATTCTTCGCCACCGCTCGAACATCGTTCGTCTCTGCAACGGCACGGAGAACAAGTTCGTCAGGAAGTCCGCCGCGCCGTCCCCTGCGCCGGAGAATTCCGCTCAATCATAAATCATAAATCGTAGATCATAACTTCATGAGCGCTTCCGTCATCAATATCGGCATCTGCGGCCTCGGCACCGTCGGCCAGGGCGTTTGGAAACACATCGAGCGCGCCCGTCCCGAACTCGAGGCCCGCCTCGGCGCCAAACTCGTTCTCGCCCGCGCCTCGGTCCGCGATCTCGACAAGAAGCGCGCCGTGCGTCTCAAGGCCGACCAGCTCACCACCGACCCGCTTGCCATCGCCACCGATCCCTCGATCCAGATCGTGTGCGAGCTCATCGGCGGCACCGGCATTGCCCGCAAGGTCACCCTTGAGGCGCTGAAGCGCGGCAAGACCGTCGTGTCCGCCAACAAGGCCCTCCTCTGCGCCCACGGCCCCGAGCTTTTCGCCACCGCCCGCAAGCATGGCGGCCAGTTCTTCTTCGAGGCCTCCGTCGCCGGCGGCATCCCGATCATCAAGGCCCTGCGCGAGGGACTCGTCGCGAACCGCTTCCGCCGCATCTACGGCATCCTCAACGGCACCTGTAACTACATCCTCACGCGCATGGAGCGCGAAGGGCTCGCCTATCCGGCGATTCTCAAGGAGGCGAAGGAGCTGGGCTACGCCGAGGCCGACGAATCGCTCGACGTCGAGGGCTGGGACACCGCGCATAAGGCGTCCGTCCTCACGTATCTCGCGCATGGCACCTGGGTGCCGACCAAGAAGATGGTCGTCGAGGGCATCACGCAAATCACCCAGGCCGACCTGACTTTTGCCCGCGAAAACGGTTACGCGATCAAGCTCCTCGCCGTCATCGAGCGGGACTTCGACCGCAACGCGCTTTCCGTCGGCGTCTACCCGGCGCTGCTGCCGCTTTCGAAGGCGATCGCCAACGTCAACGAGGTCTACAACGGCATTTCCGTTTCCGGCGACGTCGTCGGCGAGACGACCTACATCGGTCGCGGCGCCGGCCAGGACCCGACCGCCAGCGCGGTCATCGGCGACATCATCGACGCCGCCTCGCAGCTCGTGCGCGGCGCCGCGCCGCTCCCCGCCGCACCCGCGGGCAAACTCGCCCTGACTCCGCCGGACGCCCTTCGCTCCCGCCACTACCTGCGCCTGGACGTGAAGGACCAGCCAGGGGTTCTGGCGAAGATCGCGACCAGCACCGCCAAGGCCGGCGTGAGCATTGCCAGCCTCGTGCAGCGCCCGAGTGAAAAGCCGGACGCCGCGTCGTTGCTCCTTACCACCCACGAGTGCAGCGAGGCCGCGATCCGTCTCACCGTGAACCGCCTCGCCAAGCTCAACTGCACGCTCGGGAAGCCCGTCCTCCTCCGCATCGCGAATTTCTGAGCGCGGAATTTTGAACCACGGAGGACACGGAGGGCCACGGAGAGAAATACATCGGAGACAAGGTCTCTGCTCTTCGTTTCCTTTTCTCCACTCCGTGCTCTCCGTGTCCTCCGTGGTCAATTAAAACGTCCGTCTTTCGCCGCCCCATGTCCTCCCCGGTTCACATCGACATCGATCACCTCGCCACGCTTTCCCGTCTCGCGCTCACGCCCGAGGAGAAGGCCAAGTTCTCCGCGCAACTCGGCGACATTCTGGGTCACATCGAGCAGCTCAAGCAGGTGAACGTCGACGGCGTCGAGCCCACCGCGCACGCCACGCCGATCTTCAACGTTCTCCAGGCCGACGAGCCGCGCCCCGGCTTATCCGTCGAGCAAGCGCTTCGCAACGCCCCCGCCCAGCGGGACAACATGGTGCTCGTGCCTCGCGTGGTGGAGTAGGCATACGCCGTTTTGGAGTGCGGCGGCATGACGCCTCTTTCGACGACGAGCCTCGGCTCGTCGCCCATTGTCTCTCGCGGAAAACGGCGAGCCGCCCAGTCGGCTCGGCAAAGGCGGTGTCGTGCCGCCGCACTCCAAAACGAGTCGCCTACGCGATTCGGTTCGCCGTCGGCATCGCCGAGGCCGGATCGACCTTCAGCGGAAAGGCGGGCGAGGAGCCGTGCGGCGTCGGAGGCGGCACCCGCGAGGAGCTGGCGTCCGGCGCGGTCAGGGTGTGCGGAAAATGTCGTCCCGCCACAAATGCGTCGAGCGAGGCGATGGTGCCGGCCGCGATGGAGCCCAGCGCCTCGCGCGTGAAAAAGCCCTGATGGCCGGTGACCAGCACGTTGGGCAGCGAGAGGAGCCGCGTCAGCATCTCGTCGCGCACGCCTTGTTCGGAATGGTCGTCGTAGAGCGGCGAGGCCTCGTCCTCGTAGACGTCGAGGGCGAGCGCCGAAAGGCGGCCCGTCTCCAGCGCCTCTAGCACCGCGGACGTGTCGAGCAGTCCTCCGCGGGAGGTGTTGAGAAGCACGGCGCCGCGTTTGATCCAACGAAGCGTGGGATGGCTGATGAGGTGGCGGGTGTTGGGCAACAGCGGGCAGTGGAGGGAGACGATATCCGCCGCGCCGAGCACGTCCTCGAGAGCGCCGAACTCGAAGCCGCACTTCATCGCCTCGGGCGAAGGGCGGGGGTCGTATGCGAGCACCCGCATTCCGAAGCCCAGGAAAATCTGCCCCACGGCGCGGCCTATCCTTCCCGTGCCGACGATGGCGGCGGTCTTGCCGTGAAGATCAAAACCGAGAAGCCCCTCGATGGAGAAATTGCCCTCGCGGACGCGCGAGTAGGCTTGGGGGATGCGACGCACCAACGAAAGGAGCAGCGCGACGGTGTGCTCCGCCACGGCATGCTGCGAATAGTCGGGGACGTGGGTCACGGTGAGCCCGAGGGCGCGCGCCGCGTCGAGATCGACGTGGTTGTAACCTGCGGAACGCAGCGTGACGAGCCGCACCCCGCGCTGGGCCAGCGCGCCGAGCGCGGCGGCGTCCGCCCGGTCGTTGACAAAAAGACTGACCGCGGGAGTTCCTTCGGCGAGGGCGGCGGTGTGGCGGTCGAGCCGCGCCTCCAAATAACGCACCACATGGCGGGCGCGGGCATTGGCGGCGTCGAGAAAGCGGCGGTCGTGCGGCTTGGCGCTGAAGACTGCGATTTGCATGGCGGGTAGGGACGATGCCTGCGGACACGCGGGAAAAGTGGCGCTGACGGGTTGCGACGCGGGAGGTATACGGAACGTTGGCGTC
>CAMLQS010000039.1 GCA_946482165.1 uncultured Verrucomicrobiota bacterium | reverse complement strand
GACCCGTTCAACGTGACCGATCCCTTTGGAAGGTTTGCGGCATTGCCGCCGTTGAAACCGGCCGAGAAGTCGTTGGAGTTGACGGTTGCTCCGTTATTGAGAACGAGATCGGACGAGACGGCCCCGATTCCGTTGCCACGTCCCACGGAAAGCCAGCTGCTGATGGTGAGCGCTCCGGCATCGATCTGAATTTTGGCGTCGTAGCCGGCCGCTCCCGCGACGGTGCCGTAGGTGCCGCCGATGACGAGTTCGCCGGTCACGGCGTGGGTGCCGCCGCCGAGAAGAACCGTGCCTTGCCGTGCGATGAAGGGGAATCCGCCCGCGCCGGCACCGAAGTAGGTGCCGCCATTGTTGAGCTCAAGGGTGCCCGCGCCGAGCTTCAGCAAACCGGCGTTGTTCGTGGCCGAAAAGGGGCCGGAATAAACAACCGGGCCAAGAGCGCCGCTCGTATCAAGGCCGACGGAGCTGTTTGCGAGCAGCGAGAAGCTGGATCCGTTCGCCCCGGTGCCCGCAAGAATTCCGCCGATGGAACCCGCGCCGGAAGTCGCGTTTGTAAATTGGCCTGCGCCGCCGACGTTAAATGCCAGAGTGCTATTCGCGGCGAGCGTGATCGCGCCGGAGGCCGGCATGGCGGCGGTGTTCCCGAACTGGAGCAGACCCGCGTTGACGGTGGTGCCGCCCGTATAGGAGCTCGCGCCGCTCAACACCACCCCGCCCGCGGCATTCTTGACCAAGGTTCCCGAGCCTGAAATCGGCGCATTGACGATCAGCCAGCGGTCGGCGGCGCCGGTGTTGACGCGATTCGACCCGGTCAGCGTGATCCCATTGCTCGCCAAGGTAACGGTGTGCCCGGCGCCACTTGAAGTTCCGCCCGCCTGAAGCTCGCCATTGTTGAGCGTAAGATTATTGACCGAAACAACTGCACCGACGCTTTGATTCTTGAAAATCAGCAAACCCGCGTTCGTGCCGTCGCCCAGCGTGAGCGAATTTCCGGCGAAGGACGCGGAGGCGGAGTCGGCCACGGTCCGAAGCGAGAAGCCACCGGCCACGACATAGTCGTTCGCCGCCGAAGGCGCGAGAAAATCGCTCCATGATAGATCGGAGGCGAAGCTGCTGGCACCCGCGGCGTTTGTCGCGGTCAGGTTTACCGTCGCGGCCGAAGCCGTCTGGGCGAAGAGTAAGCCGACGGCGAAAGCCGATCCGGCGAGTTTGGCAGACAGGCGGCTTACGCGCGCCGTGGACACCAGTTTATCGAGGGGACGAGGGGTATTCATAATGCGCAAAATGAAAGAATCAGACGCCGCGGCGCTCGGCCGTGACGCTAAAAAAATGGGACGAAATGGGGTTGGGGGTTGTTATCCGATTTGGGATCGGAACAGGGGAACTTCGTTGCAGCAATTAACACTGTTTCACCGGCAAATCCAGCTTTTGAACCAAATAGCGACTATGCCCTAAACCGTAACGTAAGATTGGACGATAGCACAAGCGCACGACTTTCCCCACCTAGCGGCATCCACGCGAGTTACAGATAACCCGAGCATGGGTTTGCCGGGGATGGATCGCCGCGCCCCTAGTAGCATCACCTAGCGCCCGGAGACGGCACCCCGCCGTTGCTCAACAGCGGTCATGCACCGCTTCTCCGCCTGCACGCGAAGACATTGTTTGCGCCCCTCATGACCTCCCTGCCACTTCCATTCAGACGCTCCGTTCTCGCGCTTTCCGCCGCCTGCGCGGCGAATTTCGCCTCCGCCGGCGACTCCGCCTTCCTCTATACGTCCTTCCGCGGCTCCGGCGACGGATTGCACCTCGCCTCCAGCACAGACGGTTTGATTTGGAAGGACCTCGGGCGCATTTTCCTGCGCCCCACGGTGGGGGAAAAACTATTCCGCGACCCACACCTCTTCCGGGACCCCGCCGGCCTCCACCACTTGGTATGGACCTCGGGGGGGCGCGATCTGGGCATCGGCTACGCCACCTCTCCGGATCTCGTCCACTGGTCCCCCCAACGCCACCTATCACTCGCGGCACGCATCCCGGGCGCGAAAAACGCCTGGGCGCCGGAGATCTTTCACGACTCCGCGGAGAATCGTTTCGTCATCACGTGGGTATCCGACGTCCCGGGCTGGTTCGGCGAGGACAACAATCGCCCGCGCCCGGCAAACCGGACCTACTGCGTGACCACTCGGGACTTCATCGAGTTCAGCGAGCCCGCGCTTCTCATCGAGCCTGGATTCGACCACGCGGACACCACGCTCTTGTCGTGGCAGGGCAAATACATCGCCCTTTTCCGCCAAGGCGACGACGGCAAACGCCGGGGCCTTCATCACGCCGCGGTGGCTGATTCGCCCACCGGCCCCTATCGCCTGCTTCCCGACGCGGTGCCGCACCAAGCCCGCGGGGAAGGGGCGACCGTTCTCGCCCAGAAGGACCGCTGCCTGCTCTATGTTCCCATTCCCGCGGAGCGTCGCGTCGCGGTCTACTCGACCCGCGACTGGCAAACTTGGGAGGACCTGAGCGGCCGGGCCGCCGTAGTGCCCGGACAAGGACAAGGTAACATCTTCGCCGTGCCCGCCCGGACATTGGGCGTCCTCGACGGCACGGAGCCCGTCGCTCCGTCCGCGTTCGCCTCCGAAACCGTGCCCGCGCCGATAATCCCGGGCTTGAACGCCGACCCCGCGCTTCGCCGCTTCGGCAACACCTATTACCTCTATCCCACGACCGATCTCCCCAAATGGAGCTCGAAATCCTTTTCAGTTTGGACCTCTCCCGACCTGAAAACGTGGAGCCCGGCCGGCGTCGCGCTCGATTTGCCGGCATCGCTCGGCTGGGCTCGCGCCCAGGCGTGGACCCCCGACTGCGTCGAACGCGACGGCAACTACTACTTCTACTTCTGCGCGGAGACCAAGATCGGCGTCGCCAAAGCAAGCCGCCCCGAGGGCCCATTCCGGGACGCACTCGGCGGTCCGCTGCTTCAACAAGGCGGAGCGGTCCGCGCCAAGACCATCGCCCCGCACGTCTTCACCGACGACGACGGGCAGGCCTACCTCTACTACGGCAGCGGCCAGAGCCTCGCCCAGGTCGTTCGGCTCGGCTCGGACATGGTCAGCGTGCTCGGCGAGCCGGAAGATCTCGCCATAGCGGATTTTCTCGAGGGGCTCATCGTGTTCAAGCGCCGCGGCGTCTACTACTTCATGTGGACGACTCAGCCTCGCGGCCAGCCAAGCAAGATATGCTACGGCACCGCCGATTCGCCGCTCGGGCCGATTCGCCGCTCCGCCGGGGCCGACATCGTGCTCCGCTCCGACAATCCGCTGGTGGGCGCGGGTTATCACAGCGTATTGAACATCCCCGGCACCGATCGTTGGTATGCCGCCTACCATCGCCACGCCATCCCCGGGGGAGGCTTGGATCGACGGGAAATCTGTCTCGCGCGAATGGAATTCGGCTCCGACGGCTCGATCCTGCCCATCGATCCCCTCGCCCCGGTCTTCGGCCCCTCGTCCGTCGGCGAAACGCTCAACGGCGGCTTGGGACGCCGCTGACCATACGACCCGGCTCAACAGGCAAAAACCGTGTCGGCATATGACGCGGACACGGTCTTGAACGTTAGGCCGTGTCCGGGGTCGGAAACCGAACTGATCGGACCGCAGTCGACGCCATCGCCCATGCGGCGACTGACGCCGGATTCGATCACAATGCCGCCGATGATCGCGCCGGTGGTCAAAATGCCGCCGTTAAGATTGACGGCATGGGGACCGCACGGGGTGCGCCGCCGTCGACATCGGGCAAGCCGCTCGTCGTATCCCGGAGGCCCGCCAAAAGCCTGCGCATGGTGTCATTCACGGGCTGAAACGTGAGGAAGAAAAATCCGGAGAGCCGAGATCGCGTGCCTTCTCGGCGACCATGCCCGCCGCGCGAAGCTCCCGCACCGCGCGGTCGCGCGGTTCGCCCGCCGGCCAGCCCGCGAGCCACGCGACCGTGGCGCCCGGATCGCGCTCCGCCCAGAAATGGAGAACCGTCAACGCGGCCTCCGCGCGCGCCTCGCCGCCGGCGCGCATCTCGGCAAGCAGGCCAGTCGCGCGCGCCGGGTCGCGGCGGGCGCGCTCGTATATGATTCTCGAATACACCTCGTCGCGCAGCTCGCCCTCCGGGAGCCTTCGGGCCCAGGCTTGGGCGGCGTCATCGTCCGCCGCCGCCCACTGCTGCGCGAGATTGGGCAACAACGCGCCGGTCGTCGGATCGAGCCCGAGCTCCAGCGCCAGCCGGACGGCTCCCGCCGGGTCGAAGCCGGCCCATCGGAGGCAAATGCCGGCAAGCTGCTCCCGGCGACGCGTCGGCTCGCCCTCGCGCCGCGCCTCGTCGAGCAAGCGCAGCAACTCGTCCTCGTCCGCCATGGTCGGGGATGATCGCTTCTCACGTGCGGAAACGCCCGGGCTCGGCGACACGTCGGCGGAGACGGATCGCCCCGCGGCCGCGGAACTTGACCCCAAATCCGGCTTCGCTCCGGGAATCAGGGGCTCCGAAGCCCGGCCAATTGCAAGCGCCCGATCTTCATTCGGGAGGGGCGCCGCCATGCCCCGGCCGACGTCGGGCGCCCGCAGGGCGACGCAACATGCGACTAGGACCGCGGCGAGAGCGAGGGCGAGGAGAGGGAGCCCGTTGCGGGTGTTCACGGAATCAATGGCGCGTTCGGCAACCTCGTCGCCGAGCACGGAAAAAGCCGCCGACGCACCGGAGACGTCGACGGCCGGAAGGTCCGGGGAGCGCACCCGTCCCGGCTGCCCGGCAAAGCGTCTCGCTCTGCCGGCCGAGTTTCCGGCGGGACGCCGGAAACAGCCTGCGAGACGCAGGCGCACCCCGGACCATAAGGATCAACTTGAACGCGCATAGAAACCAATCCCGGGTTCCGGGCTAATAGCCCGGCGCCGGGAAGACTTCGGCAAACGTCGCGGCGGCCTGCGCGGTCGCGCCGGAAACCGTGGTGGCGTTCACCGCCCCCGAAACGTTGACCAGATAGCGGGTGGCGTCGGTCCACATCCGATACGAATGCTGCGCGGCGTTCGAGAGACCGGCGACACGGCGGAAGCTGGCGCTCTCCTTGTAGGCGGTCGTGTTCTCGAACGGATCGAACCATGTGCTGCCGTCGGCGCGGACGCGCAGGTAGCGGCCAGGGAAGTTGATCGACTCGAAGGAAACGCCGGTGAGGCCTGCGAGCCCCGTGACCACGCGGAACTCGGAGTCCTGCGCCGGGAAGGGATCGGTCCCGATGTAGGCGCGGAAGCCGGAGTGGCGCAGATACTGGTTGCTCGCGGTCGAGATGCGGAGGCGTCGCACCGTGGTGGATGCGACGAATTTCCACTGCTGTTCGAGGCCGCCCGTATTTTGCCATTGGAGGACGTTGGCTCCGTCGGCGGTGGATCCGCCGCCGACCGCGACAGCTTTCCCGCTGTGCGCAAAGTTCAGCCGATAGTATCCGCCGCCGGTGTCGGCCAGGGTGACTTTCTGTCCATTGCCCCCCCAGTAGTCCCAGAGGTTGATGTTGGCGCCGTTCGCGGTGGAAATATTGAAGACGTCCATCGAGCGCCCGCTGAAGGAACCGATTACCTGATACTGGCCCGAGCCAAGAGGCGCTATGGTCCAGTTTTGCCTGTCGGCGATCAGCGGATCGACGATGGTGTTCTGCTCGACGTTGGTGCCGTTGGCCGTGCCGTTGTTCGCCACGGTGAGCGCCTTTCCGCTGTGGCGGGCGACGAGCTGATAAACTCCGGCGGGGATGCTCGTGGCGACGGGGCCGCGGTAGTGGGTCAGCGTGGTGAACCCGAGGTGGTCGAAAGCGCTGCCGTGATTGCCGTAGGCCGGACCGCCGTCGGGGCGGGTGGCGGCGGCCTTTTCCTCCGTCTCCGGAATATGGATACCGATCCGGTGCGCGTAATGGCCGACGACGGTGTCCCAGATGGCGCGGGTCGCGCCCTGGCCGGCGTTGGAGACGACGCCCTGGGTTTGGGCCGCGCCGCCCTGGCCGTTGCGCCACGAATAGTAGGCGAAGGGCACGGTCTTCATGTTGTTGTAGCGGGCGACGTATTCGGCGCCCGCCATGAAGCGGCGGTCGGCATGGCCGTAGAGATCGATGCCTTGATTCCAAGCCATCTCGCAGATCGTCGCCATCAGTCCCACGCCCATAAGGGAATGCTCCTGGTCGCGGCCGGCCTCCTGCCACTGGCCGAGCGTGGGCGAGTGGAGGATCGGCACCGCGTTGTTGATCGCGCCGTTGCCGCCGCCGGTTTTGAAGTAATTCACCGCCTGATCGATCTTGGCCTGGTCATCGCAGAGAATGCCGATGGCGAGGATGGAGGCCATGTTGCACAGATCCCAGTTGGCCCAGTAATTCTGAATGTGGGCGCCGTTGTGGTGGAGCAGGAAGTCGTTGTTCATCGGATAGAACACGGCGAGCATCATGCTCTTGAACCTGTTGAAATCGGCCGTCGCCCAGCCCGGGTAGGTCCGCATGATCTCGGCGGCGTTGGTCATCTGGTAGCCGTAGAGGCCGGCGGCGAGAAAGCGGTCGGCGTTGCCGGTGATGGCGGTGAGCGTGGAACCCCAGGCGTTGAGTATCTGCACGGCTTTGTCCGCGTGCGCGGTGTTGCCGGTGATTTTCCAGCGCAGGGCGTTCTGGTAGGCGGCGGCCGCGTCGTTGTAGAGCTGGGCGCAATTGTCGGGCGAGGTGCCGCGATTGATCGTGGCGGCCGGACGCGGGCCCCAGGTGCTCTGCGAGTTGGAGTTGGCGACGAGCAGGTCCCAGCTGCCCTTCCAGGGCTGGGCGGAGGCGTTCACCTTGTCGCGCATGCGGGTGAAATCGGCCTCGGTGTGGAGCATGCCCGGATGGACGGCGGCGAGAAGATCGGAGCCGAGGGCGCCGAGGAGAAGACACAGGGAAAGGCCGAGCGAGGACGCGCGGCCGCGGGGGCTTGGGGTTTTCATATTTGGGGTTGGGGAAAGGAACGCGCCGGGAAAAACGAGGCGCGCCGCGGAGCGAAGGGGAGTCGCTCGGCGCAGTGGGGGTAGACTGGGGCGCGCGGAGCCGAAGCGGTAGTCGCGGCAGCCGCAATCGGCGCGTCGCGTGAACTGTAACATCCATATCCGTCCAACGGATACACTTCACCTCCGTGGAAATGGAAAGGCCGCGCCGAAATCGGCGCGGCCCGGGGGGAAGGTCCGACGGAGGCCCGAGGGGATCAGCGGCGACGGCGGCGCCCACCGACCAGCCCGAGCGCGGCGAGACCGGCAAGGCAGGCGAAGGCCGAGGGCTCGGGCACCGCGGATACCGAAAGCACGCCGGTGGACTCGTCGAACGAGAAGGCGAAGGCGCCGGAGACGCCGCTCCAGATCTCGCCGCTCCGAACCAGCGAGCCGCTGAAGCTTCCGCCCGTGAACCCGACGCTGGCGAGATCACCGGTCTGGCTGCCGAAATCCGCCAGGTCATAGGTTTGTCCGTCCACCAACGCGGCGGTCGAGAAGTTGAAGCTCACGGACCCGCCGGTGAAATCGAGCGCGGCCGTGCCGGCGTCGAAGAAGCCGCCGGTGGTGGCGTCCAAGCCGAAGCTGACGGTCGCGCCGCTCAGGGCGTAGGAAGCCTTGGCGGACACGTCGAACTCGGCGCCGTTGGCGATGTTGACGGCGGTGCTGACCAGCGTGCCCGCGGCTCCGAGGGCGAGCGTGCCGGCGTTGACCATGGTGGTGCCGGTGTAGGTGTTGGCACCCGAGAGCGTGAGGGTGCCCGCGCCGCCCTTGGCAAGGCCGCCGTCGCCCGCGCCGGCGATCAAGGCCTGAGGAATGGTCGCATTGAAGCCGTTGGTGTCGATGATCGCGCCGCCCGCCTTCACCACCGCCGATTGGGACGCGCCCCCGAGGTTCACGAAGTTCGCGCTGTTGTTGGAGGCCTTCAAGGTGCCGCCGTTGAAGTTGAACACCGCGGTGCCGGTGTCGACCGTGGTGACCACCTGCTGGATCGTCAGCGTGCCGCCGTCCAGGTTGAAGGTGTTGTTGGCCGCCGCGCCGCCTGCCAGATTAAGGTCGAGCTCGCCCGTCGTCGAACTGCCGGTGCCGTTTCCGCTGTAGGACGTGATCGCGCCGCCGCTCAACGTGACCGCGCTGGTGCCCGTGCCGCCGTTCCGGCTGAAGCGGATGTCGGTGTTGGAGTTTAGATTCAGGGTGCCGCCGTTGACGTTGAGCTGGCCCTTGGCGGAGTCCCACTGGTTGACGATCAGCCAACGCTCGCTGGTGCTGGCAACGTTTACCGTTCCCCCCGCGTTGATATTCATCGTGCCCTGCGCGCTGCTGTTTCCCGCGTAGGCCAAGACCATGTCGTTTTCCGCATTCAAGCTGCCGCCGGAGATGTTCCAAGTGCCGGTGCCGGCCTGCGTATTATTGTTGTTTCTCGCCAAAAGCAGGATGCCGGTGGCGTTCACCGTGCCGCCCGTCTGATTCACGGTCCCGGTGCCGAGGCTGCCGACCCAGAATTGGCCCGCGGAATTGATCGTGCCGCTTTCGAGGTTGAGCGTGCCCGAGCCCGTCGCGCCACGTCCGACGACGATGGAGGCGTTCTGGTTGGCCGCGCCGTCGGTGAAGGACTGCGTGGACTGCGCGTTGATGACGCCTGTCGTATTGATATTTAAGACGCCGGTGCCGTTTGCCGCGAAATAGGCGCCGCCCACGAAGAGCTTGCCCACCGTCAGGCTGCCGGCGCCCTGGCCGAAGGTGGTGATGCCCGACTGGCCCGTGACCGAGGTGTCCGCGAGATTGTAGGTGCCGGAACCGCCGCTCTGGCCGATTTTGAACCAGTTTCCGTTCGCTCCGACGACCGCGAGAGTGATGCCGCCTGCGGTATGATCCAGGCGCCCCGACTGGCCGGTCGTGCTGCCAATGAGCACGTCCGTGGGGGTGAACGCCGAGTTCGCGCTCAAGACCGGAGAATTGCCGGCGTCCGTGTTGATGGTGAAGTTACCGGAGGGATTCGAGGGATCGCTGCTCCAGTTTGCTGCGGTGTTCCAGTCGTTGCTGGCGTCGCCGACCCAAGTAGCTTGGGCATGGGCGGTGCCGAGGGTGGCAAGGGAGGCGATGCCGAGGAAGACCGGGCGGGTGAGCGCGCTCTGTTTCGTCGGACGCGGGCGATGTGATTTCATGTGTTCGGGGGCTGGTGGATTTGTCTGCGTCTTGCCGAGGCAAGAAAGGGGTAACCGGGGAAAAACCGCTGATCTACCGGACGAGACCTCCCGGCAGCAGGGCGGCGGGAGCCTCG
This sequence comes from uncultured Verrucomicrobiota bacterium, assembly GCA_946482165.1. The sequence goes on along the minus strand of CAMLQS010000039.1, from coordinate 12,607 downwards.
CGGCCTGATGCATGGGAAATTCACCCCACGCTCGACGGCGACAGCCGTGAGCGGTTAATTGTAACCCCGTCCCATCCGGGCAAAGGCGTGGCTGCAATACGGCGTGAATACGCTAAACCCGTGCGTCGCTGGAGATGGGCGCAAGGTTACGGTTAACCACCGGACGCAGGCGTCTTACAGGCGCTTCCCTTTTGACGTCTCGTCCCAAAGGATTGATCGGACATACCATCCCCACCTTTCTCCCTCCTCCGCCGCCCTTGGGTAGTCACCATGACGTTTCGTCCCGCCCTTCCCCTTCGCGACGCCCCGCCTTTCCCTAAATGATCCGACGTCCCATCCCCTACGCCCTCGCGTTCGCCTGCCTCGCCGCGAGCACCGCGCTAGCCCAGCCGATTTCCCTGACCGTCGACGCCTCCGCGCCGGGCAAGGCCATCAGCCGGGACTTGGTGGGAATCTTCTTCGAGGACCTGAGCTACGCCGCCGACGGAGGCCTTTACGCGGAACTCGTTCAAAACCGCTCATTCGAATACAGCACGCTCTCCCGCCGCGAGTGGAACAACCTCACCGCCTGGGATCTCGTCGAGCGCGGCGGCCGCGGCGGTCTCTCCCTCGACGGGGCTTTTCCCCTCCACCTCAACAACCCCCATTACGCCGTCCTTGAACTTCGCGAGGCGGGCGAGGTCGCCCTCGTCAACGCCGGCTTCGACGGCATTCCGGTCCGCGCCGGGGAGAACTACGACCTCGGCTTTTTCGCGAGGCGCCTCTACGCCGGCGGCCGCTGGGACGGCCAAAAGTCTTCCGCTCCCCTTCCCCTTCTCGCCCGCCTCGAGGCCAAGGACGGATCCGTCCTCGCCGAGGCCGCGCTCGAGATTGTCGCCGATAAATGGATACGCCTGTCCGCGACGCTCGCGCCTTCCGCCTCGGCCGACGACGCCCGCCTTGTGCTCGCGGCCCGCGAGCGCGGCGGCCTCGCCCTCGACGAGATCTCGCTCTTTCCCCGCAAGACTTTCCGCGGCCGCCCCAACGGCCTCCGCGCCGACCTCGCGCAAACCGTCGCCGACCTGAAGCCGAAATTCATGCGCTTCCCCGGCGGCTGCCTCGTCCATGGCAACGGCGTGCCGAACTTTTACCGTTGGAAAGACACCATCGGCCCCGTCGAGCATCGCCGCCAGCAGCCCAACCTGTGGGGCTACCACCAGACCGCCGGCCTCGGCTACTTCGAGTATTTTCAGTTCTGCGAAGACATCGGCGCGAAGCCCCTCCCCGTCGTTCCCGCCGGAGTCAGTTGCCAAAATTCCGGCCACACCGGCGGCACCGGCCAGGCGTGCGTCGCCCTCGAGGATATGCCCGCCTATATCCAGGACGTGCTCGACCTGATCGAGTGGGCCAATGGCCCCGTCGCCTCGACCTGGGGCGCCAAGCGCGCCGCCGCCGGTCATCCCGAACCTTTCGGACTCAAATACCTCGGCGTCGGCAACGAGGACAAAATCACCGACGAGTTCGAACGGCGTTTCCGCATGATCCACGACGCGATCAAGGCGAAGCATCCCGAGATCGTGGTCGTCGGGACGTCCGGTCCGTCTCCCGCCGGCGAAGACTTCGAGCGCGGCTGGAAATTCGCCAACGCCACGCAGGTGCCCATGGTGGACGAGCACTACTACCAGCCGCCCCAATGGTTCTGGGACAACCTGGACCGCTACGATTCCTACGATCGCGCGAAGTCGCAGGTCTATCTTGGCGAATACGCCGCGCACGACGCCCGCCGCCGCTCCACCCTGCGCGCCGCCCTCGCCGAGGCCGCCCACCTCACCGCGCTCGAACGCAACGGCGACGTCGTGCGCTTCGCCTCCTACGCGCCCCTCCTCGCCAAGCGCGGCCACACCCACTGGAGCCCAAACCTCGTCTATTTCAGCAACACCCGGGTCTTCCCCACGCTCAGCTACGAGGTGCAGAAGCTCTTCTCGCACCACGCCGGAGACCGCTGGGTCGAGTCCCGCCTCGCCGCAACGAACGTCTCTTCCGCCGACAGTGCCGCCAAGCTTCCGGATCGGCTCGCATTCTCCACGGTGCGCGACAGCGCCTCGGGCGATCTGATCCTGAAACTCGTCAACGGCGCCCCTTCGCCGAGCGCCCTGCGAATCGAATTTCGCGGCCTGGCCGGTCTCCCCGCCAAGGCCACTCGCATCGTCTTCTCCGCCGCCGAGGCGGACCTCGCCAACGAGGACGCCCTCCCGCCCGCCGCGCGGCCCGAAACCACCCAAGTCTCCGTCTCGTCCGATTTCGTTTACGAAGTCCCCGCCAACTCCCTCACTCTCCTTCGCATCCCCACCCTCCGCTGATCTTTTCTCATGCCGCTACGCCGCCTCCTCTCCGCCCTCGCCGTCGCCTCCGCCTTGGCCTCCTCGGCCTTCGCCGCCGCGCCCGCGGGATTTTTTTTCGTCACATTCAAGGGGGAACAGACGCCCCTTACCGAACAAATCTATTTCGCCCTTAGCACCGACGGACGCAACTGGACCGCGCTCAACCAGTCCCGGCCCGCCCTCGTCAGCGAACTCGGCGAGAAAGGCGTGCGCGACCCCTACCTCCTGCGCGCCCACGACAACTCCAGATTCTACCTGATCGCCACCGATCTCTCCATCCACCGCAACGGCAACTGGGGGCGGGCCGTCCGCGCCGGCAGCCGCTCCATCGTCATCTGGGAATCGACCGACCTCGTCGAATGGTCCGAGCCCCGCCTCGTCGAGGTCGCGCCCGAGGACGCCGGCTGCACCTGGGCGCCCGAGGCGGTCTACAACGAGGAAACCGGCGACTACCTCGTGTTCTGGGCGTCCACCACCAAACGCGACGACTACAGGAAACACCGGATCTGGGCCGCTCGCACCAAGGACTTTCGCACCTTCGGCGCGCCTTTCATTTATATCGAAAAACCCAATACAGTCATCGACACCACGATCGTTCGCGACGGCGGCAAATACTACCGCTTCACCAAGGACGAAAAGCACAAGGCCATCACCCTCGAGACCGCCCCGGCGCTCAAGGGCCCCTGGACCGACGTCGATGGCTTCTCCCTCTCCCGCCTCACCGGCTACGAGGGGCCGCAAAGCTACCTCATCGAGCCCTCCTCCGAAGGTCGGCCCCCCGTCTGGGGTCTGATCCTCGACCACTATTCCCAAGGCCGCGGCTATCAACCCTACGTCACCCACGACCTCGCCCAAGGAAAATTCGAGCCCGGCAAAGGATTCACCTTCCCCTTCAAATTCCGCCACGGCTCCGTCCTCCCCCTCACCGCCGAGGAGCTCTCGCGCATCCAAAGCTCCGACGCGAAGCCCGCTCCCGCGATACCCGCCGCGGCGACTCCCGCCGCCGCGACGCCCTCGGACAATCCCCTCGCCTGGACCAACCCCCTCGTCCCGCAGCGCGCCGATCCCCACGTCACCCTTCACTCCGACGGCTACTACTACCTCGCCGCCACCGTCCCCGCTTACGACTCCATCGAACTCCGTCGCGCCCGCAGCATCGCCGGTCTCGCCACCGCCGAGCCCAAGGTCGTCTGGCGCAAACACCGCACCGGCGCCATGGGCGCGCACATCTGGGCGCCCGAGATCCACTCCATCGGCGGCAAATGGTATGTCTACTTCACCGCCGGCGAGGCGGAGAACATCTGGGCCATCCGCCCCTACGTCCTCGAGGGCGAGGGCGACAATCCCCTCGAAGCAAAGTGGACCGAAAAAGGCCGCCTCAAACTCGGCTGGGAATCTTTCTCCCTCGACGGAACGACCTTCGTCCACCGCGACACGCGCTACTTCGTCTGGACCCAGGTCGAGGAAGGCATCAAGGGCACCAACATCTATATCTCCCGCATGGACACCCCGTGGTCCATCACCGGTCCCATCACCCGCCTCACCAAACCCGATCTGCCTTGGGAACGCGTCGGCCACTGGGTCAACGAGGCGCCCGCCGTCATCGTGAAAAACGGCCGCGTGTGGATGACCTATTCCGCCAGCGCCACCGACGCCAACTACTGCCTCGGACTCCTCTCCGCCCCGGAAAACGCCGACCTCCTCCGCGCCGATTCGTGGACCAAGGCCCGCGAGCCCGTGCTTCGCAGCGACCCCGCCGCCAGCCAGTTCGGCCCCGGCCACAACTGCTTCACCACCACCCCCGACGGCAAGACCGACATCTTGGTGTATCACTCCCGCAACTACGAGAGGATCCAGGGAGACCCGCTCCGCAACCCCGACCGCGCCACCCGCGCCCAGATTCTCCGCTGGCGCCCCGACGGCTCGCCCGACTTCGGCAAGCCGGCCGCCGACGGCCCTTATCGCCCCTGAGCAACGACAGCGCCCGCTCCCCCGTTCCTCTCATCAACCCCTCGTCCCGCCCACCATGCCCAAGCTCCCCCTCCCCTTGACCCGGCTTCTCCGTTCGATTCTGGCCGCCTCCGCCGCCCTCGTCGCGACCGCGGGCCTTCGCGCCGCCAATCCGATCATCGACTCCGCGTTCACGGCCGACCCCGCGCCGCTCGTGGTCGGCGACACCGTCTACCTCTACGCCGGCCAGGACGAAGCGCCCAATGATCGCCACGCCGGCTACGTGATGAACCGCTGGCGCTGCTATTCCACCAAGGACATGAAGACCTGGAAGGACGAGGGCGTGCCCCTCAGCCCCCGCGACTTCGCCTGGGCCAAGGGCGACGCCTGGGCATCCCAAGTCATCGAGCGCAACGGCAAGTATTACTGGTTCGCCACGGTCGAGCACGACCGCAGTCGCCCCGGCAAAGCCATCGGCGTCGCCGTCTCGGATTCGCCGACCGGCCCGTTCAAGGACGCCCGCGGCTCCGCCCTCGTCACCAACGACATGACCAAGGCCGCCAAGATCAGCTGGGACGACATCGACCCCACCGTCTGGATCGATGACGACGGCCAGGCCTGGCTCTATTGGGGCAATCAAAAGTGCTATTACGCCAAACTGAAGGCCAACATGACCGAACTCGACGGCCCCATCGAAGTGGTTCCCGACGACCAGCTGCACGCCTTCACCGAGGCCCCGTGGATTCACAAACGCGGCAAGCTCTACTACCTCAGCTACGCGACCGGCTTCCCCGAGAAAATCGCCTACTCCACCGCCACCAAGATCACCGGCCCGTGGACCCCTCGCGGCCTGCTCTCCGAAGGCGCCTTCAACAGCAACACCATCCACCAGGGCATCATCACCTTCAAAGGCGTGGACTACTTCTTCTACCACACCGGCGGCATGCAGCATAACAGCCCCATCGGCGGCGGCAGCAGCTTCCGTCGCGCCGTCTGCGTCGACTACCTCTCCTACAACCGCGACGGCACCATGCAGCGCGTTCCGCTTACCAGCGAAGGCACTGATCTCCCTCCCGCGAAATCCCGCCGCTGAGCTGCTCGCATCGTGCCACGGGCGTCCCGCCCGTTTTGCATCCCCCTCGAGGCCGCGGGCGCCACCCCGCGGCCTTTTTATTTCCCCTTCTGCCTCTCACCGCCGCGTCCCGCCTCGGTTCACCCGCCCAACTCCCTCGTTTCCCACGATGCACCACGCCCCCCGTTTCGCCGCGCTCCTCCTCCTCCTCGCTTCGTCCGTCTTCGCCGCCTCGCCCGCAACCGCGCCCGCCTCGCCGACCTCCGCCGGCCCCGCGACCTCCGCCCTCATGCGCCTCCCCGAGATGCCGCTGCATGATCCGTTCATTCTGCCGCACAAGGCCTCGAGGACCTATTACCTCTACACCTCAAACCGCGCCAGCGTCAGCGGTGTTGGCGGCGTCGGCACCATGGCTTACAAGTCGAAGGACCTCCTCCATTGGGAGAACGCCAAGGTCGTCTTCCTCGCCCCCGAGACCTCCTTCGCCCGCCAAGGCGGCTGGGCGCCCGAGGTTCACGAATACCAAGGCCGCTACTACCTCTTCACCACGCTCCACAACGACGAAAAGCCCCTCGCCAAGCCGCCTGAGGTTCCGTTTCCCACCTATGTCCGCGGCACCATCGTCGCCGTGAGCGACTCGCCCGACGGCCCGTTCGTCATGCTCGACGAAAAAGCGCCCGTCGCCCCCGCCCACTTCATGACGCTCGACGGCACGCTCTTCCTCGATCGCTCCGGAAAGCCGTGGATGGTCTACGCCCACGAGTGGCTCCAAAGAATCGACGGCACCATGGAGGCCGTTCCCCTCAAAGCCGATCTCTCCGGCGCGGACGGCGAACCCATCCATTTGTTCAAGGCTTCCGACGCCCCCTGGATCAACGCCTCGCTCAAGCCCGACACCCGCCCGCTCAACTACGTCACCGACGGACCGCAATTCCACCGCAGCCGCGACGGCCAGCTGCTCATGCTCTGGTCGAGCTACGAGAACGGCTCCTACGTGCAAACTCACGCCCGCTCCCGCGGCGGCGATCTCGCCGGTCCTTGGGAGCAGCTCGCGCCGCTCGTCAAAGGCGACTCCGGCCACGGCATGCTTTTCCGCACCTTCGAGGACCAGTTGATGATGGTCCTCCATCGACCCTTCGGCCGAAACGCCCGCGGCAAGCTCTACGAAATGGCCGACCGCGGCGACCGACTCGAAGTCGTTCGCCAGCGCACCGACCTCGACGGCGACGCAGCCGACGCCGCACCGATCACCGCGAGCGCCAGCCAGGCCAAGACCCCGCCGTCTCTCGCGTCCACCCCGCGCCCGCCATCCGGCCCCCGCCATCGCTGACGCCAAAGGTTCGCGGCTTTCCTTTTGGAGAGACGCCGTCCCTCGGCGTCCGCCGAGCTCCCCGGGCTCCCGCGCCCCGCTACCGCCCGCTCGCCGCGCCCCATCGCCACCGCGCCGGCAACAGCGTCACGCTCGATTCCCTCGCGATCTCGCGATTTCGCATCAACTGCTCCGCGAGCAAATCCACCGCCCTCGCGCCTAACCGTTCCTGCCCTTGGTCGATGCCCGCCTCCCCCGTCGGCTCCGCCGGCAGATCCAGCCAGAGATGCCTTATCGGATAACGCGAGCGGTCGTCCGCGCCGCTCAATACCGCGTCAAGCTGCTCCCCCTCCACCCAGCTTCGAAACTCGTCCCCATGGCCGGATCCCGGAGTGAAGGGCTGCGGCACCTTCCCGCTCGCCTGCCCGGCCGCGCCCCCCGTTCCCGTCGTCCAGGCCACCTGAAACGCCGCCGCCCAACGCCGCCGGCTCTCCGCCGACTCGCTCGCGCGCAACACCAGCCCGGGCCGCTGAAAACCCGCCGCGCGAAGCATCCCGAGCGCCCGCGCCGCCGCATCCACATGGTCGATACACACCGAGCTCAGCCCATGCTCCGGCGCCGCCGGGCCGATCACCACCGCGTTCAGCAGACTCCAGTCCACCAGGCGCATCCGCTCGTCGTCCTCCGGCGCAAACACCAGAACTCCGTCGACGCCGCGGTGCGCCAGGATCTCCGCCAGCTTTTCCGGAGCATACCCCCTTTGCCCGAGCGTGATAGTCTCGGTGCGAAAACCCAGCTCCGCCGCGCGCCCCGCGATCCCGGCCGCCGCCCGCCGCTGAGCCCGCTCCGTCTCCGCCGCCGACAAGGCCACAGGTTCGAGACGCAGCACCGCCAGCACGCCGCGAAAAATGCCGCCCCGTGACCGGCGCAACTCCCCCATTACCGCGCTCGCCAGCGGATTGAGCCGATAACCGCTCGTCGCCGCGAAGCTCCGCACCCGCTCCCGCGTGCTCGACTTCACCCCCGGCAGACCGCGCAAGGCCGCGGATACGGTGGAATGGGAGACGCCGAGATCGGCGGCCAGTTTGCGCAAGGAGCTCATGATAAAATACGGCGTGGGTCGCGACCTCGCCCCCGCGTCAGCGAACGCTCGGCCACTTCACCCGGCGAGCTTCCCCCCATGCGAGAGATCCGACACTCCTCCGCTTGCGTTACCTATAACACACACTGTCTCCGGCGCGTCGGTCGTCCCCGTCCGGGAACAACCTCGCCCTCCACCTCCGCCTTCCCTTCCTTGCCCGCCCGTTTCGAAGCTGCCGCTCTCAGGTTTCAGATTTCAGCTCTCAAGTTTCAGCTCCCACCCCTCCTTCTCCTTTTATTCCCGCCCGTTCGATGCCGCCGCTCTCCACCGATCTATTCGACTACGACCTGCCCCCGCACCTTGTGGCGCAGACGCCCGCCGCTCGCCGCGATGCATCGCGTCTGCTCGTCGTCCATCGCGCCGAACGCCGCATCGAGCATCGTATCTTCGCCGACATCGGCGAATACCTGCGCCCAGGCGACACCCTCTTTCGCAACAACGCCGCCGTCATCCCCGCCCGCCTCCTCGCCCACCGCCCCACCGGCGGCGCCGTCGAATGCCTCCTCCTTCGCCCCGCCGCCTCCGGCGACGAAAACGACTGGTGGTGCCTGCTCCGCCCCGGCAAAAAACTCCCCGTGGGCGCCAGCTTCGGAATCGCCGGCGCCTTCATCGGCACCGTCCGCGAAAAAGATCCGGAAGGCGCCGCGCGCGTCACCTTCGTCTGCGATCCCGCGCCCGATGGCGGCGCCTCCAACATCGTCGCCGCGGCCAACCGTGTCGGCGAAGTTCCTCTCCCGCCTTACATCGAGCGCCAGCACACGGCCGAGGAACGCGCCGCCGATCTCGAGCGCTACCAGACCGTCTACGCCGACCGCGCCCGCCAGGCCGCCGCCGCCGCGCCCACCGCCGGCCTTCACTTCACACCCGAGCTCCTCTCCCGGCTCCAGACGACCGGCATCCGCGCCGCCGACCTCACCCTCCACGTCGGCCTCGGCACCTTCAAACCCATCGCGACCGCCACGGTCGAGGAACACGCCATTCACCGCGAGATCTACGAAATCCCGCCCGCCACCCAGTCCGCCGTCCTCGCCCCGGCCCCCGGCACGCGCCGCGTCGCCGTCGGCACCACCAGCGTCCGCACGCTCGAGGACTTCGTGCGCAAGCATCGCGCAGCCCGCCCCGACGCCGCCGGCTCCCTCGCCTCGTCCCCCGCCACCGCCGCGCTCCGCCCCGTCCTCGACGAGGCCGCCATCTACCTTTACCCGCCGACCCGCTTCGCCGCCGTCGACGCGCTCGTCACCAATTTTCACCAGCCGCGCTCCACGCTGCTCTGCCTCGTCGGCGCCTTCCTCGCCCCCGGTTCCGTCGACGGCATCGCCTGGCTGAAGGAAATCTACGCCGAGGCCATCGCCCGCGAGTATCGCTTTTTCAGTTACGGCGACGCGATGCTCATCCTCTGAGGCGTGGCACGGGCGTCCCGCCCGTGATCCGGGTCCGTAAAATCACCGCCCGCCGCTTGCGCCCCGCTCGCGAACCGCTTGCGTGCCGGCCAGATGAGCGCCGACGCCCTTCCTCCCGCCACCACCATCGCCGCCTGGCGCATCCTCCTTCGCGGACTCGGCGCCTTCCTCGCCCTCTTCGTCGTCTGCGTCTGGGCCGCCAAGGGATACAATCGCGGTTGGACCAAGAATCAGGTCGCCGTGAAGCAAATCGATCCGATCACCGAGCTCGAATACGAAACCTTCGAGCGCCGCTTCGTCCCCGGCCTCGATTACCTCGGCGGCGGCATCCTTCTCGGTTGCGCGCTTTTCGGTGCAACATTTCTCGGTCGCCGCCGTCCCACCACTCCGCGCGCCTAGGCCCGCGTCCCGCCTTTCCTTTCCTCCCAAATCCACCGCATCCCGCCACATGACCCAGAAACTCCGTTCCATCGTCTTCGCCGGCTTCACCATCATCTCCGCCGTCGCCGCGCCCCAGACCTTCGACTTCAAGGACCCGAAAGGAGTTAACAACATCCAGTTCGAGCTCGATTCCGTGCTCGAGCCCATCAGCGGCAACGCCTCCGACGTGAGCGGCAAGGTCGCCTTCGACCCCGCCGACGTCGCCGCCACCCAAGGCGAGATCGAAGTCGCCGCCAAATCGCTCAAGGTCTCCAACGACACCATGACCGAGCACCTCCTCGGCGCCGGCTGGATCGACGCCGAGACGCACAAGGAAATCAGCTTCGAGTTCGCCAACCTCTCCGACGTGAAGTCCACCGGCGAAAATAAGTGGACCGCCATCGCGAACGGCAAATTCACCCTAAAAGGCACCGGCAAGGACGTCTCCGTCCCCGTCACGCTCAGCTACCTCCCCGGCCAGGCCGGCAAACGCATGAACAAACCCGAGCTCGGCGGCGACCTCCTCGTCGTCCGCGGCCGCTTCTCGATCAACCGGGCCGACTTCGGCATCAAGCCCGGCCAGAACGAGGACAAGGTCGCCCCCGCCATCCAGCTCACCTTCGGCTTGGTCGGCACCGCCCCCAAAGCCTGATCCTCCGGGAAACGCCGCGCCCCCCCCCGCGGGGAGCGCCGAGCTCCCGCTCGGCCTTTCCGCATCCGCCTCCCCGTTCCCCCGCCGCGCCGCCCAAAAGGCCGCGCGGCTTTTTCTTTTGCGACTTCCGCGTCTCTTTGCGGCCATCCTCCGCCACCGACCCATGACCGAAAACGAACTCCAGACGCTCATCGACGACGCCACCTTCGACCACGCCATGGGCGACGCCGACGCCGCGCTCGCCAAGCTCGCCCGCGCCACCGAGGCCGCCCCCGCCTCCTTCGCCGCGTGGCACGCGCTCGCCGAGGTCAATTTTCAGCTCCGCCATCTCGACGAGGCCCTTGTCGCCGCCGAAAACGCCCACGCCCTCCGCGCCGACGATCTTTTTATCAACACTACCCTCTCCCGCATCTGGATGGAGAAGGGCGACAAGCCCATGGCCGAAAAATTCGGCGCCCAAGCCAAGATCCTCGGCTGGAAGGACCAGCTCAAAAACCCCTCCGCCCACGAAGGCGGCCTCAAGTAAGCGCATAGAAGGGTGGGCGTGCGCGTCCCTGCGCCCGCTGCCTTGGCTACAGGCAACCCACGGACGGAGTGATTCGCAGCCCCTTTTCCGACCCGTATAAGTCACTATACATAAGCGTGATCCACAACCGATAAACTTTTTTCGCGTCCACCCGTAAGATTTCCCCGTCTCGCGTGTAATCCAGATGAGCCCTCTCATCTGAATGCGACGCCATCCCTACCCTTCCTTCGGCCTCACCCTTATCGTGAACCACGCGTGCAACCTCCGTTGCACCTACTGTTATACGGGGTCGAAATTTTCCTCTCCCATGTCTCGCCCCGTGGGCGACCGAGCCATCCGCCGCGCCCTCGCAAGCATCGAGGACGGCGGACACCTCTCGATCGGTTTCTTCGGCGGCGAGCCCCTCCTCGAGGCCGACTCCATCCTCCACTGGATGGACTTCGCCCGACGCATCGCCCTCACCGCCGGCAAAAGCGTCCGCTTCCACCTCACCACCAACGGCACCATCACCACCCCCGCCGCCCGCCAGGTCATGCGCACGCCCGACCTCGACCTCTCCGTCAGCGCCGACGGCACGCCGGAGGTCCATGATCTCCATCGCCGCAATCGCTACGGCGCGCGCACCGCCGCCATCGTCGAAAGCACCCTCGTCGAGCTCGTCCGCGAAAACCGCGCCTTCACCGTCGTCACCGTCGTCCGCCCAGACACCCTTAATCGCCTCCCCGCCGGGCTCGCCCACCTCCGCTCCCTCGGCGTCGCCCGCTTCACTCTCTCCCTCGACCTCTGGACCAACTGGAGCGCCGACGACCTCTCGCTCCTGGAAAAGACGGTCGACACCCTCGCCGACCTCTGGCGCTCGTGGCTCCCCCACGCCGGTATCGACTGGTTCGATACACGCGTCGCCGCCCTCGCCCGCCTCGTCGCCTCCGCGCCCTCCACCCGCTGCGGCTTTGGCGAAGGCGAGCTCGCCGTCGCCCCCAGCGGCCGCCTCTACCCCTGCGAACGCCTCGTCGGCGAGGACCAGCCGGGCAACCCGCTCCGCCTCCCCGGCACCCTCGACGACTACCTCGACTTCCTCGATCTCCGCGCCCCCTGCACCACCGGCGACGATCCCGCCGCCGCGCCCGAGGGCGGCTGCCGTTGCAGCAATTACGTCCGCACCGGCTCCACCGTCGCGACCGATATTCTCCTCCGCTCCCTCGACCACGCCGCCAACCGCGCCGTCGAACGCATCATCAAAACCACCGGCCGCTTCGTCGTGCCGATCAAAACCCATGCCTGCGTCGCCTGATCCCTCGCCCGAAGACGACTTCCACGCCGAGCACGAACGCGTCCGCGCCCTCGCCGAGCGCGAGGAACGCGTCGCCTCGCTCGCCAAAGGCGCCCTCAACCTCCTCCTCGTCGCGGGCGGCGTCGCCACTGTCGCCGCCTTCATCGCCCCGACCCGCGTCGCCGGAGCCTCCCGCACCGCATTCCTCGAATGGCAGGCCCGCGACGCCGAGATCGAGCAGGCGATAGGCACCGGTTCCAGGTAGGGCGGGCCCGCCGCGAGTTCACCCGTGCAACGACTTCCACTCCGCCGCGGCGCGCCGCCCCGCCCGACCGTCCGCCCCCGTCTCCGCCCGCGACTCCGCATCGCCCTGCGCGCCCTCGAACGCCTCCTCGCCGTCGTTGGCCTCTGCGCGCTCCTTCGCTACGCCTGCCTCGACTACGCGATCATCGTCTCCGGCTCGATGGCCCCCGCCCTCCGCGGCGAAAACACCGTCACCGGAGACCG
>CAMLQS010000038.1 GCA_946482165.1 uncultured Verrucomicrobiota bacterium | reverse complement strand
GTCGCGGGAGGCTTGGAACTGATGTCCAGAAGCACTCGCGAGACACCGCGCACCTCGTTGGTGATGCGAGATGAAATCTTCGCAAGCAGATCATAAGGGAGGCGAGCCCAGTCGGCGGTCATGGCGTCGCGGCTCTCTACGATCCGCAGCGAAATCACGTCGGCGTAGTTGCGCTCGTCGCCGATGACACCCACGGACTTCACGGGGAGGTAGACGGCGAAGGACTGCCAGACCTTCCAGTAGTAGCCGGACTTGATCATCTCATCCTGGAGAATGGCGTCGGCGGCCTTGAGAACATCGAGCTTGGCTTTGGTGATGTCGCCCGCGACGCGAACGCCAAGGCCGGGCCCTGGGAACGGCTGGCGCCAGACGACCTCGCGGGGAAGGCCGAGGGCTTCGCCGACCGCGCGCACCTCGTCCTTGAAGAGCTCGCGGAGGGGTTCAAGAAGCTTGAGCTTCATTCGGTCGGGCAAACCGCCCACGTTGTGGTGGCTCTTGATGAGCGCGGCGGGATTGCCGGCAATGGCCACGGACTCGATGACGTCCGGATAAAGCGTGCCCTGGGCGAGCCACTTCGCGCCGCCGATGGAGCGTAGGGATTTTTCGAATACCTCGACAAACGTGTTGCCGATGATCTTGCGCTTGGCCTCGGGCTCGGAGACGCCCTTGAGGCGCCCAAGGAACAGCTTCGAGGCGTCGACGACCCGGAGGTCGATGTGGAAGTGATCGCCGTAAAGTTTTTCCACCTGCTCGCGCTCGCCCGCGCGGAGGAGACCGTTGTCGACGAAGACGCAGGTGAGCTGCTTGCCGATGGCCTTGTGGATGAGCGCGGCGGCCACGGAGCTGTCCACGCCGCCGGAAAGGCCGAGGAGGACTCGCTCTTTGCCAACTTGGGCGCGGATGGTTTCGACGGAGTGCTTGATGTAGTCCTTGGTCGTCCAATCCTGGCGGGCGCCGCAGATGCCGAGCAGGAAGTTGCGAATGACATCGATGCCGCGTTCGGAGTGAAAAACCTCCGGGTGAAACTGGATGCCGTAAAAGTTGCGCTTCTTGTCCTCGATGACCGCATATTCGGAGTTTTCCGTGGTGCCGATCGCCTCGTAACCGGGAGGCAGCGCGATGAGGCGGTCGCCATGGGAATTCCAGACCTTGAGCTTCTTCGGCAGGCCCTTGAAGAGCCGGCCGGGCTTCTTGAGGGTGAGAAGGCCGTGCCCGTATTCGCGATGGGTGCTCTTCGAAACCTTCCCTCCGAGGAGGTGGCCTTGAAGCTGGATGCCGTAGCAAATGCCGAGGATGGGCACTCCGAGCTCGAAGATGGCCTTGTCGGGCATCGGAGCCTCCTTTGCAAAGACGCTGCTCGGGCCTCCGGAGAGAATGATACCGATCACGCCATCGGCTTTCAGTTGCGCGGCCGAAGTGCCGAAGTGGTAGATCTTGGAAAGGACCTGGCACTCGCGAATGCGGCGCGCGATCACCTGGGTATATTGGGAACCGAAATCGAGGACGGCGATGGTCTGGGACATGAGCTTAAAGGCGGATCGAACCGGTTAGCGGCGGGGGGGCCAAGGAAGAAGAGCAAGGACGTGCGAATGGCGCACAGGGAGGAAGAGGCGGCGAGGACGGGAGCCGGCGAAGACGGGCAAAACGCCAGCCCGGTTAAAAACGAAACCGATCATTCTCTTGGCCGCAGCGAGGACAGGTGGAGCGCGGGTGCTCGCCTTGGACGGCGTAAAGGTGTCCGCATTTCACACACTGAAAGGACACGTGACGGCGCTCGGCTTCGAAACGCGCATGGTCTCGGCGGTCGTAGTAAATCCACAGCCCGAGGAATACGGCGGCGACGAGGAAGCAGTAAATTACCGTGGCAATGACGAGATCCATTACGGGACGGGAAAGGGAGTGGAGCGGGCGTGCCGCCCGCTCCGGGAGAAGACGCAGACGGCGTGCCTGCTACGCAAAAATCAAAAGCGCCGTCCCCGCGGAGAGGACGGCGCCTTGTTCAAATCAGGCGGGCTTGGTTAGGCGGAAGGAGCCTCGGCCTTGGCGGCGGGCTGCTTCTTGGCCTTTTTGTAGCCAGGGTCGTCGGCCTTCACCAATTCGACCTGCGCCATCTCGGCGGCATCGTTGCGGCCGAGAGTGCCGAGCTTGTAAATGCGGGTGTAGCCGCCCGGACGGTTGGCGAACTCCTTCACGGTCTCGTTGAAGAGCTTCGCGATGGCGGTCTCGTTGCGAACATCCTTCAGCGCCATACGGCGGAGGTGGAGGGCGTCCTTCTTCTCGGTCGCGACCGAAGCCTTCTTGGCCTTGGTGATGACCTTCTCGATGAAGGGACGGAGGGCCTTGGCCTTGGTGAGAGTGGTCTGAATCTTGCCGTGCTCGATGAGGGAGGCGGCCATGTTGCTGAGCATCGCGGAGCGGTGCTCGCGGGTGACGCCGAGGGAGGCGTGGTGCTTATTGTGACGCATGTGGGTGTTTGTAGTCTATTTTTGGTGACGTTCTCCGATCGGCTAGCGGGACGCAGCGTGTGGGCGGACCGTCGGCGCGAAGAACGAAAAGGAAAAAGAAAAGCGCCCCGGCGCCGCGATGTAATCGCGACGAGCGGGGCGCGCGGCGGAACTCAGGCGTCCTTCTTGGCGTCGAGGAGTCGCTCGTCGAACTTCATGCCAAGCGAAAGGCCGAGGGCCTCCAGCTTGTCCTTGATTTCGTTGAGCGACTTCTTGCCGAAGTTGCGATACTTGAGCATCTCCTGCTCGGTCTTCATCGCCAGCTCACCGACAGTGGTGATGTTGGCGTTGTTGAGGCAGTTGGCGGCGCGGACCGAGAGCTCGATCTCGTTGACCGACATGTTGAGGAGCTTGCGGAGCTTGTTCTGCTCCTCGCTGACCTCGCTCTGCTGGCTCTCAAACTCGTAGGTCTGGTCCGTGACGCGGTCGAAGACATCGAGATGATGCTTCAGGATCGAGGCGGACTGCTTGAGGGCGGAGTCGGGATCGATGCGACCGTCGGTCCAGATTTCAAGGATGAGCTTGTCGTAGTCGGTAATCTGCCCGACGCGGGTGGCCTCAACGGCATACTTGACGAGCCGGACCGGAGAGAAGAGCGAGTCGATCGGGATGACGCCGATCGCCTGGTCTTCCTTCTTGTTTTGCTCGCCGGGATAATAGCCGCGGCCGGTCTTGATCTCGATCTCGGCGCTAAAGGGACGCGCCTTGTCGAGGGTGCAGATGACTTGGTCGGGATTGATGATGGTGACGTTGGAATCGGCCTGAATGTCGGCCGCGGTCACGGGGCCCTCCTTGTTGACCTTGATCTGGAGGGTGAAGGGCTCGCGTTTCTGGGAAACGAGGAGAACCTTTTTGAGGTTGAGAACGACATCGACCACGTCCTCGACGACGCCGTCGATGGACTGGAACTCGTGTTGCACGCCTTCGATCTTGATCGAGGAGATGGCGCTGCCCTCGATGGAGGAGAGGAGAACGCGACGCAGCGAGTTGCCGATGGTGTGGCCGTAACCGGCCTCGAAAGGCTCGGCGATGAACTTGGCGTAGGTGGGCGTGGCGCCCTCCTCAACCTTCGTGAGTTTGTTGGGCAGTTCGAACTTTCCGAGACGTTTGGGCATGGCGGTTTGAATACTGCGTAGACGGAGGGGAAAAAGGATAGACCCGTAAGGTCTTTCCTTAGAAGCGCGAGTAAAACTCGACGATGAGCTGCTCGTTGATCTCGGGAACCATCTCCTCGCGGGTGGGGAGGCGGTTGGCGACGGCCTTGAGAGCCTCGCCGTTGAGGGCGAGCCAGCCGGGGACGGCGCGGGCGCGACTTTCCTCAAGGTTCTTGGTGACCAGCTGGCGGGAGGCGGAGGCGTTGCGCACTTCGATCTCGTCGCCGACTTGGATGGCGTAGGAGGCGATGTCGACCTTGTGGCCGTTCACCTTGATGTGGCCGTGGCCGACGAGCTGGCGCGCGGCGGCGCGGCTCTTTGCAAAGCCGAGGAGGTAAACGACGCTGTCGAGGCGGGTCTCGAGGAGCTGCAGAAAGCGTTCGCCGGTGACGCCGCGCTCGCGCTTGGCGGCCTCGAAGGTCCTGCGGAACTGGCGCTCAAGGAGGCCGTAAATGTAACGAAGCTTCTGCTTTTCGTTCAGGCCGACGGCATACTCCGAAAGCTTGCGACGAAGCTTCGGGCCGTGCTGGCCGGGAGGATACGGACGGCGCTCATACGCCTTGGTGGCGCCGAAGAGCGGGGTGTTGAAGCGACGGCTGAGTCGGGTGGTGGGGCCGGTGTAGCGGGCCATGTTGGATGCCTTGTTGTGTTAAAGGGTTGTAGTCCGATATTGAATACGCGGCGGCTTAGCAGCGGCGGCGCTTCTTGGGACGGCAGCCGTTGTGCGGGATGGGCGTGACGTCGATGATGGAAGAAATCTCAAGGCCGATGGCCTGAAGGGCGCGGATGGCGCTGTCCCGGCCGAGACCGGGGCCGGACACGTGGATGACGACGTCCTTGAGTCCGTGGGACATGGCGTTGCGGGCGGCATCCTGGGCAACGACCTGGGCGGCGTAGGCGGTGGACTTGCGGGAACCGCGGAAGTTGCACTTGCCGGCGGAGGACCAAGCGATGACTTGGCCTTTTTGGTCCGTGATGGAAACGATCGTGTTGTTGAACGTGGCGGCGATCTTGGCGATGCCGCTGGTGACGTTCTTCGATCCCTTCGCCTTGCGAATCTTGATCGTGCCCAGCTCCTCTTTCAGGAGCTCTTCGGCCGTGGGCTGGCGAGCGACACCTCCGACAAGCTCAACGGGCTTTTCGGGGGCGGCGGGAGCCGCGGGAGCGGCGTTTTCGGCGACGGGCGCGCCGTCAGCCTTGGGGGCTTTGGCGGCGGGGGCGGTCTTCTTGGGAGCCTTGGCGGGCTTGGTCTCTTCGGCCATGGTGATGCGTGTTTAAAGGTTGTTGCGAGCCGCAGCGTCTTACTTGGAAGGCGCTTTGGTGACGCCGACGGTGCGGCGGGGGCCCTTGCGGGTGCGGGCGTTGGTCTGCGTGCGCTGGCCGCGGACGGGCAGGCTCTTGCGGTGACGGACACCGCGGTAGCAGTTGATGGCTTGGAGACGCTTGAGGTTGGAGGTGATCTCACGGCGGAGGTCACCCTCGACAACCCACTTATGCTCAGTGATGACTTGGAGAATCTTGTTGAGTTGCTCCTCGGTCAGCGCTTCAGCGCGGGTGTCGGGAGCGATGCCGGCTTCGGCAATCACTTGATCAGCACGGGCAGGGCCGATGCCGTAAATATAACGGAGGGAATACGCGACTTTCTTTTTCGCGGGAATTTCTACACCGAGGAGACGAGGCATGGTGGAGTTGGTTTAGGTTAGGAGTTTGATGAAAAAACTGACGAAAGGGATAGGCGGCGGGAGCCGTCGAGAGAAGCTAAGCGGCGGGGGGAAGGGTGAGTATCTCGGGGCCTTCCTCCCGGGTGAGCACAGTGTGTTCGAAATGCGCGGACGGAGCGCCGTCGGTGGCTACGATGGTCCACCCATCGTCGAGACATTTGGTCCGCCAAGTGCCGAGATTGACCATGGGCTCAATGGCGAGCGTCATGCCGGGGCGGATCTTCGCGCCGGAGCCCTTGCGTCCGAAATTCGGAATCTGCGGCTCTTCGTGCATGTCGACTCCGACCCCGTGGCCGACGAGATCGCGAACGACGCCGAAACCATGTTTCTCGCAGTGGGTCTGAATCGCGTTCGAGATGTCGCCGATACGATTACCCACGCGGGCTTGGGCAATACCGAGGGCGAGGGCCTCTTGGGAAACGACGAGGAGCTTCTGAACGGCGGACGAAACGGCGCCGACAGGAACCGTGAATGCGTTGTCGCCGATGTAGCCCTGATATTCGACCACGATGTCGAGTGAGATGATGTCGCCGTCACGAAGGACGCGCTTCAGGGAACCAATTCCGTGGACAACCTCTTCGTTAACCGAGAGGCAGGTGTAGGCAGGGAAGCGGCGATCACCGATCTGGTAGCCATAGCAGGCGCTGCGCGCACCACGGGAGGCGATCAGGCCTTTTGCGATTTGGTCCAAGTCGTAAGTCGTGACGCCGGGCTTCACGTGCTTTTTGAGCTCGTGGAGAACATAGGCGGCAACCGCGCAGGCCTCGCGCATCCGCGCGATGCCGTTGGCATCTTTAATCGGGATCATAAGCGAGAGGCGAAATCCGCGGCTGGCTCGGATCGGATGAGCAGGCCGTGGAGGCGGTAGTAATCGGCGAGTTCGCCGCGCGTGAAGGCGGGCGCAAGGGCCAGAACGGCGTCGAGACTTTCGTCACGCGCGTCGAGCCACTCGTCGAGGATACGGGCTTGGAGCAACGTAGCCGGGAAGCCTGTTAGGGCGAATCCCGCATCGGGTTTGCGCGCCATGAACCAGCGTCGCACGAGGGCGACGATAATTTCGGCGGGGACGGAGGTCCCGCGTCGCTGCGCCAGTTCGGCCGATTGGCCGAGCGGCGAGCGGCGACAAATCTCCTGGCTTACCAAAGTGCCGGGAGAGACGTGCTCAATGTGCAAAGAACGAAACTGATCTTGCCAAGCCTCGGAGAGGCTGGAACCGCCATTGAGAACCAGAAGCTTGGTGGAGCGACCGGTCGGAATGGGGAAAAGGGTTGAAGGCGAATCAGACACTGGGCGGTCTGTAAAGCCGCTTTTTCAGCGGCCCTGGAAATAATTCACCGCCCATGCGGCAATGCCGATGGCGAAGATGAGGCCGAGAACGGCCCAGAGCTTTCCAACGGTAGCCATATCGGCGGCCTCATTGAGGGCGCCGCCGACGTTGCCGCCGGAGCGGGCGCGGATGCGGCCTTTCTTGAGGAAGCCATCGTAGTGACGCTGGAGCAGGAAGGTCTCGACTTGTTTCATGGTGTCGAGAATGACGCCGACCGTGATGAGCATGCCAGTGCCGCCGAAGAAAATCGCGATGCGCTGCGGCACCTTGATTTGATTCATAAGAAGGTCGGGCATCACGGAAATCACCGTCAGGAAGATTGCGCCCGCCAATGTGAGACGGGTCATCACGAAGTCCAGGAAGCGGGCGGTAGGCTCGCCGGGACGAACACCCGGGATGTATCCGCCATACTTCTTCAGATCGTCCGCGATTTGGATCGGCTTGAACATCACCGATACCCAGAAATAGCTGAAGAACAGGATGAGGAATGCCATCACCGCGTAATAAACCCAGTGTCCCGAAACGAAGTTATTGGCGAACTCCACCAAGAACTTCAAATCGAAGGTCGCCCCGATCCAAGAGAGGATCTGCTGGGGGAACAGAAGAATCGCGCTGGCGAAAATGACGGGCATAACGCCCGAATAATTGACCTTCAAGGGAAGGAAGGAATTTTGCCCGCCCATGACCTTGTTTCCCACGACACGCTTGGCGTATTGAACTGGAATTTTGCGCTGACCTTGAACCACGGCAATCAAGCCCATGGTGACCAAGACAAAAAGGATGACCATGACAACGAGCTGAGGAGCGCCAATAGCCTTCACGCCCACCGGAGCATTCACAAGCTGCCAAAGAGCCGCTGCGGCGCCGGGGATGTCCGCCAAGATACCCACGGTGATCAAAAGCGACACTCCATTGCCGATGCCGCGCGAGGTAATCTGCTCGCCGAGCCACATCAGCACCATCGTACCGGCGGTAAGGAAGATCATCGAGGTAAGCAGAAAAGTCGTGTGGCCTGCGATGACGATGCTTCCGTAAGTGTTTACATCGTAGCCTTGAAAGAGACGACCGGGATTCTCAAGGGTCAGGATAAGCAGCGCGCCTTGGATCAGACAGATAACAACCGTCGCGTAGCGCGTATACTGGGTAAGCTTCTGGCGTCCCACATCGCCTTCCTGCTGAAGCCGGCTAAGCGCGGGAACAACTGCGCTCATGAGCTGAAAGATGATGGAGGCGCTTATGTAAGGCATGATGCCGAGCGCGAAAACGGCCCCCTTTAGGAGCGCGCCGCCGGTGAACATGTTGTATAGACCCACCACGGCGCCGCTCGCTCCGCCCACGTTGGCTTTGAAAAAGTCCTGGAGCGGCTGAGGGTCGAGACCGGGAAGCGGTATGTGCGCGCCGACGCGGGCCACGAAGAGAAGCGCGAGGGTGTAGAAGATCCGGGAGCGCAGCTCTGGTATCTTCAGGGAATTGGTGAAGGCGGAAAACACGTTGGAAAAGGGGGAAGCTGACAGAAAACGGAAAAAGGGCGGGGGCGCTATAATGGCGCTCACCCGCCCAGAAGAGGCGCTATGTCACGACGGCGTGACCAAATCGCGACATGGATCAGAGCGTCAGGCGACGATGGCTTGGCCGCCGGCCTTCTCGATCTTAGCCTTGGCAGACTCGGAGAACTTGGCCGCAGTAACCTTAAGGGCGCGGGTAATCTCCCCGGTTCCGAGGATCTTGACCGTGGCGGAGCCGCCTCGAATAAGACCGGAAGAGGCAAGCACCTCTGCGTTGACCTCGGTGACCGATGCGTCAAGGGCGGCTAGATCGCCAACGTTGATCACAGGATACTCGACGCGGAAGTTATAGTTATTGAAGCCGCGATGGGGCAGCTTCCGGTAGAGGGGCATCTGGCCACCTTCGAAGCCGGGACGGATAGAGCCACCTGAGCGGGCCGTCTGGCCCTTGCCGCCGCGACCGGAGGTCTTGCCGTGGCCGCCGCCTTCGCCGCAGCCGACGCGTTTCTTGCGGTGGACCGCGCCTTTAACGTTCTTAAGTTCGTGAAGTTTCATGAATGGTTCCTAATTTGGCGCCCCGCATAGCGATAATCTGACTACGCGGGACTCGGATTTGCAGAGCCTAAACGCTTAGGCTCGGGCCTTGGCGTAGTCTTCGGCGGTCTTGAGCTGGAGGAGAGCCTCAATAGTGGCATGCACCACGGCGATATGGTTCGACGATCCCATCGACTTGGTCAGCACGTTTTTGACACCAGCAGCCTCAAGCACGGCGCGGACAGCGCCGCCGGCGATGAGACCGGTTCCCGTGGTAGCGGGCTTCAGGAGAACTTTGCCGCCGTCGTAAGTGCCGAAGACCTCGTGCGGGATCGTGTCGCCCTTGAGTTTTACGGAGAACATGTGCTTCTTCGCGCCCTCGGTGGACTTTTTGATGGCGTCCGGCACTTCGTTGGCGCGGCCATAGCCGACACCAATCTTGCCAGCGCGGTCGCCGACGACGGCGATGGCGGCAAAGGAGAAGCGACGGCCACCCTTCACAACCTTGGCGCAGCGGTTGATAAACACGACCTTTTCAAACAGGCCGGAGTCATCTTGCTGCTGGTCGCGGTTGTCGCGGCGCGGGCCGCGGTTCGGGCCGCCTTGGCCACGGTGGCCACGGGGAGCGCGAGCGGGAGCCGGAGCGGGAGCCGGAGCCTCGACGGCCGCAGGGGCGGGAACGGGAGCGTCGGCGGCGGAGGCGGGGGAATCGGGATTGCTCATTTTTTAAATAGGTTAGAAAACCAAGCCACCAGCGCGGGCCGCATCGGCGAAGGCCTTGACCTTGCCGTGGTAGCGAGCGCCCGAGCGGTCGAATACGACCGATTCAATCCCGGCGGCCTTGGCCTTGACGGCGAAGGCTTCGCCGAGGGCCTTGGCGCCGGCGAGGTTGGCGGCGAGTTTCTGCTTGCGGAGCTCGGCATCGAGGGTGCCGAGGAACGCAAGCGTGGTGCCGGCCTCGTCGTTGATGGCCTGGGCGTAAATGTGCTTCGTCGAGAATTTGACGGCGAGGCGGGGACGGGCGGAAGTGCCGAAGACCTTCTTGCGGATGCGCCAGCGGCGCTTCTGAAGCAGATCGGCTTTGCGAATGGTATTCATGGGTGTTGGTCCCTTGAGAAAGATTAAGAGAAAGAGAAAGAAGAACAGTGCCGTTAGGCGACGGTCTTGCCTTCCTTGCGGCGGACACGCTCGCCGACGATGCGCACACCCTTGCCCTTGTAAGGCTCGGGCGGATAGAAGGAGCGGATTTGGGAGGTTACCATGCCGACGAGCTGCTTGTCGCAACCCTCGACGCTGACCTTGGTGCCATCAACGACGCCGATTTTGATGCCTTCGGGAATATCGAAGAGAATCGGGTGGGAATAACCGAGAGCGAGATCGAGTTGTTTACCCTTGATCGCGGCTTTGAAACCGACGCCTTGGATTTCGAGCTCTTTCTTGTAGCCGTCCGTGACACCCTTGACCATGCCTGCGATGATCGAGCGAGTGGTGCCATACATGGCACGGGAAAAGCGCGACTCTTCGGTCGGCGCGACGGTCACCTTCGAGTCGGCGACGGTGATGGCGACAACAGGAGCGAAGGTGCGGGACACCTTGCCCTTGGGGCCTTCAACCGAGACAGTGGTGTCCTTGACGTCCACTTTGACCTTGGCGGGGATGGTAACGGGAACTTTGCCTACGCGTGACATTGTATTGGTTCCTTTGGGTTACCAGACGTTGCAAACGAGCTCGCCGCCGAGCTTCTCGCGACGGCAATCCTGGTCCTTCTTGAGGCCCTTGGAGGTCGAGAGAATAGCGATGCCGAGACCATTGAGAACGCGTGGGATCTCGGTGTAACCGACGTAGAGACGACGGCCAGGCGTGGAAACTCGGGAAAGGTTGGTGAAGGCGGGCTGGCCATCGACGAACTTCAGCTTAACGACGACGGTCTTGTGACCCTTGGAGTCGGTGCCGGTGGAAACGTCGGTTACGTAGCCTTCGTCTTTGAGGATGAGCGCGAGGCTCTCCTTGAGATTGGAGTGCGGCGCGACGCACTCGGCCTGGCCGGCGCGCGAGGAATTGCGCAAACGGGTCAGGAAATCGCTGACGGGATCGGTCATGGTGGGTGGATGTTGGTTGTTTATCGGGCGGCGCGGGTCATATCCGGCGCGTCTTGCGACGCGCTAACCCCCGCGGGCCAAAAAATCAGTGCCGGTCGGTTCTATATTACCAAGAGGACTTGGTGACACCGGGAATCTTACCGTTCAGGGCAAGTTCACGGAAGGTGATGCGGGAGACGCCAAACTTGCGGATGAAGGCACGAGGGCGGCCGGAAAGGCTGCAACGATTCCGCACGCGGATCGGTGAAGAATTCTTGGGCAATCTTTGGAGCGCCTTGTTCGCGGCGAAAAATTCCTCGTCGGTGGTGGCCGGGTTGATGAGCTTGGCCTTGAGCTCGGCGCGCTTGGCGGCGAACTTCTCGACGAGGGCCTTGCGCTTCTCGTTGCGGTTGATGGCGGAGGTCTTGGGCATGGCGGGAATCTGTTAAAATTAGGCGGCCTTGTTCTTGGCGGCGGCGTCGGCGGCGATCTGTTGCTCGGTCCGGCGGAAAGGCATACCAAGGAGCTTGAGAAGTTCGCGGCCCTCTTCGTCGTTGGACGCGGTGGTCACGATGTTGATATCGAGGCCCATCGTCTTCTTCACGCTTTCGACGTTGATTTCGGGGAAAATGGTGAAGTCGGTGATGCCGAGGGCATAATTGCCTTGGCCGTCCAGTTTAGAGTGGACGCCGCGGAAGTCGCGGATGGTGGGAAGAGCGACCGCGATCAAGCGATAAAGGAACTCCCACATGGAGTCGCCGCGGAGAGTGACGTGAGCACCGACGACTTGGCCTTGGCGCAGCTTGAAATTCGAAATGGCCTTCTTCGACTTCGCGAGAATGGCTTTCTGGCCCGCGATTGAGGACAGATCGCGCTGAATATCGGCGATCTGATTTTTGTCGGCTTCAGCGTCGATGCCGACGTTGAGGGAGACCTTGGTGAACTTCGGGACCTCGTGCTTATTTGCGTAGCCGCGACTCTTGATGAGAGCGGGGACGATTTGTTCGAAGTAGTGCTGCTTGAGAAAAGGAACGCGTTTGGTGCTCATTTGGATGGTGTAACCGCCGGATTGCCGACCCGACGACCTTGAGTGTTTAATGGGAGAGGAGGTGTGGAGGGACGAAAAGGGGCGAGGTTACAGATTAGCACCCCGCCCCGTGCAAGAAATTATTGCGCTTGATCAGGCCTTCTTGGAACTCGCGCGTTTCTTGGACGCGTCGAAACGACTTTTCAGCTGAAGGTTGGAGACGTGGATGCTGCCTTCGCGTTCGACGATGGCGCCATTGGGATTCTCCTGGGACTTTTTGAGGTGGCGCTTGATCATGCCGACGCCTTCGACGCGGGCGCGTTCTTTGGCGGCGAGAAGCTCAAGGACCTTGCCGGTCTTGCCCTTGTGGGAACCGGCGATGACGACGACCTCGTCGTTGCGTTTGATATGAAAGATGGCAGGCATGTTAGAGAACCTCCGGAGCGAGGGAGATGATCTTCATGAAATTCTTCGCGCGCAGCTCGCGAGCGACAGGGCCGAAGATGCGGGTGCCCTTGGGATTGCCATCGGCGCCGATGATGACGATGGCGTTGGAATCGAAGCGCAGGTAGGATCCATCGGCACGACGGACGGGGGCCTTGGTGCGAACGACGACGGCCTTTGCGACCTCGCCTTTCTTCACGGTGGCGTCGGTGCCTGAATCCTTGATGTGAACGGTGATCACGTCGCCGACGCCGGCGGTGGCGGTGTTCTGGCCCTTCTTGCTGATCATCGCGGCGCGGCGGGCGCCGGTGTTGTCAGCGACTTCGAGTATGGAGCGGAGTTGGATCATTGTCTGGGTTTCTCCGGTGGAGGGTTAGGCCTTGATGGAGGCGGCTACGTCGGACTCGGAGACTGCGGCGACGTCGGCGGTGACGGCGCGTTCGAGCACGTTGATGACGCGCCAGCGCTTGAGGCGGCTGATGGGGCGGGTCTCCATGATCTCGACCTTGTCTCCGAGGTGGGTCTCGTTCTTCTCATCGTGGACATGCACGACGGTCTTGCGGTTGATGACCTTCTGGTAACGGGGATGCGGGACCTTGAAGGGGACGGTGACCTTGATGGACTTGTCGCCGGAGCGGCTGGTGACGAAGCCGACGAGGGTTTTGCGGGAGTTGCGTTCGGTGGACATGTATTTATTCCTCGGATACGAAAGGCCTTAGGCGGCCTTTTGGGTCTTGATGGTTTCGAGGCGGGCGATGTCCTTGCGCAGGGCGCGGAGCTCGTGGGTCTTCTCGACCTGGCCGGTCTGCTTGCGCAGGCGGAGGGCGAGAAGTTTTTCGCGTGTCTCGTTGAGCTTGGTGTTGATCTCGGCGACGGAAAGGTCGCGGGCTTCCTTGGCTTTCATTAAAAGGTTCTCCGGGTTGCGGGTTAGGCGGCGGCGCCCTCGCGGACGATGAAGCGGCACTTGAAGGGCAGCTTTGCGTCGGCAAGGCGGAAGGCCTCCTTGGCGATTGTGGCAGGAACGCCGGCGAGCTCAAAAAGGACGGCGCCGGGCTTGATTTGGGCGACGTAGTATTCGACGCCGCCCTTACCGGAGCCCATTCGGACTTCGGCGGGCTTCTTGGTAACCGGCTTGTGCGGGAACACGCGGATCCAGAGCTTGCCCTTGCGCTTGAGGTGGCGGCTGATGGTGACGCGGGCGGCCTCGATCTGGCGGCCGGTCATGGGACCGCGGGTGAGGGATTGGAGGCCGAATTCCCCGAAGGCGAGGGTATTGCCGCGCTTGGCGTTGCCAGCGAGGGAGCCCTTCTGGGACTTACGGAACTTGGTGCGGGCGGGAGCGAGAGCCATGGTAGGTTTCTCCTTATTTTAGATGGGTGGTGGTGGAGTCCGGACGAGCGCCTTAGGCGGCAGGCTCGTCCTTCTTGCAGATCCAGCACTTTACGCCGATCTTGCCATAAACGGTGTGGGCCTCGAAAAACCCGTAGTCGATGTTCTCACGAAGGGTGTGGAGAGGCACGCGCCCTTTACGCTGCCACTCGCGGCGAGCGATATCGGCGCCACCCAAGCGGCCGGAGCATTGGATACGGATGCCTTCGGCGCCGAGGCTCATCGCGGTCTCGACGGCTTTCTTCATAGCGCGGCGGAAAGCGATACGTCGTTCAAGCTGGAGTGCGACGTTCTCGGCGACTAGGCCGGCCTCGATCTCGGGCTTCTTGATCTCTTGGATGTCGAGGAGGACGTCCTTGCCGGTAAGCTTGGCGAGATCGGCCTTGATGATCTCGACTTCGGCACCCTTGCGACCGATGACGATACCGGGGCGGGCGGTGTAGATCTTGACGCGGACGCGGTTGGATGCGCGTTCGATGAATATCTTCGGCACGGAGGCTGCCTTCAGCTTCTCCATCAGCTTTTCGCGGATGATCTGGTCCTCATGGAGGAGCTTGGCGAAGTCCTTCTTGGTGGCATACCAGCGAGACTGCCAGTTGCGACGGACGGCGAGACGGAAGCCGGTGGGATTGGTTTTCTGGCCCATGATGTGTAAGTCGGGTCTAGGTTTAGGCGGCGGCGCCGTCGGTGAGCACCACGGTGATATGGCTCATCTTTTTGCGGCGGGGGGCGGCGGTGCCGCGGGCAGCGGCCTTGAATCGCTTCAAGACAGGTCCTTGGTCGACGTAGGCGGTCTTCACAACCAGCGTGTCCGACGAGAGGTTGTTGTTGTTCTCGGCGTTCGCGATGGCGCTCTTGAGCGTCTTGTTGATGAGCTGGGCGCTCTTACGCGGGATAAGCGCGAGATACTCGGAGGCCTCGGTGGCGGGGCGCCCGGTGATGGTGCGGACAACCTCGCGAACCTTTTTGGGGGACATGCGAGCGTTGCGGGTGATGGCTTTGACTTCCATGGGAGGAGATTCCTTTTTAGGGGCGACAGCAGCGGAGGATTAGCTCCCCCGCCCTGCCCTTTGGTGTGTGGTTATTTTCGAGATGAAACAGTTTTGACGGCGACCTGATCTCGTTTGAGGAGAGATTGGCCGGCCTTGATATCGAGAATCACGGCATTTGATGCTTGAGGTCGGAGATCGACGAGCTGGAGCTCGCCGATCTTCGCGCCTCCACGCGTTACGATACAAATCATGCCTTGGCGCAAACCAGCCTCCAAACCGGCGTCGAGAACGACGAGGTCGGCGACGAGCGTGCGGTCGATCTGCGTAACGCGAGCGGTTCCCACCGAGCGCCCGCCCAAAACAGCCGCTCCAGCCGATGCGACACCGATAAAGGCGGACGAAAGGGCGACAAAGCAGCGTAGAGGCGAGTGCATCGGAAAGAACGCACGTTACGGAGGCGAACTCAGATTTCCTTGCGGGTCATGCCACCATGCGCCTTGAAGACGCGGGTTGGGGCGAACTCGCCGAGCTTGTGGCCAACCATATTATCCGTGACGTAGACGGCGACGAACGCCTTCCCATTGTGGACATTGAAAGTGTGGCCGATGAAGTCGGGCGTGATGGTCGAGCGGCGGGACCAGGTTTGAATGGGCTTCTTGTTCTTGGTGGCGACGGCCTTTTCGATTTTTTCGAGAAGGTGATAGTCGACAAAGAAACCTTTTTTGATGGAACGGGCCATGGTGGGTGGGCGGTAAGGTTACTTCTTGCCGCGCGGCTTGCGGCCGTTGTGGCGGACGAGGATCTGGCTGTTCGAGGGTTTCGAACGCTTGCGGGTGGGGAAGCCCTTCGCGAGCTGGCCCCAAGGGGAGACGAGGTGCTGGCGACCGCCACCACCCTTGGACTTGCCCTGGCCACCGCCGTTGGGGTGGTCAACCGGGTTCATCGAAACGCCGCGCTGGCGGGGACGCTTGCCAAGCCAGCGATTGCGGCCGGCCTTGCCGAGCGAGCGATTCATGTGATCACCATTGCCGACCTCGCCGATCGTGGCACGGCACTTCGGATTGACGAGACGGATCTCGCCCGAGGGCATCTTGAGCTGGGCAGCGCCGTTTTCGACGGCGACGAGCTCGATGGACGTGCCAGCGGTGCGGCCGAGCTGGGCGCCGCGACCAGGGATGAGCTCCACGCAGTGAAGCTTCGTTGCGGGAGGGATGATCTCGAGGGGGAAGTTGTTACCAACAAGGAAGTCGTTGGTCGTGGCTTTGTTCGAGGTGACGATTGTGTCGCCAATCTTCATGCCGTTGGCCGCAATGATGTAGGCCTTCTCACCGGTCTTATAGACGATGAGCGCGAGGCGAGCCGAGCGGTTGGGATCATACTCGATTGCCTGCACGGTGGCGGGCACGTCGAGTATAGCGCGCTTGAAGTCGACTATGCGATGTAGACGCTTGTGACCGCCGCCTCGACGGCGACTGGTGATGCGTCCGTTGTTGTTACGGCCGCCGGACTTTGCCTGAGAGTAGGTCAGGGACCGCTCAGGGCGCTTGTCGGTGAGAGTCTCATCCTGATTCAGCACCGTGAAGCGCTGCGACGGGGTGAGAGGACGAAAGGATTTGAGAGCCATGTTGGGTGGTTCCTTGGGTGGGGGCGTGGAGCGAAGCTCAGATGAGCTCGATCTTGTCGCCGGCCTTGAGGGTCACGAGGGCCTTCTTAATGGTGGAGGTCTTGATTGGGCGGCCGGCACGGGAGCGCTTCGGCTTGCCCTTGATGACCTGGGTGTTCACGCGGACGACATTGACCTTAAAGGTCTTTTCGACAGCGACGGCGATCTGATGCTTGGTGGCCTTGCGATCCACTTCGAAGGTGTATTGGCCGAGATCAGCGGAGAGACCGGAGGCCTTCTCGGTGAGGCGGACTTGTTTGAGGACGGCGAGGGCGTTCATTAGTTCTTACCTCCGTTGACGCGGGCGATGATCTTTTCGAGGCCCTTGGTGGAGACGATGATTCGCTTGTATTGAGCGAGATCCTTGGAGTTGAGCTTGGCGGCCTCCTGAAGGGAGACACGTTCAACATTGCGGGCGGCAAGGGCGGCATTCTTCTCGAAGGTCTCGTCGACGACGAGAATCTTGCCTACGGGAGCGATGCGGCCGAGCACTTCGTTGAAAAGCTTGGTCTTGGGCGCGGAAACAGTCCAAGATTCGATCACGTCGATTTCGCCGGCGACGGCGCGTTCGAAGAGAGCGCGGGAGAAGGCCAGAGCCTTCACCTGCGAGTTGATCTTCTTGGAGTAGTCGCGGGGCTTGGGCCCGAAGACGACACCACCGCCGACCCACAGAGGGGAGCGGATGGAACCGGCGCGAGCGCGGCCGGTGCCCTTTTGACGCCAAGGCTTCTTGCCGCCGCCGGACACCTCGCCACGGGTTTTCGTGGAGTGGGTGCCGAGACGGGCGTTGGCGTTGATGGCGACAATGACTTCCTTCAGGGCTTGCACGCCCTTGTCACCTTCGAACTGGGGAAGATCGGCGAAGTCCTGCTCACGGGAGGTTTTGCCGTCTGCGCTGTAAACTTTGAGTTTCATGGGTGGCGTTCTCCTTTATCAGGCCTTCTTGGGCTGGCCTTTGATGGCGGTGCGAACGATCACGTCGTCACCGTTGGCACCGGGAATGGCGCCCTTCACGAGGATGAGGTTCTTGTCGGCAACAACCTTCACGACTTGGAGGTTCTGTAGAGTGCGACGAACCTGCCCCATGTGACCGGGCATCGCCTGATTCTTCCAAACGCGACCGGGGGTCTGGCGCATACCGACCGAGCCGATACGGCGATGGAACATGGAGCCGTGGGTGGCGGGACCGCCGGCGACGCGGAAGCGTTTGACGACGCCCGCGAAGCCCTTGCCCTTCGTGATGCCGATGACATCAACGAGTTGGCCTTCCTTGAAGGACTCGACGGTGACCACGTCACCGGGCTTCTGGGTGGGCGTTTCGGCGAGACGAACTTCGCTGAGGACGCGGGGGGCGGACTCGAGACCAGCCTTCTTGGCATGGTTGAGTTCGGCCTTGGAGGCATTCTTCGTCTTAAGGGCGGAGAAGCCGAGCTGGACGGCGTTGTAGCCGTCGGTTTCGACGGTCTTGACCTGGACCACGGAGTTGGGTCCGGCTTCGACGACGGTGACGGGGACCAAGACGTTTTGCGCGTCGTAGACCTGCGTCATGCCGATCTTTTTACCGATGAGGGTGTTGATCATGGCTAAGCGGTAGGTGGAGGGTTTCCGTTTCGTGAGACCTACATTAGCGATTCCGGCGGAGGCGCCGGAGTGCCGCTAAACTGTCGGACTGAAAGGGCTGGACGTGTTGTATTCGGTTTGCGGATACTTACACGGTGATGGTGATGTCCACGCCGGACGGGAGGTTGAGCTTCTTCAGCTCGTCCACGGTCTGGGCGGTGGGCTCGATGATGTCGATGAGGCGCTTGTGGGTGCGGCTCTCAAACTGCTCCATGGACTTCTTGTCCACGTGCGGGGAACGGTTGACGGTCAGCTTCTCGATCTTGGTCGGGAGCGGAACGGGACCGGAGACGCGGGCGCCGGAGCGCTTGGCGGTCTCGACGATCTCGAGGGCGGACTGGTCGATGACGCGATAGTCGAAGCCCTTGAGACGGATGCGGATTTTTTGGCCTTTCATGGCGGGAAAAAGAACGAAGGTTTACGTGCGAGCGGGAGCCTTGGAGGAGGTTTCCACGATCTTGGCGAGGAGCTGGTTGGGGACCTGCTCGAAATGGGAGGGAGTAATCGATGCGGAGGCGCGGCCTTTGGAGAGGGAGCGAATGTCGGTCACGTAACCGAAAAGGTTCTCAAGCGGAACGGTCGAGGCGATGATACACGCGCCGTTCTTGTTCTCCATGCCCTGGATGGTGCCGCGACGACGATTGATGTCGCCGATGAGGTCGCCCTGATACTCTTCGGGCGTGGTCACTTCGACGCCCATGATGGGCTCGAGGAGAATGGGCTTGGCGTTCTTCATCGCGTCCTTGAACGCGAAGATGCCAGCCATCTTGAACGCCATTTCAGACGAGTCGACCTCGTGGAAGGAACCGTCGATGATGTTGACGATCACATCGACAACAGGATAGCCGGCGACGACGCCGTTATTGGCGGCTTCGTTGATGCCGTCGATCGAAGGCTTGATGAATTCCTTGGGGATGGAACCACCAACTGTATCGTTGATGACTTCGATGCCCTTACCCTTTTCGTTGGGGGAAATCTTGACGACGACGTGACCGTATTGGCCCTTACCGCCAGACTGGCGGACGAATTTGCCCTCGCCTCCGGCTGCGGCGGTGATCGTTTCACGATAGGCGATCTGGGGCTTGCCAGAGGTTGCCTCGACCTTGAACTCGCGCTTCATACGATCAACGATGATCTCTAGGTGAAGCTCGCCCATGCCGGAGAGAATGGTCTGGCCCGTGTCGGTGTCGGTCTTGACGCGAAGAGTGGGATCCTCAGCGACGAGGCGTTGAAGGGCGGTGCCGAGCTTCTCTTGGTCAGCCTTCGAGTTTGGCTCGATCGACATCGAGATAACGGGCTCGGGGAAAGACGGGGGCTCGAGACGGATATCGGCATCTTCGTGACAGAGGGTATCTCCGGTGATCACGTCCTTAACGCCGACCATCGCGCAAATGTCGCCGGAATAGGCGAAATCGATTTCTTCGCGGTCCATCGCGCGCATCAAAACCAAGCGCGAAACGCGCTCCGTGCGACGGGTGCGGGGATTGTAAACAACGGAGCCCTTGGGGAGCACGCCAGTGTAGACGCGGAAGAAAACGAGCTTACCAACGAACGGGTCGGTCCAAAGCTTGAATGCGAGACCGGCGAGCTTGGCGCTGTCATCGGCTTTGATACCAACGTTCTCGCCGTCGCTATTCTGACCGATCATCGGAGGGAGATCGAGCGGGTTCGGCAGGTAATTGACGACGCAGTCAAGGAGGCGCTGTATGCCCTTCTTCTTGAATGCGGAGCCAGGGACGACGCCCGTGAACTTCATCGATACGGTGGCCTTGCGGACCGCAACCATGAGCTCGGCAGGGGTGATGGTTTCGCCACCGAGATACTTTTCGGCCAGAGCGTCATCGAAATCGGAAACGGCCTCGATCAGCTTCTCGCGGTATTCCTTGGTCTGAGCGACCATGTTCTCGGGAATCGGATGAAGCTTGGGATCAAGATCCATGTTGAGGGGATCCTCGAACATGTAGGCGACCTCTTGGACGAGATCGACGACGCCGGAGAAGTTTTCCTCGTTGCCGATGGGCAGGAAGAGGGCGTGGGCGTTGGCCTTCAGCTTCTCGCGCATCTCATCGATGGCGCGGAAGAAATTGGCTCCGGTGCGGTCCATCTTGTTGATGAACGCGACGCGGGGAACGCCGTATTTGTTGGCTTGGCGCCAAACGGTCTCGGACTGGGGTTGCACGCCGGCGACGGCGCAGAACACGGCGACGGCGCCGTCAAGAACGCGCATGGAGCGCTCGACCTCGGCGGTGAAGTCGACGTGTCCGGGCGTATCAATAATATTGATACGCTGCTTGATGCCCTTCCACGGCCCGCAGGACGCGTTCCAAGCGCAGGAAATGGCGGCGGCGGTGATGGTGATGCCGCGCTCGCGCTCTTGCTCCATCCAGTCGGTGACCGCAGTGCCCTCGTGCACTTCGCCCATTTTATGGACGGCGCCAGAGTAAAACAGAATGCGCTCCGAGGTGGTGGTCTTGCCGGCATCGATGTGCGCGGCGATACCGATGTTGCGGGTCCACTCCAAGGGGAAGGGACGGTTCTTGGAGTTCGCAGGCGAAATCTTCGCCTTATCGGTGACAATCGTGATCTGGGGAGCGTCGGACATGTTGCCTGAAGAGTCGAGTGCGGCGGGTGCGGAACGGGTGCAGTAGGCTTACCAGCGGAGATGGGCGAAGGCGCGATTGGCCTGGGCCATCTTGTGCGTGTCTTCCTTTTTCTTCACCACGGAGCCTGTGTTATTATAGGCATCCACGAGCTCGGCCGCGAGGGCTTCCTTCATGGGCTGCCCCTTGCGGCCACCCGCAGCGGTCACGATCCAGCGGAGCGCGAGAGACTCTTGGCGCTCGTAGGAGATTTCGACGGGAACCTGATAGGTGGCGCCGCCAACGCGGCGGCTCTTCACCTCAAGACGCGGACGGGCGTTCTCAAGAGCGCCGATGAGGAGATCCACGGGATCGCCCTTTTGTAGCTTCTCGGAGACCTTCTCAAAGGCACCGTAAACGATGCGCTCGGCGAGGTTCTTCTTGCCGGACTGCATGACCACGTTGACGAGATGGGCAACGAGGGCGCTGTTGTAGCGGGAATCTGGGGTGCTCTGACGCTTGGTAGCGCGATGACGACGTGACATGGTGCGGTAAGGTGCTAAGGGCTGCGGTTGAGGGCGGGCTTACTTTTTGACGGCGGCGGCCTTCGGGCGCTTCACGCCATACTTCGAACGGGAGCGACGACGCTTTTCGACGCCGGTGGCGTCCAGGGTGCCGCGGACAATGTGATAGCGCACGCCGGGGAGATCCTTTACGCGACCGCCACGAACGAGAACGATTGAGTGCTCTTGGAGATTGTGGCCCTCGTCAGGGATGTAGGAGATGACCTCGTTGCCATTGGTCAGGCGAACTTTGGCGACCTTACGGATAGCGGAATTAGGCTTCTTTGGCGTGCGGGTCATGACCTGCACGCAAACGCCGCGACGGAAGGGATTATTGTCCAGGGCGGGAGACTTGGACTTCGCGCTGACCTTGCGACGGCCTTTGCGCACGAGTTGGTTGATGGTAGGCATGACGAGGGTTTAAAGACGCTGAGAAATAGGGAAAAGACTACGACGTTGCGATTCCGGGAAAAACGCGGCAAGCGAAATTTCCAAGAATCGCAAAAAGAAAGTCGCCCTATGGATACGGAGGGCCGGTCGAGCGACGGAAAGTGAGGTTCCGATACTGCAGTCGGGTGAGTGAGCCGACGGGAAGTTTCGGTGGGAGGGTCAGGAAGAGGGGCTTCGCCGCCCATCCGCAAGCGCTTTTTTCCCCGCAGACGAATTTCGTAGCGAAAAGACGAATACCCTCGGTCCAAGGCTTCGCGTCGACGGGTAAACCACCGCGCGTTTGGGGCGCTCCATTGGAATAGGGATGCCGCCACGCGGTGCCGCTGCGGCATTACTTGGATATCTGGACCCGCTCCGGCGGCTCGACGCAATTGGCCGTCATGGGGGCATTATACGGCGTCTTGACGACACCGAAGAGAACTTTGGCCGCTTGCACAAGGTGGCGGTCACCGCGTTTAGGTCCCCGGCAAACGCCGCCAAGTAGTCGAACTTCCCTTCGCAGCCCGCTCGCTGCGCACGTAGAGGGGTGAAATTGCCCCGCAGAGCGCACGGCGCGCAACTTAGGCAGGGTCAAACGCCTTGCGGCCGGCTGCCCGAAACGAAAACGCATGCCGTGGACTGGATGGAACCGAGGCGCATCGTCACACACCCAGCACAGGCAAAGTAAGTTCGGATATCCCGGGCAACTACAGTCCAATGTTAGCCTTACAAAAAACTTCTTAGGAGCCCCTCGCTGGGGCAACTTAACCCGACTTCCGCTACTCGGGGCCAAAATCCAGTTTTTTCCGGGGAGGCCGTTGCG